>JBDHIQ010000242.1:0-5260 GCA_039587395.1 Gemmatimonadota bacterium
GGCGCGACAGGGGACGTATCGGTTGGACGCCAGCCGCAGCGTGGTCTACCTGCCGCGCACCCGCGCATTCCCGGAGAACACCGAGGTGGAGGTGTCGCTCACCTTCACGAGCGATGAGCCGGGCCCGCTGGTGCGGCAGACGGCGGCCAGCGGGGGGGCCGTGACGTTTCGCCAGCACCACTCGCTGGTGCGGTTGCCGGATGCTGGATACCGGCCGCGCGAGGTCGATCCCCGGGTCGGGGCGTTCGGAATCAGCTTCCACGATTACGCAACGCCGATAGATGAGCCCCTGGTGGTCCAATGGGTAGCCAGACACCGGCTGGAGAAACGCGATCCGGCGGCGGATCGCTCGGAGCCTGTCGAGCCGATTGTCTACTACCTGGATCCCGGCGTGCCCGAGCCGATTCGCGGGGCGCTGCTGGAGGGTGCGTCGTGGTGGAACCAGGCGTTCGAAGCGGCTGGCTTCATCGACGCGTTCCGGGTCGAGATGCTCCCGGACGGCGCGGATCCGATGGATCTGCGATACAACATGATTCACTGGACGCACCGATCGACGCGTGGCTGGTCCTACGGCTCGACCGTCGTCGACCCGAGGACAGGCGAGATTCTGAAGGGCAACGTGAACCTGGGCAGCCTCCGGTTGCGGCAGGATCATCTACTCGGCGTCGGGATGGGGCTGGTCGGAGCCGAAGGCGGGACGGGCGCCACCCGCACCGCCTTCACCGATCCCGGGCAGGAGTGGTTCGGCACGTGCGATATGGCCGCCGGTCCCGGCTACGGGTACCTGAGCGCGCTGGCCGCGAACGGGAACGCGGTTCAGATGGCGCTGGCGCGGGTCAGGCAGCTGTCCGCGCACGAGGTGGGGCATACGCTCGGCCTGGCTCACAACTTCATCGCAAGCGCCTACGGCAGGACCAGCGTGATGGACTATCCCGCACCGCTGGCCCGGATCACTGGCGGCGGCGAGATAGACCTGTCGGACGCCTACGCTGTCGGGATTGGCGAGTACGACAAGTTTGCCATCACCTGGCTCTACTCGCACTTCGGTTCCAGCGTAGACGAAGCCGCGGCGCTCCACGGGATCATTCGAGACGGCCTTGATCGCGGGATTCGGTTTATCAGCGACGCGGACGCAAGATCGCCGGGAGCCGCCCACCCGCTGGCCCATCTGTGGGACAACGGCGCGGATCCCATCCAGGCGCTGCGGACCCAGATAGCCGTGCGTGGCATCGGACTGGACCGGTTTGGCGAGGAGTCCATTCGCAGCGGCCAGCCGCTTGCCTCGCTGGAGGGTGTGCTTGTCCCGTTGTATCTCCACCACCGGTATCAGACACAGGCGGCCGTGCGCAGCGTGGGTGGCGTCGACTACAACTATGCCGTCCGTGGCGATGGTCAGCGGGTGATGGAAGTCGTGATGCCGGAAACCCAGCGGGAAGCGCTGGAGGCTGTCCTGGAGACCATCGATCCGGACTTCCTGGCCTTGCCGGAGTCGATCCTCGCGCTGATACCGCCGCGCTCGTTCGGGATGCCAGCCCAGGAGCGCTTCGCGTCCGGTACAAGTCCCACGTTCGACCCACAGGCGGTCGCGGCGTCGATAATCGAAACGTGGCCTATCCGGGTCTCGAGGAGGTGGTGGACCGGCTGCTGGCCGTCACCTGGGGTTCAGCCCTGCCGGCTGATTCGTACCGTGCGGAGGTAGCTCGGACCGCACGACGCGTGGTGCTGGACAGAATGATCAGCGAAGCGGGTAGCGGTCGAAATGCCGCGAGCGTGCGCGCCGTTCTCTCGGCACGTCTTGACGCGCTGGCGGCCCGGCTCGAGGCCGACCCCGGCGGCGCCCCGGAAACGGTACTGGCGGCCGAGGACATCCGGCGCTGGCAGAAGCGCCCGTACAATCCCGAAGAGCTCTCCCTTCCCTCCAACCTGCCCCCAGGAGATCCGATCGGAGCTGACGGGGGTGGTCGCTGACCGGCCTGGCGGCTCGGCGAGCGCCCGCACGGAGCTCGCGGACCCGCGCTTGCTACTACTAGACTACCGGTCGCGACAGTCGTTGTACGGAAACCTGCGACCGGGACAGTGTAGCACACCTTGCCCGACACTCTTCAAAGTGCTGTATTGTACAGGCTTTGAGTGTCTTCCACGCGATGGGCGGGTGAAGGTCCCGGAGGTGCAGGCTGCCTTCTGTGAGAGGGAAGAGGATGAGAGCGAGATCGACAATCGTTGCACTCAGCCTGCAACTAATGCTCAGCGGCGTGTTCGCACGGGCCGCCGCACAGGAGAAGCTGGTGGTCGTAAACAGCCGCTCCTCGGAAGCCTCCGTGATCGATCCCGAGACCCAGGAAATCCTCGCCCGGCTGCCTACGGGTCCGCAGCCACGCCAGGTTGCCACATCACCGGACGGCCGGTTCGCCTACGTGGCCAGCGCCATTGCCTCGCAGTTCGGGGGGAGCGGCGAAGCCGTGACGGTGCTGGATCTGGTCGGACACAGCGTCGTGAATTCCTACACCATCGACTATGGTGATCTTCACGACATCCGGGTGAGTCGTGACGGACTGCGGCTGTGGCTCACGGCCGAGGCGGACAGCGGCATCGTCGAGCTCGATGCCGCCACCGGCCAGTTGCTCATGCTGTGGAAGACCGGTGGGGCCAAGAGCCACACACTGGTTGCCACACCGAACAACCGGAAGCTCTACGTGGCCAACGCGAACTCCGACTCCGTCAGCGTCATCAACCGCCAGACAACCGTTGCCGGGCGCATCCCGACCGGTGCGGAGCCGGAGGGGTTGGACGTCTCGCCGGTAGGGGGCAAGTGGCTGTGGGTAGCGAATCGAGGGGACAACACGCTGACCATCATCAACACGCGGAAGGACCGCCGGGAAGCCACGCTGGATAGCGGCGGAGAAGATCCGATCCGCGTCCGATTCCGTCCCGATGGCCACGAAGTGTGGGTTTCCAACCGGACGAGCAAGACGGTCACCATCTTCGACGCGTATTCGCGCGAATTGCTGGGCTCCGTGGAGCTGGCAATCCAACCGTGGGATATCGTCTTTTCGGCCGACAGCAGGAGAGCGTTTGTCAGCGCACCCGAGCAGAACGAAGTCCACATCGTAGACGTGGCCACGCGCGAAGTCGTCGGCTCATTCTACGCCGGGGCGCAGCCACTGGGCATGGCCTGGGTGACGTCGGGGCTCAGAGGCGACGGGACCGTCGCCAAGTAGGCTCCTCGCGCTCTCTCGGCGCGGGCCACCGCGCGAGCCTGGTGCTCACAGGGGAACCGCACAGGGGCCGCCATGCGTTAGCGTGGCGGCCCCTTTTCTGTTGCCAGGCTGCCCCGGGCTTTCTGTGCGGAGGACCACAACCTCATAGATTGGCGGCCGCGTAGCAGGCGAGAGGTGAACTGGCCGTGGCACGGAGAGGCACCGACCGATACAGGATCTACACCGGTGGAAGAGAGAGCGGGCTAGTGACATTCAGGTTCCGGATGAGAGGCATGACACTGTCGGCGCTCGCCATGGCGAGCGTCCTGTGGGCGTGCTCGAGTTCGACCTCGCCCGGGCAGCCGGAGCAACAGCTAAACGTGCGCATCGCGTCCGGCCCGGCCCAGTTGCGTCAGGGAGACGTCGGCCAGTTCTCCGCCGATGTGCGAGGCCCGGATGGTTCTCCGGCGCCGGGCGCGGCCGTGAGCTGGTCGGTCCAACCGTCCGACGCCGGTCTGATCACGGCGGATGGGCGCTTCGTGGCCTATCAGGCCGGCACGGCCACAGTCGTGGCAACCGTGTCCGGCGGGCGAGCTGACGCGGACGTACAGGTGGTTTCCAGAGATCTCTCTCCTGCCAGCTTTCGGGTGGTCGGACAGGGAGCGGTCGACGATAGGTTCACTTCGGACCTCTGGCTCCTGGACCAGTTTGCCTATACCGGCACCTGGGGTCAGCGGAACACGGGGACCGGAATCAACCCCGGAAACCGGCTGTACGCCTGGGACGTCAGCGATCCGGCTTCTCCGCGCATCACCAGTTCCGTTGCCGTAGCTGCGGGAACGGTAAACGATGTGAAGATTCGCAGCGACGGAACCCTGGCTGTCCTGACGCACGAGAGCGAGTCACCTAACGGCATCACGCTCCTGGACATCACCGATCCTCTTCACCCGGAGCCGATCACGCACTTCACCGACTTCAGACTCAGGCCAGGCGTGCACAACGTGTGGATCGAGGGCGACTACGTGTATGCCGTCGTCGATGGCACGAACCCGACCTCGGGGAGCGGGCTCCAGATCATCCGCGTAACGGACCCGGCAAATCCCGAGGTGATGGCGAGCTTCTGGGGCGGCACGGGCACGACGTTAGGGCAGTTCCTCCACGACGTGTACGTTCGCGATGGGCTGGCTTTCCTGGCTTCCTGGCTCACTGGAATGCGGGCCTGATCATCCTGGACGTCGGGAATGGAATCGCCGGTGGTTCACCGGAGCACCCGGTGGAGGTCAGCCGGATCATCCCGGAAGGCCGGCAGGCGCACAACGCCTGGTACTGGCCGGAGGCAGGCTACGTGTTCGTCGGGGAAGAGGACTTCTCCACGCCCGGGATCATGCACGTGATTGACGCCAGCGATCTCCGCAATCCCAAGGAGGTAGGGAATTCGGGCTCTGGATGTGTCCGGTCAGCTACTCGGCGAGTTGGACCGGCAGGGGCGCGAGATCGCCAGTCTGGCATACGACGGCCCGGGCGCCTGCGCCAGTGGGTCTGGGACATGCACCTGGGCGCCGCAACTGCACGACGGGCTGGTGTGGGTGTCAGACATGAACTCGGGAATCTGGTCTCTGGACCTGGAGTTCTGACCTACGGTGGGAGTTGTTTGAACTCCCGCCGCCCGGATGACACACCTTTGCCCACGCCCAGCCCGAACAGCACTGCCGTGCCGAACCCGATGAACGGGAAGACGGCGACGATCGGCAGGGCGAGAACACCGGCAGCGGTCCCGGCCAGGAGCGGTGCGCGTCGCTTGTGCACGGCGTCCACGTACCGGAGCCGTTCCTGCACAAACCGCTTCGTCACGATGTAGCCTCCTATTGAAGCCACACCGGTCAGGACTATCCACAAGAACAGAGCGAGCGTTTCGAACATCGTGTTCTCCTCCCGGCCACCTTACGCAGCCGCGGTTCCGGCGGTTTCAGTCTCCGGCTCGGAACGTGCACTTACCCGGAGCAGGAGGTGGGGAACTGGGCCGAAAGGCCCGGGTTCCCTCCGTACACACGGGCAACCTGCAA
>JBDHIQ010000243.1:0-2977 GCA_039587395.1 Gemmatimonadota bacterium
CTAGCCGGTCGCCTGGACGATCCTGTCCACGATGGCCCGTCCGATGGGAAATGCGGCCGTCGCGGCCGGAGAGGGGGCATTGAGGACGTGCAGCGAGTTCGGCCCCTCGGTGAACAGGAAGTCGTCGACCAGTCGCCCTTCCCTCGTGAGAGCCTGCGCTCTGATTCCGCTGGAGCCCCTGCTCAAATCAGCGGGATCAACCTCCGGAACCAGGCTTCGCACGCTGCGCGCGAAGGCTGCCGAACTGGCCGTGCGCGCCACCTCCTTTGGCCCACTGAGACCGCTGCGGCTCAGGAGTCTCCAGAATCCGGGGTAAGTGAGCGCATCCGCGGCATCTCGCACCGAGAAATCCAGCGGCCCGTAGCCTTCTCGCTTGAGGGCCAGCAGGGCGTTTGGCCCGGCGTGCACGTGATCGTCAATTCCCCTGGTCAGATGCACGCCCAGGAATGGAAAGCGCGGATCGGGCACCGGGTAAATCAGGCTGTGCACCAGGTCGGCGCTTGGCCGACCGATGTTGAAGTACTGGCCCCGGAACGGGACGATGCGGGTCTCCACCTGGAGCCCCGCGAGCCGCGCCAATCGATCGCTCTGGAGGCCGGCGCAGCACACCAGATAGCGAGTCTGAAGCGCCTCGCCTGTCGTCTCCAGGTGGACCCGTCCGGAGTCGAGGTGCGTTATGGCGCGGACCTCCTGACTCAACTTGAGGTCCACCCCGTTCTCGCTCAGCAACCCGGCAAGAACCGTGGACACACTCCCGTAGTCCACCACGCCGGCGCTGGGAACGTGCAGCGCCGCGATTCCCCGCGCGTGTGGTTCCAGTTCCGACAACTTCTCCGGGCCCAAGCGGCTGACCTGGATGCCGTTTGCCGTCCCGTTGGCCAGCAGGCGGTCCAATCCGGGCATCTCTGATTCGTCCAGCGCCACAATGACTTTCCCGCGGACCGCATGCGGGATGGAGTGGTCCCGGCAGAAGGTGATCATCTCGCGGTTGCCCTGGACCGTAAGGCTGGCCTTCAGGCTGCCCGGCCTGTAGTAGACGCCCGAGTGGACGACCCCGCTGTTGTGCCCCGTCTGGTGGCGCCCCCACTGGCCTTCCTTTTCGAGCAACACGAGAGAGGCGGATGGGAAGCGGCGGGAGAGCGCATACGCGGTGGACAGGCCCACGATGCCGCCACCGACGATGGCGTAGTCGTAGCAGGAGTCGGTTGCCACGGTCAGACGCTCCGCCATGATTGGCCGCGTAGCGATACGCTGTTCATGCGTAAGCTGATTTCAGTATTCTCTCTGCGTGCGGTTCGGCAGCCGGAAACTAGAGCGCCAACCTCCCACACCCATCATTGCCCCGGCGTCCCTCACCGGCTACCCCCGGCTCGTGCTCGGAGTCGCCTCCGTCGTCGGCGAGAGCGCGCCGACCATGCACTCTCTGTCTTCCTCGCTCGGGGGGATAGCGCTGGGCATAGCGACGGAGCGTTCATGGCATACGCTATCCCTCCGCGGGGTTCCACGCAGAGAGCAGTATGGCTGGTGGGCAGGTGGCCTCTTGTCCCGCAGCCCCACATCCAAAGAGTTTAGGCAACCGATCCCACCTGATCCGATCCAGACAAGAGGAGACCATCTTGAAACGACAGATAAGCAGTGCGCTGATCATAGTTGCTGTCATCGCAGTGGCGGTGGGCTACATCGTCGGTCGCTCCTCCGCCGGAGACAGTCTCGCTGAGGCGCAGGAGGCATCGGTCCACGAATCGCCGCTCGCGGGGACCCACGACGGTCAAGTCTACTACCCCGGCACGGAAGACCTCTCTCCTGACGAGATTCGCATCATATCCTGCGGAACGGGGATGCCGATTATGCGGCCTGCGCAGGCCGCTGCGTGCTTCCTCGTCGAGTTGGGTAACGGCGACAAGTTCATCTTCGACATCGGCAACGGTTCCGCCGAACGCCTGTCCGCGTTGAGAATCCCTTACGACTATCTCAACAAGATCTTCCTTAGCCACCTCCACACGGATCACTTCGGCGATCTGGCCAACTTCTTCGTAGGCAGACAGGTGGGTGGTGCGACTACGCCGCTTCGCGTCTGGGGACCGAGCGGCTCGACGCCTGAACTGGGCACGCAGTACGCGTTGGAGAATCTTTATCGGGCTCTGACTTGGGACATCGAGACTCGCAAGGGGGCATTCCCGCCCGCGTCCACCGAGTTAGAGATCTCCGAGTTCGATTGGCGAGGAGAAAATGTGGTCGTCTACGAGGAGAACGGAGTGACTATCCGGTCGTGGCCAGCCGTTCACGCCATCGAAGGATCGGTGAGTTTTAGCCTCGAATGGAACGACCTGAAGTTCGTGTTCAGCGGCGACAACTATCCCAACCAGTATTGGCTCGAATACGCTACCGACGCGGACGTGGTCATCCACGAGTGCTTCCCCACCGTCAGCGACCTGATCGAGAAGATGAGCTTCCCGGTGGAGCGGGCGCTGATCGTCGGAGCGCAGGTGCATACGCCGCCGCCGATATTTGGCAAGCTGATGAGCATGATCGAACCGAGAGAGGCGATCGCGTACCACTTCTATGCCGACTTCGACATCATGCCGAACGTGCTTTCGTCGATCCGCCTCACGTACGACGGTCCGGTCACACTCGCCGATGACTACATGGTCTGGAACGTGACGAAAGACGAGATCAGAGTCCGGGAGATCGTGCACAACGAGCGCACATACCCGCCGCCGATCACACGGGTCGTGGCAGTCGACCAGGACGAGAAGTTGGAGTACCCGGCGTGGTTCGCCGAGGTAACCCTTGACTTTCCCGAACTTGTCGGGCCGCTCTACGAGATGATCAACCAGAGGTACGGCACAGACTTCAAACCGCCGTTCTAAGCCCACTGGGTCTCTCTGACCGTCCTTGACCCAAAGGATGGCTAAGGAGAGCACTAATATGCATTGGATAGACTCGGCGGGGCGGCTCCACCGGGGCCGCCCTTTCC
>JBDHIQ010000059.1:0-25978 GCA_039587395.1 Gemmatimonadota bacterium
GCTGTGACGCTGTGGTTTGGATCCGGTGCGGGCGGGTCGTACGAGCTCGACTCGATCAGTTGCGCGTGTCCTTCCTCGGCCTGCCAGGATCGAAACGAGAACTCCACCCCCCACCCGGCGGAGTATTCGTCGGTAAGCGGGCAGCTGGAACAGGCGGGCTCGCCACCCGGCAGGGTCTCGAAGTCGATCACTGCGGGCGCCTCCTGGGGCTGCCCCGGATAAAGGGTTCGGATAACGGTCAGGATGAGCGCGAGATGCAAGATCTGGGAAGCTCCTGTATTGCGATGGTCGAGTGAGGCCCTGCAACGGATACACCGGCTCCTATCGGGCGCTCCCTCGGGGCGCCGCCGCCAGGCAACCTTACTCGTCCCGCAACACACTCACCGGCTCCACCCGTGTTGCCATCGAAGCCGGGACCAGACAGGCGGCCGCGGCAACCAGCGTCAGGACCGCAGCCACGGCGATGTACGTCGTCGGATCGGCCGGGCTGACGGAGTACAGCAGACTGGTCAGCAGACGGGACAGCGCCAGGGCTGCCACGAGCCCGAACAGGAGGCCGAGGCCCACCGTGCCCATGCCCTGCTTGAGGAACAGGGCTCGGACCGCGCCCCGGTCGGCACCGAGCGCCATCCGCACTCCTACTTCATGGGTTCTCTGTCCAACCGAATAGGCTATGACGCCGTAAATGCCTACGGCGGCCAGAACCAGCGCGAGCACCGCGAAGCCAGCCAGCAGAACCAGGTTGAACCGCGGTTGGGCGACGGTGCCGCTCACCCGGTCACCCATCGTCTGGAGGTCCGACACCGGCTGGTTCGCATCCAGCTCCCACACCTCGCTCTGCAGCGCACGAGACAGCGCGGCGGGCTCCGCCGTCGTTCTCACTGTCAGGTACATCGCGTTGATACCGAACTGGGCATAGGGGAAGTAGGCCTGCTCCCGCCCCACGGTGGTCAGGTCATAGTGCTTCGAGTGGCGCACCAGGCCCACTACCTCGCGCCACGTGGGCTGCCCTCCGCCGGCCCCGAGAGTCACACGCTGGCCGATGGGGTCCTCGCCGGGCCAGAACCGGTCGGCAAATTCCTCATCTACTATGGCCACCGGAAGTGCATCCACGTTGTCCGCGCGCGTGAAGTTGCGGCCGGAGATCAACTCGACTCCCATGGTCTGGAAGTAGTCGGGACTTACCCAGCGGCGGTCGGCCTCGATGAACGGATAGTTGAACCCCTCGGTCAGGGGTACGGCATCGCTCCGCTCCACCGCTGTGGATCCTGACGCATAGGCACCGCTGAGCGGGAGGTGCGAGATGACGCCGGCGGAGGAGACACCCGGAAGCGCCGCGGCGCGCTCCAGCAGCTGATCCCAGAAGGCGACGCTGGCTTCCGTGTCGTACCGGGCACCCGGAAGCGCCACACGCATCGTCATCAGCTGCTCCGTCTGGTAGCCGGGATCGGCCCGCAGCATTTGGGCGAGGCTCTTCATCATCAGGCCGGCGCCGACCAGCAGCACTAGTGCCAGCGCAACCTCCGACATGACCAGCCCGGCCCGCAGCCGGCGCCCCCCTGCACCGCTGGTGCTTCCGCGCCCGCCCTCCTTCAGGGAGGAGGAGAGAGAGTCCTTGAGCGAAACCAGCACCGGCGCGAGGCCGAAGAACAGCGCCGTGAGCACGGTCATGAGCAGCGTAAACAGAAGCACGCTGCCGTCGATCGAGATGGCGTCACGCAACGGCAGACCTTCGGGCGCTACCGTAGTCAGGACTCGAACCAGCCAGAACGCCACCAGAAGACCTACGGCCGCCCCCGCAGAGGCCAGCACCAGGCTCTCCGTCACCAGCTGTCGGGCCAGGCGTCCACGGCCCGCTCCCAGGGCAGAGCGAAGCGCCATCTCGCGCTCCCGGGCCGCAGCACGCGTGAGTTGCAGGTTGGCCACGTTCACACAAGCAATCAACAACACGAACCCAACGGCGCCCAGCAGGATCATGAGCGCGGGTTTGACGTCCTCCACCAGATCGCCATGGAGGGACAGCACGGTGATCCCCCACCCGTCGATTCTTCCGTAGTAGTTGGGCGTCTTCTCCAGCAGCCGCGTGGCGACGGCGTCCATGTCGGCCTGCGCTTGGGCCAGCGTCACCCCGGAGTTGAGTCTCCCGAACGCGCGCAGCCCATGATTGCCCCGCGGAAGCTGGTCGTACGCCGCTCCGAAAACGGGTACGATCGCTACCCAGATGTCCACGTTGTCGGGAAACTGCGCGTCCGGGTGCAGGATTCTGAAGTCGGCGGGGAGGACGCCGACCACCGTGTAGGGCTGGTCGTTGGCGGTGATCGTCTGGTTGAGGATGCCCGGATCGCCGCCGAACCGCCGCTGCCAGAAGCCGTAGCTGAGGACGGCCACCGCCGGGGCGCCAGGCTGATCGTCCTCCTGGCTGATCAGCCGACCCTGGGCACTGGCAACCCGCATGACTCGGAAGAACGGCCCGGACACGGCGGCCGCCCCAATCTGTTCGGGCTCCCCCTCTCCCGTGAACGCCACTGTGGTCGGCACGACCACGCCGATGTCCTCGAACTGGGTGTTGAACTCGCGCATCTCCGCGTACTCGGGACCGGACACCCAGTTCTGGGGGAGGTCAGGCCCGAAGTTGGTCCACACCAGCGTGAGCTGTTCCGGGTATTCCAAGAGCAAGGGTCAGAATTGCTACGACTGTGAACACCGGGCTCTTGAGAAGCGTGCGAACGCTGTAGCGCAGGTCTTGAAGCAGCGTGTCCATTGGATCCGGCTCCCCGCGTTGCTGGTGTTGCTGGCCTGTCTCGCCTTCGGGTGTGTCCCGAGTGTCGACGCTGCTGGAGCGCCGATGGTTCGAAGGGCGGCTCAGCCCGGAGACACAGCTCACCCAACGAGGTGCGAGAAGGACGGGTTTCAGCCGATCGTGTGAAGGGCAGCCATCGCCTTGCCCATGTACTCGGCCACCTTTGGGTCCACGCCCCACTGGGCGTACATGCTTTCCCGGTTCTCCGAGACCATGTGGCCCAGCGACTGCTGGATCCCGGCGTCACCCCCTGTGAACTCCTGGATCAAGCCGGTCGCCGTGTCTCCTGGTCCATCTCGTTCTCCCTCACCACGGCGCGCGTCCGCGCTGGATTGTCGAGTCGCAATCGACTGGCACGCAGGATACAACCTGACGTAACGTGAGGTGCAAGGGTGGTCTCAAGGGACGTTTGTCGAGGCACCCGGTTGGCTAGATTCCCGTTGTTGCCGTAGTCAGCCGAGTACCCTGTCAGGACGAGACGACCGCGTGCCCGAGCTGCCCGACGTTGAGGTCTATGTGGAGAGTCTGAGCCGGCGCCTGTCCGGCGCCCGGCTCGAGCGCGTCCGGTTGAAGAGCCCGTTCCTGCTGCGCTCGGTAGACCCGCCCATCTCCGAGGTGGAGAGTCGCAAGGCGACCGGCTTTCGTCGGCTGGGCAAGCGCATCGTCTTCGAGTTCGAAGGTGATCTGTTCCTCGTGCTCCACCTCATGATCGCCGGTCGTCTGCGCATGCGGCCCGCGGGGGAGGGCATTCCCGGCAGGATCGGGCTGGCCGCCTTCGACTTTGATCGCGGCGCGCTGATCCTGACGGAGGCAGGCACAAAGAAGCGGGCGTCTCTGTATGTCGTGCGGGGCACAGAGGAACTGACCGGCCACGATCCCGGGGGAATCGAACCTCTTGAAGCCGGGCTGTCCTCGTTCCGCGCCCGCCTGCTCGACGGAAACCACACCGTGAAGCGTGCGCTGTGCGACCCGCGCAAGTTCAGCGGGATCGGCAATGCCTACTCGGACGAGATTCTGCACCGGGCTGGCCTGTCGCCGATCAAGTGGACAAGCAGCCTGTCAGACGGAGAGATCCGGTCGCTCCATCTCGCAACGGGCCAGGTGCTGCGCGAATGGATGGATCGACTTCGCGCGGAAGTTGGAGACGGCTTCCCCGAGAAGGTGACGGCATTCCGGCCGGAGATGGCGGTGCACGGCAAATACGGCCAGCCCTGCCCCGCGTGCGGCGCTCCCGTCCAGCGCATCGTGTATGCGGATCGGGAGACGAACTACTGCGCGAACTGCCAAACGGGAGGACGACGCCTGGCCGATCGGGCTCTGTCGCGGCTGCTGAAGGACGATTGGCCGCGCACGCTGGAGGAGCTGGAGGAGGGCTGATGCCTATTCAGCCCGCAGAGCCACCACCGGATCAACCTTCGTGGCACTGCGCGCCGGGAAGAACGTCGCGACGACGCCGGAAGCCAGGAGAGCCGCGGCCACGACCCCGTAGGTGACCGGCTCGAAGGCGCTGACGCCGTAGAGGAAGAAGGAAAGGCCACGCGCCATGCCGAACGCCACCGCAAGGCCAATCACGACGCCCATCGCGGCCAGCACGGAGCCCTGGCGCAACACCATGCCCAGCACATCGCGGTTCTGGGCGCCCAGCGCCATGCGGACCCCCATCTCCTGCCTGCGCTGCGATACCGAGTAGGCCATCACTCCGTACACTCCGGCGAGGGCGAGCACGAGGGCGATGATCGCGACGACCGACATGATCTTGGCCATGATCGTATCACCGCCCAGCGACTCATCAATGACCTCGCTGAACGTGCGGATGTTGTAGGCCGGCAGATTCGGATCGAGCGAAAGCACCTCGGCGCGAACGGCGCCGGCAAGCGTTTCGATCGGCACCTGTGATTCGACCACCCAGCTCATGCCCCGGTTGTCGTCCTGGAAGGCGGAGAAGAACACCATCGGGCGATCGCCCAGCTCGCTGGTCTGGTCGTTCGTGTTGGCGACGACCCCCACGATCTCCTTGCGGCCCGAATAGAAGATCAACTCGCGCCCGACCGGGTCCACGTCCGGCCAGTGCCGCTCCGCCATCGCCTCGTTGATGACGATGACCCGTCTCCCGTCGGCCCGATCCCGGTCTTCTATCCCCCGCCCCCGCAGGACGGAAATATCCAGCGCCTCGAAATAGCCGGGCGTCACATCACGGATGCTGGTCACCTTGCGATCCTGGTCGCTCTCGATGTCTTCGCCCGGGAGCGCGTACGAGGTGCTGCTGTTGACCTCGGTCGGAAGGATGGTGGTCGCGCCGACCGTGCCCACCCCGGACAGCGCCTGCAACCGCTGACCCAGCTGTGTGTGGAAATCGACGGTTGACGCCGTGTCCGGATAACTCTCGGCAGGCAACGCCACCCGGAAGGTCAGGACATCGCTCTCGTCGAATCCGCGATCGGCGAGGCGGACGTTGACGAACCCCTGCACCAGGAGCACGGAGCAGACGACGAGGGCCAGGGCCAGCGACACCTCACCCACCACCAGGGCCTTCCGAAGCCGGCCGCCGCGAACAGCGGTGCCTCCCCTGCCACCTTCCTTGAGGGAGTCGACCGTGTTCGCGCGCGCACCCTGGATGGCGGGCGCCAGACCGACCAGGATGGCGCTGACCACGGCGGCGAAGAGGGTGAACCACAGAACGCGCCCGTTCAGGCCGATCTCGTCCACGCGCGGGAACCATGGCGGCATCACTGAGATCAGACCGCGGATGCCGAACACGGACAGCCCCACGCCCAGCGCGGCGCCGGCTGCCGACAGGATCAGTGCCTCCGTCAGGAACTGCCGCACGATCCGGGCACGGTTCGCACCCAGCGCGGTTCGAACGGCAACCTCGCGATCGCGCCCCGCTGCATGGGTCAGCAGGAGATTGGCCACGTTGGCGCAGGCGATGAGAAGCACGAAAAGTACGGCGATGCTGGAGATGAGAGTCCCGCTCTCGAAACCTTCGTCGAAGATGTCATCGTGGAGGGTGATGAGAGCCGCGCTGTTCCCCGCATTGGTCTCGGGATACTCCCGGGCTAGCTGGGTGGCGATTCGCACGGCCTCGTCCCTGGCCTGCTCCTCGCTGAAACCGGCGTTGAGACGTGCCAGAACACTGACGTAGTGGGAGTTGCGGGATTCCGTGCCGGAAATGGGAAACGGGACCAGGATGTCATTGCCCGGGCTCATGTACCAGAACCTCGGCGGCATTACGCCCACCACCGTATGGGGCGCGCCGTTCAGCAGCACTGTGCTTCCCAGAATGGCTGGGTCGCCACCGAAACGGCGTTGCCAGAGTCCATCGGTGATGACGGCGACCCGGTGCTGGCCCTCGATTTCCTCATCCGGCAGGAAGCCGCGGCCCTCGGCCGGCTGGACGCCCAGTACCTGGAAGAAGTTCGCCGTCACGCGCGCGCCGGTCAGCCGCTCCGGCCGGTCTCCCTCCGAGAGATTGAAGCTGGCTCCGCTCGTGGCCGCGACAGACATCGTGCGGCTCTGTTCGCGCAGATCGACAAAGTCAGGTACGGAATAGGAGACCTGCGTCCAGCCGCGCTCACGGTTGTTGGTCCAGACAGTGTACAGCCGGTCTGATTCCGGGTACGGCAGCGGACGAATCATGAACACATCGACGGCGCTGAAGACGGTCGTATTGGCGCCGATGCCGATGCCGAGGGAGAGCACGGCGATCATGATGAGGAGGCCTCCGCGCCGGAGGGCGCGAAGGCCGTATCTGAAGTCCTGCCAGATGGTCTCCATCAGGAGGACACTACGCGACTCGATGACACACCGGTTTCACACGCCGTCCGGCACGACCCGAACTCCCGATCGGCTGGCAGGTTACTGCCCACCTGCCGCGTCCGCCTCCTCCTCGCTCCGGTACAGCTGGCCCGAATCGAGCTCCGCCACGATCCGGTCCAGATCGTAGACGTGATCCAGCGTCGCCCGAATCGCGCGGACGTCCACCATCACGTTCCGGCCTTGCTCGGGGAGGTAGATGAAGTCGCGCGACAGACCGTCGATGTTGCGGTCGAAGTTGAGCCCGACCAGCTCCAGTTCGGGAGTCACGGCGGGCGAGCCCGAGTTCCCGCCGTAGGTGTCTGATGTAGACACGAAGTTCAGTGGCGTGCTCAGGTCCAGGCCGGCCGGCGGGGTGCGCCATTCTTCGGGAAGCTCCCAGTCCACAGCCCCGTTGTGCCCGTAGAATCGGTCGTAGAGCCCGAAGAAAGTGGTGTACGGCGGTGCCAGGGTACCGTTGTACTCGTATCCCTTTACCACTCCATCGGTGATCCTGGGAGAGAACGTCCCGTCCGGCGGTACGCTCTCTCCGTAGACGGCGAACCGCACCCGTCCCAGGTCGCTCTCCAGCTCGACTTCCTCCGCCTGCAGCCGGTTGAACGCTTGCCTGTACTCGGCCGCTGTGGGCAGGATGGCTGCCACCAGGCGGAGCGCCGGATCTTCGGCAGGACTCAGCCTGTCCCCGCTCAAGGCTTCGGCAGCGGTCTGCCCACGGCTGAGCGGAGTCCCGTCCAGCATCGCGGTCGCGGCCTCGATCGGGGACAGTCCCTGAAGCGCCGTCTGCGTGATCAGGTGCTCGGGCCCGAAGTAGCGCTCGAAGTCCTCGAAGCGTGCCGCCAGGAGTCCATGTTCGATCGCAGCGGGGTGGTCTCCAATTCGCTGGAACTCCTGACGGATCATGGACAGGGTGTCCGCTGGAGCGCCGGCTGCCTGCGCCTCCAGGTACCAGTCGGCAACCAGGGCCCGCCGCAGCGTGGCGGAGGAGTACTGGCCCGTCTGACCCAGCGATGCGCTGAACACAGCCGCGTATTCCTCCTTGTCACGTTGGATCTGGGCCATGCGGTCGAAGAGTCCGGCGTAGCGCTCACTGAGCTCCGGATCGGCGGCAATCGCCTCCCTCAGCTGGTGTTCGGAGTCGCTGCGCCGGGCCAGGATCACCGGATCGTTGAGGGCGTCGAGCCGTCCGGTGTAGGCCTTCAGTGAGTTGGACAGCCCGAATATCTGATTGCGAATGCCCAGAGCCTCGCCCTCTTCCGGATAGGCCTCCAGAAAGTCAGCCAGCACGCCGTGCCGGGTCTCCAGGTAGCGCTGAGTGGCGGGCACCGACACATCGCGCTGGTACTCCAATTGTGCCACGGTGCGCAGCCGATTGGTCTGGCCGGGATTCCCGATCACGAAGACGGCGTCACCCTCCTGAACCCCGCCGCCCGCCATGGTGAAATAGTGCGTCGGCCGGTACGGATTGCCTTCGGCGTCGTAGACACGGAGGAAAGCGAAGTCCAGCGCGTAGCGCGGATAGGTGAAGTTGTCCGGATCCCCTCCGAAGAAGCCCAACTGGAGCTCGACGGCCGCCACAAGTCGCACGTCGGTGAAGCGCCGGAACACGTACGCCGAGTACCGCCCGCCGTGGTAGAGCGCCACGATCTGCACCCAGACCGAGTCGCCCACCGCCGCGTGTTCCTGCTTGAGCCGTGCCTGGACGGCCTGCAGTGTCGTTGCCCGATCGGCCGCGGCGAACACATCGTCGCTGACGTCAACGACGGCGAGGAGCTGATCCGCGTAATAATCGGGGATCCGCCGCTCGTCTTCCAGCGTCCTGGCAAAGAAGCCGTTGTCCAGGAGGCCTTCACCCTGGCCGCTGACCCGGCTCACGGAACCACGGACGCAGTGATGGTTCGTAGCCACCAGGCCGTTGGGAGACACGAACGATGCGGAGCAGCCCGGGATCCGTAGCACCGACAACCGCGCCCGGTCGAACCATGCTTGGTCAGCAGTGAAGCCGTAGGTCTGGGTGAAGTAGTCCGATGGGGCGTACTCGAACGTCCACATCTTGCCGTTGTCGAACTGACCGGCCTGGATCGTGTCCAGGTCCACCCCGCCCTGTGCGTGCAGTGAGCCGCTGGTGAGCGCGAGCGCGGACCCACAGGCAGACGCGAAGAAAGCGGCGAAAAACAGCAACCGGACGCGGAGAGTACTGGCTGAACTGGGAAACTGAGACGGTGCGGTGCTCATCGTAGTCTATCCTGGTTCTGTGGTCGTAACCGGCCATCCCGGCCCGGCATCGATTCCGGTGATTCCGTGATCCTGACCATTGGTACGCTAGTGGCATGGAATGGTGGCTTAAGTCATCGGCTGTGGCAACGGATGGGCTGTACGCGCTGGCAAGCGGGCTCGTGGACTGGCACGCGGGTTTGGCGGAGTGAGGCTCGACCATCAGATTGGTGGCCATGGTGGGCGCCTGGTGAGCACCTGGTGAGCACCCGGCCTGACAAAGTGGACGGCACAGAAGGCGAGGGAGTCGTGGCGGAGATCGGTATTGCCCACGCGGGAGGTGACGACTACACGGTGCAGGTTCGCGAAGGATCGAGTTCCACCCGGCACCGGGTGACCGTCCCGTCATCGGCACACACGCGGTTTGGCGGTGGCGCGCCCGTCGAGGCTCTGCTCGAAGAATCCTTCCGCTTTCTTCTGGAGCGGGAACCCAAGGAGTCGATCCTGCGCCAGTTCGAAATCTCGGTGATAGCCAGCTACTTCCCGGAGTACCCGCACGAGATCAGGCAGCGGCTGGGAACCGCCTGAAGCCGTAAGGACAGCTATGAAAAGACATACGATTTCGACCCTCCTGCTGATTGCCGGATGTCTGGCACCGATCCCGGTGCGCGCTCAGGCCCGGACAGCCACACCGGCCGAAGGCCTCTCGATAGACCGTGCAGCGTGGGTGGCGGGATGCTGGCGCATGGAGGACGGGACGCGCCAGATGGAGGAACAGTGGATGGCGCCAGCGGGCGGGGTGATGCTGGGCATGAACCGGTCCTTGCGCGACGGGGAGTTCCGTGGCTACGAGCTGTTGATTCTCAAGGAAGGCGATGGCGGGCTCATCTACGAGGCGCACCCATCCGGGCAGATGGCGGCCGAGTTCGCCTCCACGGGTGTCACCGATACCCTGCTCGTGTTCGAGAACCCGACCCACGACTTCCCGCAGAAGCTAGTCTATCACCGCATCGGTTCCGACTCCATCCACGTGGGGGTCTTTGGCGCAGTCGCCGACGATGAGCCGGCGTTCGAGGTGCCGCTGGGACGGATCCGCTGTGCCGGGTCGGAGGGCCCGGAAGCGTCGCCGCCGGCTACTTCACTCGTACCGCGTCCAGACTGACCACCGGATAGTCTCCGACCACTTCCGCGCTGTGCACCGCACCGCACGGAACGGCCAGGCAGTCGCCGGCTTCCAGGACCACATCCGCGTCTCCCATCCGCATCCGGAACTGGCCGGCCAGCACGCCGTCGATCTTGTCGACGGCGTGCGTGTGATCCGGAAAACTGGTGCCCGAAGGGTAGACGTAACGCGACACGCGGTACCCACGCGACTCCAGCTTGCGGCGCATGGAGGACTCGCTGAGCGGGCCGTCGCGGTCGTCGTCCCAGTGCTCGACCTCAGGCATCCGTACCTCCCTGGTTTCGCTCTACTGACACGCCCAACCTCTCAATGTCACGAAGGAAGCGGACGGGCTCCACGGCGTTCGCCTGCCACCACAGACCCGGCTTGCGAATCGACCCGTCCAGATACTGGAGCAGGCAGGCGACGGCCGGCGCAGCCGTCATGACGTAACTGTTTGTGTGTTTGAGGGTTACGGTGATGCCCACCGGGCCGTGATCCCGCACTCCCTCGGCTTCCAGGCGGAGTATGATACCGTAGGGCGGCTTGCCGAACTGCCGAACGCTCCAGCCAAACAAATGGCCCAGAGCAGGCGCCGTGGCTCCGGAGAGCTTGAGTCCCGCCATGATCACGGGCGTCACCAGGTAATCCGTGAACCAGTTGAAGCCAGCCTCGTAGAATCCCAGCTCTTCGAGCCCCGGGGTCTCCGCCGGGATGGGGCGGAGCTCCTCAAGGAAGAAGGGGATGCACGCCCGTCGTCCGAAATCGGGCCCGAAATCGAAGGTCCGATAATCCTTCAAGCGCATCTTCCTCCAGCCGCCTCCCTGGTATGCGGTGGATTCCATGTGACTGAACAGCTCGACGAATTCCGCCGCCGTTTCCCCTGATACAGAGATTTCCTTCCAGTCTACCTGCAGCAGAGCCGCCACGTTGGCTTTCTCGAGGCGGTCACACTGCGTCGCGGCATACCGAACCAGCGCGCCCGGGACACCAGGCTCCAGGCCTCCATCCGTGATGAAGCACCGCCCTGCTCCCACGATCCGCGGTGTGAGGGAGGTCAGCGCATCCAGCTTGGCCGGAGACGAGATCTGGATGTCGAAGTAGTCCACCCCGGCGTCCAGGGCCGCTTCGGCCACCGTGGAAGTCAGGGGAGTCGTGCTGGAGGCGACGACCAGGCAGTCGGCGTCGGCCAGGGCGGCGCAAAGGCCGTCGGGTTCGGAGGCGTCTACGGCCCGCCCGGCTACTCGCGCCGTGCCAAATCGCTCACCCAGCTCGACGGCAACTGCCTCCGCACGATCCGGTCGTCGACCCGCAATCAGGACCTCGACTTCGGTGTGCTCGAGGAGGGTTTCTGCGATGAGACGCCCCGCGTTTCCGTAACCACCCAGGATGAGGAAGCGCATTGGATGAAACTACTCGGATTGTGCGGCTTCCGGACCGTCTTCCTGGCGCCGCGTGAAATAGCGCCTGACGTAGTCGTGCAACGCCCGTTTGTCTGAGTTCCACATCCAACAACCGTTCCGATCGAGCTTGATGTCGACAGACGGATCGAAGTCGTGCGCCTTCAAGCCTGCATAGCGCACGTCGTATCCGCGGTCATTCAGGTCGCCGTGCCACTCCCGCCGTCTATGACCGCGTGCCATCTCCTCGCCCAGGCGCGGTAGTGTTCTGCCTGCCGGAGATTCATCTCGAACGACTCCACGATATCCTCGTGCCGACCGATGGCCGCCATGGCCATGGCCACGTCACCACTGCCCAGGATCATGGCATCATAGTAACCGACGGTCTCAAGAGCCTCGCGGCGAGCGGCCCATGCGTGCCCGGGAGAGTGCTGTCCGAGCATGCTGGTGGAGGACGCCCTGAGATCTGCCGCTCCGCCGACGTACTTCTTCGCCATCGACTCCCGCTCGAAGATCACGCTGGCGTACCGTTCGTTGCCGATTCCTGCTCCCGGACTCAGGTCGAAGACATTTCCAAACGGCTGCACCAGCGGGGACTGTTCGAGAGCCGCCTGCGTCTTGCCCGCCCAACCGGGATCCTGGAAGACAAGATCGCAATCGAGCCAGACGACGAACCGGCACTCAGGCGGCAACGCCTCGAGCGCCAGATTGAGCAGGCGCTCCTTCTGCCACAGGACCTGGTCGCTTCGGAGCTGAATCAGATGCGTCGCATCGGCAGGAGTCAGCTCAGGCTGTGCGCCGTATACCAGTTCGACCGTGAGGAGGGGGACGCTGAGCTGCGCGAAGAAAGCCCGGTAGTTCCTCCCCCGGGCTCGATAGCCTGCCGGGTTGAAGAAGGTCGTAATGGCCCACAGGGCGTGATCCGAGCTCATCTGCGACGCGCCGCCGCGACTACTCGTACCGGAGCGCCTCGATCGGATTGAGCTGGGCCGCCTTTCGCGCCGGATAGAACCCGATGGCAATGATCACGATCAGGGGCGAGATCGTGGTGTTCCAGCCGGTGAACTGTCCCAGCAGCCGCGCCGTTCCGAATCCGATTCCGATCCCGATGGCACCGCCAATCGCGCTCAGCACGGTGCTCTCGACCAGGAACTGGGTCAGTACGTCCGAACCGCGTGCGCCGATTGACATCCGGATGCCGATCTCGCGCGTCCGCTCCGTGACCGACACCAGCATGATATTCATGATCCCGATCCCCCCGACCAGAAGCGAGATGCCGGCGATTGCCGCCAGCAGCATCGTCATCACTTTCGTCGTGCCCTGGGCGGTCTCGGCCAGATCGGCCTGGTTGCGAACCGTGAAATCGTCCTCCTCCCACTGCGCCAGATCGTGGGCTTCCCGCATGATCAACGCGATTTCTTCCTGGGCCGCGGGAATGTCTTCCGGGGAGAACGTGCTCGCCAGGATCTGGGCGATGAACTGACGGCCGGCAAGACGGGTCTGTACCGTGGTATAGGGCGCGAGTACCACGTCATCCTGGTCGGTTCCCTGGGCGGTTTGCCCCTTCTCGGCAAGAACACCGATGATCTGGAACGGAACGTTTCTGAGCTGGAGCCTTTGACCGACCGGGTCGCTGTCCGGGAACAGGTTGTCCGCTACGGTCTTTCCGATCAGCACCACTTTGGCCATCGAGCGCACGTCGGCCTCGTCGAAGAACCGGCCTGACGAGACCGGCCAATCCCGAATGAACTGGTAGCTGACAGCCACACCATAGGTCTGGGCCCGCCAGTTGCCCTGGCCGCCGATGATCTGACCGAAGGACATGATGACCGGCGAGACGGCGGACAGCATGACCGCTTCGTTGGAAAGCTTCTCCGCATCGTCCACTTTGAGGCGGTTGTAGCTGCCGGCCCCGTGGCTCATGCCGCCCTGGGTGCTCGTGCCCGGTGTGATCACCAGCATGTTGGTGCCGAGATTCTCGATTTGCTCGCGGATCTGGGACTGTGCTCCCTCGCCAATTGCCACCATCACGATCACGGCCCCGACACCGATGATGATCCCGAGCATCGTCAGCAGCGTGCGCATCTTGTTCTTTGCGATGCTCTGGGTTGCGACCCTGGTCAGCACGGACGCTTTCATATCAGCCTACCGCCTCCAGCTCCTTGCCACTCGCCTCTTCCGCTTCTCGTTTGGCCCGCCGCTCGTCGAGGTCCTTCAGGTCCTGCGCGGCGCTGCGTCGCCCGCTCACGGGCTGGTCTCGAATCACTCGACCATCGCGCATCTCGACCGATCGTTTGGCGTACCGCACGATATCCCGCTCATGCGTAACCAGGAGAATCGTGATGCCGGCATCGTTGAGCTCCTGAAACAGCGCCAGAACGTCCACTGACGTCCGGCTGTCCAGGTTCCCCGTGGGCTCGTCGGCAAGGAGAATGGCCGGCTGCGTGACGAGAGCCCGGGCGATGGCGACGCGCTGCTGTTCACCACCGGACAGCTCGCTCGGTTCATGGTCCAACCGGTCCACGAGGCCGACCCTCTGCAGCGCTTCCGTCGCCATCTGCCGGGTGTCGAGCTTTCGGCCGGAACGATCGTACAGCAGCGGGAGTTCCACGTTGTCGATGGCCTGCGTGCGCGCGAGAAGGTTAAACCCCTGGAAGACGAACCCGATCTTCTGGTTTCGGATGTCGGCCAGCTGGTTCTTGTTGAGCCCGTCCACCCGGATGCCGTCCAGATGGTAGGTGCCCGAGGTCGGATAATCGAGACATCCGATGATGTTCATCAGCGTGGATTTTCCCGAGCCGGAGGCACCTATGATGGCAATCATCTCGCCCTGTTCCACGGAGAAATCTATGCCGTTCAGCGCGCGTACCTCGGACGTGCCGGTCGTGTAGATCTTGGTGAGACCGTCGGTGCGAATGACCACGCCATCACTCAGCTCGCTACCGTTGGGGCCAGCCGTGCTCGGCATCGTAGTCTCAGCCACTAGAAGCCCGGCCCGAAGCGCCGCCCGCTCTGTTGCTGCTGGAAGGGGTTGTTCGGGCCCTCGCTGGAAGAGCTCACTGTCACGCCCGCGATAGCCTGGAGTCCGGGTTGGATGTCTCTCCCGGTGATCTGCGTGGACTGGCCATCGGTGATCCCGATGCGGACGCGGGCTACGGCAAGCTGGCCGCTCTCGTCCAGATACCAGATCGTTCCCACGTCCGGCCGTCCCTGGAAACCTCCGCGCTCGCCCATCGCACCGCCCATCGCGGCACCGGCTTGCCCTCCCCCGGCCCGCATCTGGGCCATCCGCTCCCGGAACGCCTCGGGCATTCCTTCCGTTGACGCGCCCGCATGGGGATCCGTCGACTCTTCGTCGGCGTCGGCAGCGCCCTCCTCCGTGGCAGGTCTCTGGCGGCCCTCGGCTTCCCCTGCGCCCTGTCTGGACTCCCGTTCCGCCATCATGCGCTCGCGGAACTCGGTCATCATCTCCTCGTTCGGCTGGAAACGC
Organism: Gemmatimonadota bacterium; assembly: GCA_039587395.1. Lineage (GTDB taxonomy): Bacteria > Gemmatimonadota > Gemmatimonadetes > Palauibacterales > Palauibacteraceae > JBDHIQ01. Next base: position 14,877 of record JBDHIQ010000059.1, read on the forward strand.
AGGGCTGCGTTCGGAACCTTCAGGACATCGGTGGCCGTTTCCACCAGGAAGTCCACCGTCGCAGTCATGCCGGGAAGCAGCTTGCCGTCGGGGTTCTGCACGTTCACGACCACCGTGTAGTTGACGACGTTCTCCTGGATGGCCGACTGGAGCCTGACCTGTCGCACGGTCCCGTCAAAACGATCATCCGGATATGCCTGCACGGTAAACCGGGCTGTCTGGCCTTCTTCGATCAGTCCAATGTCGCTTTCGTCCACCGATGCCAGGATCTCCAGCTCGGCAAGATCGTTCGCGATCAGGAAGAGCTGCGGAGTCGACAGGCTGGCCGCGACGGTTTGTCCCAGCTCGACATTCCGTTCGATCACAATGCCGTCGATCGGTGCGTAGATATAGGAGTAGCCCAGATTGCGACGCGCTCGCTCAAGGCTGATCTCGGCCGAGGCAGAACTGGCACGGGCCAGAGCAAGGTTGTATTCGGCCGTATCGTACTCCTGCTCCGTGACTCCCTGGCCCTCGTACAGGCCAGCCGTGCGCTGGAATTCTCGCTCACGGTTGGCCAACTCCGCCTTGCTTCGCTCTACGGAGACTTCTGCTTCGCGAACCTGCTGCTCGAGCAGGACCGGGTCGATGCGAGCGATGAGCTGGCCGGTTGTCACCTGGTCGTTGAAGTCCACGAACAGATGGGAGATCTGTCCCGAGACCTGCGTTCCCACCTGGACCGTGGTCACGGCATTGAGGTTGCCGGTGCTGGAAACGACCGCTTCCAGGTCGCCCTGCTCCACGGTGACAAAACGATACACGGTCGTGCTTGCCCCGCCCAATCGCGCAAAATAGACCACCGCGACGGCAACAATCGCCAGCAACACACCGAATCCTACTATCTTCTTCACGGCTCTCCTGCTCCGCTATGTAACGTTAGACCCACCATCATGTACACCTACTCGGGGCCAACCGATGCATCCAGACCGCTGATTCAGCGCGGCTACTGACTACTGCCCCCGCCGGAAGGGCCTGCGGCACCGGCGATCGTCATCCTCCGCCTGCCGTGTGAAACGCTGTCCTCCTGCCTGCCAGTTCAGCGCCCGGTGGAGCGTGACGATCTCCTGCTGGTCCTGGGTGAGGATGTCCGCACCTGCGTCACCCGTGAACCCGGCCCGTTGACCCGACGCAAAGCCATGTCGGCCGAACCCTCGGCGGAGCGGCCGCTCCCCGGCCTCGTCACGAGCTTCCTGGATCCGTGCCCGCGTCTGCTCGGCCAGCGCTTCGAACGCGGCCACCTGTTCCGGCGAGAGAGCCAGCGCTTCCGCTCTGGCGTCAGCTACCTCCTGGTGTCTTTGCAGGTTGTCCTGCCGGCGCTCCTCCCGATTCGCGCTGACTTCATCACGTCGCTCTTCCATGCGCTGCGTCCGCGCGGCACGCCATTCTTCCAGCGCAGCCCTTTGATCTTCAGTCAGCACGGCTTGCGTTTCCATCTGCAACTCGGCGCGGAGTGTCTCTGCTGACTCGCGAAGTGCCTCGCGTGACGCACGCTCGGTCCGCATCTGCTCCATGAGCTCTCGAATTCGCGGCTCATACTTCTCGCGGAGTGCCCGCAGTGACGCCTGCTGGTCCTCGCTCAGCTCGATGTCTCCGGCGTCGATCCTTCCGAGGCCCTGCATTCCAGACTCACCCAACCGTCGGCCCCTGGCCTGCCCAGCGTCATTCCGAGCTCGCCAGTGCTCCAGGCGCTCCTCCATCTGCGGGCGCATCTCTTGACGTGCTGCCTCCTGGACCTCGGCGACCTGCTGGATCTGTTCGCTGGTGAGCACGGCCTGTAGCTCGCCGGCCGCGTACCACAGGCGACCCGGATCGTCTCCGTCGAATCGATCCTGAATCCCCGCGATCGCCTCCCGCTGCTCGCTGCTGAGCGCCAGGTCTGCGGTCAGGCTCTGCACGGCGCCCGCGATGTCTACTGCTTCGGCCTGCACATTCTGGCTGTCGGCGGCCACATCAGTGAGCGACCCGGCGCACGCTGTAAACACTCCCGCCCCGGCCAGACTCAATCCGATACCCGCTGTTAGGATCCCTCGTCCAGTCGACGTGTTCATTATCGCCCTCATCGTTGCCTCCACCTCATCCTGCATACGCTTCAATCGGCGCCGGTGCCCCGGGCTTGCGTTTTCGAACGCTGTTTCCTTGCCACAGGAGGGTGCCGCGCGCACAGGCGCTCGCCGATCTCCCTGTTGGCCCGTCTAGCGGGCTCTCAGGTCATTGGACCGGCATTGCGTTCGGTTCATTCCACCTGGCCGTATCAGGGTGTCGAATCAGGTGCGATCGAGTCGGCCCCCGGTCGTCCTCCGGGCCGCCCGCCGGGTCCACGGCCGGCTCCCGGAGCACGCATGCGCCGCTCACCGCCTGGTGGCGCGAAACTGCCCCCGCCCCTCCCCAGCCTTTCCAGCCGCTTCAGTTGCTCTTCGGTCAGCAACGGCTCCAGCTGCTCGCGCATCTGCTCGAGCGATGCCTGAAGCTCTTGCCGGGTCCGCGAGTAGATCTCGTGGTTCCTGAGACCTGCGGCTTCCAGCACCTCACGTATCGCTGCGCGCTGGGCATCATCGGTTGGCTGGATTACCTCCTCGACACGGGAGGAGAAGCCCGGCCGGGTGCGCATCTCGGCCAGGCGTCGGACCCGCTGCCGTGCGAGTGCGCCGCTCGCCAGGATGCCGATCGCGAACCCGAGCAGGAGCGTGGCAAGGATGATCACGGTGGATTTCGTTCCCGTCTTCATCGCGTGACCTCCGGCTCGGCCGGCTCCGCCAGGAGCGCAAGCAGCTCATCGTCCACCTCGTACGCGGACTCGAAGGTGTAGGCCGGAAGACCCAGGACTGCCTCCAGGGCCGACTGTCCGGAATCATTGGATCCTTCCGCCAGCCCCAAGGCGCCGAGCGCGAGGACGACCGCCACGCCTGCCACCGCGACCCGATTGAATACCGGGGCCAGGTAGTCGGCCAGCGCCCTGCCGTTGTCGGCCTGCGCGCGGCTCTCGGAACCGACGGCGGACATGACTCGGCCCGTGAAGCCCGGCGCGAACGTCGGGGCCGCGGATTCCGACACCAGCCGTTTCAGCGATTCGAGCTGCCGGAGCTCAGCGGCCGCTTCCGCCGATTCCGCCAGCAGCTTCCGCAGCCGGGCCTCGTCCTGCGAGGAGAGATCCCCCTCCAGTGAGCGCAACAGGAGCTTACGATGTCTGTTCTTCATGATCATCCATGTACGGTGTAAGCAGCCCCTTCAGCCTGTCCATCGCGCGGGACAGTCGCGACAACACCGTCCCCTGCGGGATTTCCAGGATCTCGGCCGTTTCTCGCGTCGAGTACCCATCTATCATTCTGAGGACCATGACGGCCCGCTGCCCTGGTGAAAGCTTCCGGATGGCCTGCTGCACAACAGCCGCGGTTTCGCGGCTCCGTAGTACCTCGTCCGCCGTAGGATCCGGCGATACCGGATCCCATGGAACTTCCGACTGGTCGCGGCTGCTGAATCGCGCCGTCCATCGCTTCCTCTTGTCCAGTGCCCTCAGAGACTGATTGATCGCGATCCGGGTCAGGTACGTGCCCACTGACGAATCACCTCGAAAACCTCTCAGCGCCCTGTGGAATCTCAGGAATGTCTCCTGTCCGACGTCCTCCGCATCGGGACCCGGCCCGAGCATTCCGATCACGGTCGCCGCCACCAGACCCTCGTATTGCTCCACTAACTGACGGAACGCCCGCTCATCTCCCTGGCGCGCGCGCTCCAACAGCTCTTGTTCCGAGGATCTGGCGGATTGTGGCATATGCGATCACCCGTTAGACCCGGCTCCGGTGGCATTCATTCCGCTTGCTGAGTTCGGCGGCTGTGTCCGCTGACTATGCGCTCGCGCCTCCCGGCGACGCACGCAGTGGAATGAACCTCTCCCCCCCGGAGTCTAAACAGCTATGGACGGACAATTCGCTGCAGCCAGGGTGGAACGTCCTCGCTTCGCGAGGCCACTCATAGGGTGAACGCGGCGGCAGACGAATGCAGCCGAATACAGAAGGAGGAGCAACGGTGAAACGCACAGCATCCCGTACCGGATTCCCTGCACGCTGCCTGTCGATAGCCCTGGTGACGATGGCACTCGTGTTGAGCTCGAGCGCGTCCCTGGCGGCGCAGGGCCAGGGCCAGGGTCGCCGGATGGGCCAGGTAGATATCGATTCGCTGGTGACGGACCTGACGGAGCAGCTCAATCTGACGGAGCAGCAGGCCACCCAGCTCAAGCCGGTGCTGGAGGAGCAGTACTCCAGCATGCGTGAACTCATGATGGCCGCGCGTCAGTCGGGTGATATGGCCAGCGCTCGCCCGAAGATGGAAGAGCTCCGCAAGCAACACCACGAGAAGGTCTCCAAGATCCTCACCGAAGAGCAGCTCAAAAAGTACCAGGAGATCCAGGAGTCCTCCCGCCGCGGGGGAGGCATGGGGCGCCGGCCGGGCGGCTGACGCTATGAGGGGCCCGGCGGTGGATGACGCTACCTGTTGAGGCTTCCGGCGGACGGTCGGACTGACCCGCTGGTGGCGACTCAATCCGCCGCCTAGGTTGGATATCAGCTGGAAGGTTGGCGCCCGGGTTGATCCCGGGACATCTGCACTGAGACACACGAAACCGGTACGCATCCGGGTGGAGTGGCTCTCGTGCCCGACCCGCTTGACGAGTTCATTTCGCTCGAGGTCAAGTATCCCATCTGGGAGCGGTTCCTTTACGCCGCTCCCCTGGTCCTGATCGGTACCGCCGACTCCGACGGCGCCCCCAACCTGGCTCCCAAGCACCGGGTCATCCCTCTGGGTTGGGACAACTACGTGGGCTTCGCCTGCACGCCCGGGCACTCCACGTACCAGAACGCGAAGCGAGAGAACTTCTTCACGGTGTGCTACCCGCGACCCGAGCAGGTCGTGCTGGCCAGCCTGGCCGCCGCGCCGCAGTGCGAAGAAGGGACGCGTGAGGCCATGCTGGCCCTGGACACTGTGCCCGCCACCCGGGGCAATGCCTTCCTGCTTCCGGACGCGTACGTGTACCTGGAGTGCCAGCTGGATCGGATCGTGGACGGGTTCGGGGGGTGCAGCCTGGTGGCGGGCCGCGTGGTAGCCGCCATGGTACACCGGGATTCACGGCTGAGTGCGGAGCGAGACCCCCAGGATGTCATTCTGGAGTACCCGATACTGGCGTACGTGAGTCCGCAGCGCGTAACGAAGATCCGCCACACGCACAAGTTTCCACACCCACCCCGGCGCGGGCGGTAGCCAGACCTCCATGCCCTCGGAACGAGCCGCGCGAATCCGCGAGTATCTCGAAGCTGCGCAGGACGAGACCATCCACTTTCTGAGACGCCTGGTCGTCGCGGAATCACCGTCCGACGACGCCGGTTCGCAGGCCCGGGTCCAGAAGATCCTGGCCGCCGAGCTCAAGCGATCCCGCTTCCGGATCCGCTACCTGGCGGGTAAGACCACCGGCGGTCACGTGCTGGCGGTGCCGCGATCCAGGAAGAAGGGAGCGCCGATCCAGCTCCTCATAGGCCATACGGACACGGTCTGGCCAATCGGCACGTTGAAGGCGATGCCGTTCGAAGAGGATGACGGCCGCATCCGTGGTCCGGGCGTATACGACATGAAGGGTGGCCTGACCCTGCTGGCGTTCGCGCTGCGGGCGCTTCGCTCCCTGAAACTGAAGCCGGAGGTCACTCCGGTGATCCTGCTGAACTCGGACGAAGAGCTGGGAAGCCATGAATCCCAGCGGCACGTTGAAAGGCTGGCCAGGCTGGCTGACCGCGTCTTCGTGCTCGAGCCTTCCTTGGGGAGGATCGGACGGCTCAAGACGGCGCGCAAAGGCGTTGGCGAGTTCACGATAGAGGTCAAGGGGCGGGCGGCACATGCAGGCCTGGATCCCGGACGGGGGGTGAGTGCGATCCTCGAGCTGTCCCACCTGGTTCAGCGGCTGTTCGAGCTTAACAGCCCGCGGGACGGCATCAGCGTCAACGTTGGGACCATTGATGGCGGCCTTACCACCAACGTCGTTGCCCCCGATGGGCGGATTACCGTGGAGGTGCGGGTCATTACCGAACAGCAGGGGCGAGAGATCGAGCAGGCCATCCGCAAGCTGAAGCCGATGACCTCGGCGGCGAAGCTGGAGGTGGTAGGAGGCGTCCGAAAACCACCGCTCCTGAAGACGGACCGCAACCGGGCGCTGCTGGCTGTTGCGCGCGCGGCGGGGAGAGAGTTGGACCTGCAGCTACGAGACGGGCTGGCGGGGGGCGCCTCGGACGGAAACACCACCAGCCTCCACGCGCCGACTCTGGATGGTCTGGGAGTAGTGGGTGGCGGCGCACACGCGGTCCACGAGTTTCTGGAGGTGGACAGCCTGGCCGAACGAGGCGCCTTGCTGGCGCTTCTTCTGCTCGCGCCGCCGGTGGACTGGAAGGCGGATCAGAAGCGCGGCTGAGCGGTCCCGGCTACACCCACCACAACTTCACGAAGGAGGCAGCTCTCCCCCGCGGTCCGGCCCGGCCGGCAGACTCGATCCGGTCCCCGCCATCGCGATCTCGTTCCTCACCACCTCGGCCAGGCCATCGCCCAGTTCCAACAGCTCCGGTTTCCGCTCTTCCGCCATCGCGATGATCATGGACTGTACCGTGAGGATGGCTCCAGCTATCCCGAAGATGAGCGCCGGCACTACAATCGCGCCTCCGGCGAGTCCGAGGCCGAGCACCATCATCAGCGCAAAGGCGGCTCCCGCGGCCCCGCCGTATCCGGGAGCAAACTGCTTCCAGCCGGTCAGCTCGATGCGCTCCTCGATGTGGATCTCTGTTCTTCCGTTCCAGGTGGTGGTCGTAACCGCGATGCGTCGCCCTTCCTCCCCCTGCGCGGCCGGGCTCCAGGTGAGGGATCGGCCCACGGTGGACATGTGACCGGGGATGCGCAGCCTCCGCTGGATCTCCTGTACCAGCACCGGGTGCGAGGAGACCGGGAGCTCGCCCTGCACGACCCGGTCCGTATACAGGGTGTTCTTGTAGAGTTCCACCCAGCCGCGGGGTGTCCGGCCCGGTGGCGCTCCCGGCTCTCCGGGGGCGATGTCCAGATTCTGGTGCCATAGACGCTGCGGCAGACCCGGCACATATCCGGGCGGAGTGGCACGGCCAGGGCTCATCACCCCCTGCGACCCCGAGCCGGCCTCCAGTCCTGCCGGCGGACGGTCGATATTCAGGTCCCTGGCTGCTTCGCGCACGCGGGCGGGCGGGATCCCGACCTGGGCCGCCACCTGCTCCACCGCGCCGATGGTGAGAGCCCCACCCGACCCTCCGGCACCGGCCTCATCGGCTGGACTGCCAGCGTCAAGGTCGGCGGCTCTCCCCAGCAGCTGCTCTACTTCAGCATCGGAGAGCCCTGTCCCATGCTGCGACACGGCACCCAGTGCCGTCGCGAACTCTCCCGGCGTCGAGAATCGCTTCGCCGGCCGGAGCGCCATCCCCCGTATCAGCACCTGCTCGACGCGGCCCGGGAGAAGATCCAGCATCTCGCGGTGCGCTTCGGGCGCATCCACCAGGCGTCCCAGCCTCAGCGACTCCTCCGTCGGCCAGATTCCGGGCGTCTCACCCACCAGCATCTCGTAGGCCACGGAGGCGAGCGAGTACACATCGACCCGGCCATCCACGTCGGTCCTGCCGGCCGCCTGCTCAGGGCTCAGGTAACCGAGCGTGCCGATAGGGAAGCCGGTCCGGGTCAGTGGCTCCGAGGTGGCTTCGCTGATTGCCTTCGCGATGCCGAAATCGGAAACGATGGCGTGACCATCGGAGAACAGGATGTTCTCCGGCTTGATGTCCCGGTGTACCACGCCCCGCCTGTGCGCGTAGTCGAGCGCCGCCGCTACCTGGCCGACGATATCCACCACCTCCCCCAGCGGCAGCCGCCTCTGCCCGACAATCTTCTGGCGCAGCGACCCTCCCTCTTCGTAGGGCACGACGTAGTAGACCAATCCGTCGGCGTCACCCGAATCGAGCAGCGGGAGGATGTGCGGGTGGTTGAGTCCCGCCGTGATGCGGATCTCACGCAGGAAGCGCCCGGCGCCGACGGCGGCGGCCAGGTCGGAACGCAGCACCTTCAAGGCCACCGGACGCTCGTGCCTCAGGTCTCTGGCCAGATACACCGTGGCCATGCCACCGCGACCGAGCTCACGCTCGATGGCGTAGCGGCCGGCGAGACTCTCGTTCAGCTGCTCGATGGCATCCGGCATCCGTGACGCTCCGCGATTGGCGTATTACGCTACGGGATGGGCCGGAACCACGCCACGGCAGTCCGGAGAGGGGGGAGCCGGGCGGACCCGCTCGCGGCGGGCCCGGTGTCACCCGACCTGGAGCAGGCCTACGGGCTTGATCCGCACTGCCCGCAATCCAGGGAGCAGCGCGGCCAGAACCGCCACCACGGCGACGAACCCGGTCACGAGCAGGAACGTGCCCGCATCCGTTGACTCCACTCCGAACAGCATGTCGTCTATCAGGCGTGCCGCACCGAGCGCCCCCACGACACCCACCACGATTCCGATGGCGGCCAGCCGGATGGCACGCCCGACAATGAGGTTGAGCAGGTGCCTGGTACTGGCGCCAAACGCCATGCGGATTCCTATCTCGCGCTTGCGCTCGGCAACGTAGGTGGCCAGCACGCCGTAGAGACCCAGAGCCGTGAGGACGAGCGCTAGAATGGCGGCACTGGCCAGAGTGGCACTCCGAATTCGTTCCGGTCGCATCGAGCCGGCCACCACATCACTCATGAGCTGCACATCCGCCACCGGGATGTCCCGGTCCATGGACAGCACCAGGTCCTGTAGCGCCGGCAGTATGGCTTGCGCATTGCCGGAGGTCCGCACCGCGATCCGCATCGTGAGGTACGGTACGTGATGGTAGGCCGCATACATGGTCTGGAACGGCTCCGCCTGGAGCGCATCTCCGTGTACGTCCCCCACCACGCCTGCGACCGGCGTGGGTGGTGAGTCATCCACCACCATCAGCTTCCCGATCGCATCGCCGTCCGGAAAGTAGAGATCCGCCATGGTCTGGCTGATCACCAGCACCCGATCCGTCTCGGGCTGATCCCTGGTATCGAACGTGCGGCCGGCCACCAGCGGGATTCGCATGGCTTCGAAGTAACCGTGATAGACAATCCGCAGATCCGCAGTTCTTACATCCGAGGGATCGACCGGTGGGTCATCAGCGGCATGCACCGGTAGGTTCCCACCGCCTTCGCGCATGGGCAGCCGGCTGTTGAGTCCAATGTCTACCACACCGGGGATGGCCCGCACGCCCTCGACCAGCCTGGAATAGAACTCTATGCGCTGCTCGGTCTCCGCATATCGGCTGTTCGGAAGCTGGATCTCCGCCGTCAGGAGGTTGCGGGCGTCAAAGCCCGGATCGACCGCGTTGAGCTTCGTGAGGCTGCGCATCAGCAGGCCTGCCCCCACGAGGAGTACGACCGATAGTGCCACCTGAGCGACTACCAGACCGCTGCGGAATCGGGCGCCGCCGGTGTTCGTCGCGCGACCGCCGGTCGTCAGGTCTTCAACCAGATTCCGCTTCGCTGCACGTAGGGCCGGAACGACTCCGAACACGAGCGCGGTCGCAACCGAGATGCCGACCGCGAAGGCGAGCGCGGCGAGCGACAGCTGCGCACCCTGGACGCCGGGGAGACGGGCCGACATGAGTTGCATGAACAACGGAGAGAGCCAGCGGGCCAGGACCAGCCCCAACGCCCCCGCGATCACGGAAACGACGAGGCTTTCCGTCAGGAGCTGACGTACGATACGCCGTCCGGATGCCCCGAGAGCCACCCGCATAGAGAGCTCGGTGCGCCGGGCCGATCCACGAGCCAGAACGAGCCCTGCCACGTTCCCGCAGGCGATGAGAAGAATGAGAGATACGGCCGCCATCAGCAGGTACAGCGTCTGGCGGTAGTTTTCGACCATCACATCCTGTAACCTGTCCAGGCGCAGGCCTTTGCCCGTGTTGGATTCCGGATATTCGGCGGCAAGCCGGGCGGCGATGATATCCACGTCGCTCTGTGCCCGCTGCAGGCTCACGTCGTCGGCAAGCCGACCGGCAATCGACCAGTTGTGGCGGTCCCTCTGTGCAATCCAGTCGCTGTCCGGCCGCATCGGACGCCAGATGTCCACGTCCTCCAGGAACTCGAACCCGGCGGGCACAACGCCGATGAGAGTATACGGCTCTCCATCGAACACCAGGGTGCTGCCTATCGCCTCATCCGAGCCGCCGAACTCACGCTGCCAGAGTCCGTGGCTGATGACCAATACGGCAGGGGCACCCTCCGCGGCGTCATCGGGCGTGAACAGGCGTCCCCTGTGAGCCACGGTGCGCAGCATGGGGAAGAACTCGGAGCTTACCACGTATCCTTCGGCCCGAATCGGTCGCTCCGTGCCGGTGATGGTATGCCCCCAGGGCATGCCCGAGACGGCGGCCAGGTGTGAAAACGAGCTGTTGTCGTCGCGGTGGTCCCAGTAATCCCAGGCAGATGAGAACTGGTTGGGCCTGCCATCGAATGTCGTTCGGGCGATGACGAGGTGATCGGCGTCGTCGTACGGCAGGGATCGAATCAGCGCCGTGTGAAGAACGCTGAACATGGCGACGTTGGCACCGATTCCCAGGGCGAGAATGGGGATCACTACGGCGGCGAAGCCCGGTCGTTTGACCAGTCGCCGGATCGCATAGCGGGTGTCGAACAGCAGGTCTTCCAGTGGGCGGACCCCGCGCTCATCGCGCACTCGATCCTTGACGAGCTCGACGTTGCCGAACTCCCGCCGCGCAGCCTGGCGTGCCTCTGCCGGCGACATCCCTGCCCTGAGGTTCTTCTCTACCTCCATTTCGAGGTGGAATTCAACCTCGCTGTCCAGTCCTTCTTCTATCTCCGACTTGCGGAACAGGGCGTTGAACGCCTCGACCGCGCGTGTCACCCATCGCATCGTGACCTCCGGGACTGCCCTCAGTAGGCGGCCTGAAGCTTCAGAATCCGCTCGATCGCCATCGCGGAGCGCCGCCACGTCTCCCTCTCCACGGCCA
>JBDHIQ010000244.1:0-4631 GCA_039587395.1 Gemmatimonadota bacterium
CCCCACACGCTGGGCCTGGCAAAGTACGACCCGAGTCGCGCGCTCAGAGGGTTCGCGAGCAGCAAAGCAATGAGTCCGGCCAGGCCCGAGAGTAGCACGTTCTCGACCAGGAGCTGGCGGAGCAGCCGGCCCGGTGACGCTCCCAGGGCCGCCCGCATCGCCATCTCCTGACGGCGTCCTGTGGCTATGGTCAGCAACAGGTTCGCGACATTGGCGCACACCAGAAGAAGCAGCCCTCCGGCAGCGATCAACATCAGGCGGACCGTCTCGGCTTCGGCGATGCGAGCGCGAGGATCGATCCACGTGGCTCCTTCAAAGTGCACTTGCCGCGCCTGGTCGCGGCCCGGATACACCTCGTCGAGCCCGGTGGCCACCGCCATGAGCTCCGACTGTGCCTGGTCGTTCCGCACACCGTCCCGCAACCGCCCGAAGACTCGCACCAGGGGGATGTCCCGGTTCTCCGCCATGGCCGCCCAACTCACGTAGCGGTCCCGAAACGGGGGAATGGGAATCCAGACGTCCGGCCGGTTGTCGCCTGTAGATCCAAGAAAGGAGGGTGCCGCGACCCCGACTATCGTGAAGGGCCGATAGTTGAGATACAGGGTGCTTCCGAGCACCGAACGCTCTCCGCCGAAACTCCGCTGCCACCAGCTGTAGGAGAGGACGGCGGCAGGATCCGCATCAGCTCGGTCGTCTTGGGCGGACAGACCCCGACCGATGGCCATCTCGACATCGAGCAGCGGGAAGTACTCTCCCGTCACGGCCTCGAGGAATGCGACCTCCGTCATCGTTTCGTGCCGCACGCTGGCCGCGTAGTACGCCTGTGCGGCTGCGAGGCCCTGGAAAGTCTCATCGACACCCGCGGCGTAGTCCAGGTAGTCCAGGAACGAGATGTTGCCGAATTGATCTTCGTCGACGACTCCGAAGATCCGTACGAGCCGGTCCGCGTCCACGCCCGGGAAGGGCTGGTAGAAGCCGTTCGCGTACGTGAACACGGCCATCGCCGCCGAGAGCCCCAGGGCAAGCGTGACGACCACCACGACAGAGTAGACCGGCCTTCGCAGCAGGCTTCGCAGCGCGGTGCGCAGGTCGTGCATGACCTCTAGCGCTCGGTCCGCAGTCCGGGCGGCGGTTCGCTCTGCAGCTCAGTCTGCAGCAGCTTCCGGAACTTGTTGTCGCTCATCAATTCATGGGTGATGAGCCGGCCGTACAGGAACGCCCCGAAGGTGCCGAACGGGGACGCCGCGTCCTGTGCCTCCTCCACCGTGACGAGCTCCCGCATCGTGATCGGCAGATCGAACTCGCGGGCCGCGCCGGACATCTTCTCCACGCAGTCCGGGACGAACGGGCACTGGTAGGTGTACTCGAAGTGGACTCCCCCGGCCTGGGGAACGGTTCCCTTGCGGGCGCTGGCAGCAAATCGTGGAGCGGGGCTGTCCGGCTTCGATCGATAGCAGACCAGATCGAAGCCACTGTCCGTCTGCTCGATGAGCTCGAAGCCGTGGTGCAGATAAAAACGGGTGTCGGTCAGGTACGGTTTGCGGCCTGAAACCGCGATCACGCCGAAATGCTTTCCGGCGTCGGCAAGACAATACTGCAGCAAGTCACGCCCCAACCGCCGGCCCTTGTAGCGGCCGGACACCCACAGGCAGTGGATCACGAGATAGCCGGGGGCCACGACCGGTCGCCAGGCAGCCTCGGCGGGCGCGTACTCCACGAACACCTTGCCGCGGACGTCATACTTCCGGAACACGAGCCCTCGATCGAACCCGTCGGCCAGAAACGCCTTCTTGCGCTCGACTCCCTCCAGATGCTGCTGGCCGGCGATCGCGCAGCAGATGTGCTCGCGCTCGGGCAGGCAAGACGGCAAAAGGGCGAAGCCGCGCTGTTCGCGGCCCCGCCCCATTTTCTTGCAGATCGAGGCTCGCAGGCGGGCCCCGGGATGGCGTTCTGCTAGTTGCCTTCCGGCTGGTAGCTCAGGTCACGCCGATACGAAGCCTGGAAGTTGTCGTTCCGGAAGATCATCTCCTGGCGAGTCTCGAAGTGGCTGCTCCACTTCTCGCCCATTCCCGCCGCCTCGATGAACTGGCCAAAGCTCTTGTCGCCGTAGAAGTTGCTGAGGCCGTCGTGGATGACCACGAATCGGGCGCGGTTCTCGTCACCCATCAGGGTGCGGTGGCCGTAAATGGGATATGGAAAGCCCATCTCCGCGAGCATGGCCATGACGCCGGCGCTGTTCTCGCTGAACTCCTCGTTCATTCCCGGCCGCACCCAGTTGTCGAAGACCACGATACCCTGGAAGTCTTCTTCCGCGATCCCGGCCTCGGGCATGTAGCTCCACTCCTCGACGAAGCCGAGCATCTCCGACTTCGATGTGACCCAAAGCTCGTCGAACGCCTCTATGGCTTCCTGGGCGGCGGCCATACCTTCGCCCTCCATGATCGAGGCCCACATCGCGTTGGGCTGATCGAGCTGGGCCCAGTTCTCCGGCCAGCTGACGATGTGGAAGGTGTTTCCTTGCTGGAACACGTTCCAGGCGTACTTCGCGTCGATGCCCGAAGCTTTCGCCGCGCCGGCGACCTTTCCGATCAACTCGGCCATCTGGGCCGTGTGAGCGGGCGTGGACGTATACATGCCGACGGACACCAGAGCCGGCGGTTCGGGCTCCTGCGCCTGCACCGGCACGGCGCCGGCTAAAACGAACGCGTACACTGAACACAGCGAGATTGCCAGCCTCTTCATGCAGCTACCCCCCTTCAAAGATGTGGCAGGACAAACGGCACGAGCGTGCCACGCACAAGCGCACCAAACCAAACGGATCGTCGTCTCCGGCGCAAATATGGCAATTCGATCAGTCGCCGCTGGACCTGACCACGTTGCCGCCGAGCATCACGAACGACACGCTTTCCAGAAGCGACAGGTCGTCCAGCGGGTTGCCCGAAACCGCGATGATGTCGGCAAGCTTGCCCACCTCCACGGTCCCCACGCGGTCCTCCCACTCGAGGAGCTCCGCGTTAACCCGTGTCCCGGCCTGGATGGCCTCCATCGGGCTCATTCCGGCTTCCACCAACAGGCCGAACTCGCGCACTCCCTGCTCGATCGGGAAGCCCACGTAGTCCGTTCCGACTCCGACCTTCACTCCGGCGCGAATTGCCCGGCCGAGCCGCTCGAAGTGCTCCGCGCGGTAGCGTCGGGTCAAGTCGTTCATCTTCGCCTGCGCGTCGCTCTCGGGCTCCTCCTCCAGGTAGTAGTCTCCGACGTACAACGTGGGAACGAGGTAGACGTCTCGCTCCAGCATTAGCGCGATGCCTTCCTCGTCCAGAAAAGTCCCGTGTTCGATAGAGCGAACGCCGGCCAGCACCGCTTGCCGTATGCCCTCCGCCGAGTGGGCATGGGCCATGACCGGGACTCCGAGTCGCGTGGCTTCCTCCACCAGGGCGCGCAGTTCTTCCGGGCTGAAGTGAGCCCGCGTAGGGTCATCGCCCGCAGACATCATGGCACCGCTGGCCAGCACCTTGATCCAATCGCTGCCGAACTTGACCTCCTGTCGCACCGCCCTGCGGATTTCGGCCACCCCATCCACGACCATTCCGTCGGCCACCACGGAGTGCTCCGGACCGAGCATGTTGATGTCCCCTCCGCCACCGGTGATGGAGAGGTAGTGGCCAGCGCCCGTGATTCGCGGCCCCACGAACAGCCCCTCCTCGATGGCGGTGCGAAGATCCATGTGCGCGTAGTGAACATCCGCGTCACCCGGGATGCGAACCGTGGTCCACCCGGCGTGGAGCATCCTCTGCACGACCCGCAGCCCGCGTAGCGCCTTGTAGGCGGATGATCGCCTCAGATGATCGACCTGGTAGTCGTCGGTCTCAATCAGCGGGTGGGCGTGCGCATCGATGAGACCCGGGAGGCAGGTTGAGGAACGCAGGTCTATCTCTCGAGCGCCGGCCTTTGCCGACCGGTCGGACAGGGCATCCTGCGGCACACTGTCAGCCGCGCTCACCGAGACGATCCGCTCGCCCTCAATGACAATCACCGCGTCCCGCAAAGGAGCACCGGAGCGCCCATCGATGAGAACCCCACAGCGAAGCACGACCGTGGATGCGTCGGCGCCCGGCGCGGCGGATTCCGCCAATCCAACAAGCTGTGGCACGGTCGCCAGGGTCGAGATAAGCGCCAGCCATAGTGTCATGAGTTAGCTCCTTGTACTGCCTTCTTCCACATGCGACTGGCGACCACCAGAACCAGAAACAGCAGCTGTAGCCCTCACCCAGGTCAGCCGTCTCCGTTGCGTCGCAATCTGACTCATTTTCTCTGCAGGGTTCGCCGAATCCGCTGCTACAGGACAAGCTACAGGGGTCTCAGTCCATTGCCCGCGGCATTTTGTCCGGGTAATTTGGGAGCCCGCATGACCAGGAAGAGATACAGCCTCAAAGGAGAGAGGAGACAGGCCTTACGCAACTAGGCTACAGCCGCTACACCAGACGTAACTCAGAAGACGTAATTCAGAAGACGTAAATTCAGGACCGCTACAAGCAACCAGAGCGAATAGCAGCGACAGAATCAGATAAGCGGGCGATTGCGGCACCGGTTGAACTTGCCTGCCACTTGGTGTTCCGCTGGTATCCCAA
>JBDHIQ010000245.1:0-4603 GCA_039587395.1 Gemmatimonadota bacterium
CGGGCTGTTCCCGGGTTGGATCTTCAAGCTGCAGGGGACGGCCATCCAGAGCCTGGTATACCGGACGGAGCTGCCGTGGGAGGAGTGGTCGATCGAGCGTATCGGGCTCGGCTGGGACAAGAGCGACCTGTACGTAGCGTCGCTCAAGGCAAGCTGGTTCGCCGGGTTTGGCCTGCGACTGGAGCCGCGGCTGGATCTTCAGGTACGCGGCGAAGGTGACTTTCGGGACCCGCGCCCGCCGAACGAGGAGCTGCCGGATCTGCCGCGCATCCTGGTGGGCCAGTCGGAGACTACCTGGCGCCCGGCGCTGGCAGGAAGATGGCGAGTCGGCGCCACCGGCTGGCTTGACCTGGAGTGGGACCTGGGCGTGAATTTGATCCGCGACTATCACCATCAGGCCGGCGACGGTCGCACCGAGTTCGTGGGCTGGATTCGGGCGGTATTCGAGACACCCAGGTGGATCATTCCTGTTGGCGGCTGAGATCCACTTCAGCCCTCGGCGCGATGATCCTTCGATATCCTGTCGATATACCGCCCGTCGTCTTGCAATCCGTGCCGTCCTTAATACCTTGTCGGCGGACCGGCCGTCAGTCGGACGTTGTAGGCGCCGGGGCTTAGCGTATCGAAGGATCACTCCCCTCCTCCGATCGGCGCATATCTGACAGGCTGACAGCACTCTCGTGGCTTCTCCTCGCGAGCGCCGCGCTGGGTCTTTCCGGCTGCAGTCCGGCCGGAGGTGCCGTTGCCGGTGCGCAGGAGGCGGACTCGCAGGAGGAACCGCCGGAGGCCGCACAGACCAGCCCGGTAGCCCAGGACGCTGAGCAGTACCAGACGGAGATGGGTGAGGCAGAGCAGCCGGCCCAATGGGTGGCCATCGAGGCGCACAACAACGCCACTCGGGGCCCCCGTCAGCCGATTCCGTTCAATCACCGCTTCCACTACACAGACCTGCAGATAGACTGCTGGTACTGTCACACGGGGACCGAGTCCTCGGTGGCCGGAATCATCCCGCCCATCGAAGTGTGCATGGGCTGCCATCGGATCGCCGGCTCGGGCCTGCCGCCGGTCGAGGAGCTGCGGGGATACTCGGCGCGCGGTGAGAACATCCCGTGGGAGTGGGTGAACAAGCTTCCGGATCACGTCCAGTTCAATCACCAGCCCCACGTTCGCAGCGCCATCGAGTGCGCGGAGTGCCACGGCCCGGTGGAGGAGATGGACCGGGTCTACCAGTGGAATTCGTTCCGCATGGGCTTTTGCCTGGAATGTCACCGGCAGCCGGCAGCGGAGACGGACGTGGCAACGGACTACCTGCTGTCGCTGGAGTTTCCGCCGCCGCCCACGCCGGAGGGATTGCAGGAGCACAGCCTCTATCCCTATGCCATCGACTCGCAGTACGGAGCGACGCGCGGTCCTATCGACTGCGCCTCGTGTCACTTCTAGATCATGCCGCCGACACGCCGTGACGAGATGAGCGACCAGCACCGGGCCGATGACGGCCAGGTGGCGGACTGCGCGTCCGGCGCGTGCGGCTGCGGGTCGGGCAACGGCGCAGCGGCCGGTGCGAGCGAGGCCAACGGTGCGGCCGGCGGCACATCCCGCCGCGATTTCCTCAAGGTCATCGGGGCCAGCGGTGCGGGCGCTGCGGCATTCGGCTGTGGACAGCCGCCCTTTGCGGACAAGCTCCTCCCGCACCTGGTGCAGGAAGAGAACATCATCCCGGGCCGCAACGACACCTACGCCACGGCCCTGGGCGGCGTGGGTCCGGAGCCGTTCGGCGTGCATGCCAGGCGCGTCATCAAGCTGGAAGGAAACCCGGAGGCCTCCACCAACCGCGGACGTCTCTCGGCAATCGGCCAGTCGGCGCTGCAGGATCTGTACGACCCGGATCGAATTCCCAACCCGCTCCGCCGCGCACAGGGTGCGGCGGCCGGGACCGCTCCTGCCGATGACCCGCGGGCCGCGTTTGAGGACGCCACCTGGGATGAGGCCATCGCCGCGGCGGGTGCCGCCGTACAGCAAGGGACCACCGTTCTGCTCACCGGGGCGGTCACGGGAACCGGCGCACGCCTGATAGACAACTGGGTCAGCGCGACGGGCGCGGAGCACGTGGCCTACGAGGCGTTCGAACTGACGGCGCTTCGCGAGGCAAACCGCCTGGTCTTCGGGACAGCGGAGCTTCCTTCCTACCAGCTGGAGCAGGCGGACCGGATCGTGTGCTTCGGCGCTGACTTCCTGGGCACGTGGCTGGCGCCCACCGAGCTGTCGGCGCGGTTCGCCGAGGCCAGGGACGTCGACAGCGGCCGACACGCCAAGTTCACCTTCGTCGGTCCCCGCGCGTCGCTCACCGGTGGCAACGCCGACGAGCGGATCCAGGCCCGGGCGGGAACGGAGGGCCTGGTCGCGTTCGCCGTGGCCCGAATCGTTGCCGAGCAGCGTGGGCTCACGGATCTGGCCGCGGCGCTGTCCGCATATACGGTAGACGCAATCGCGGGTGTGGCCGGGGTCGAGGCAGAAGCGATCGAGCACCTCGGACAGGAGTTGGTGGAGGCGCACGCGCCGGTCGCCCTGCCGCCGGGCGTCGAGGGCCAGGGAGTACAGGCCACGGCAGCTCACGTGGCGGTGGCGCTGCTCAACTACGCCTGCGGGGCGCTGGGAACCACCGTCCGATTCGACAACGGTCCGGTCCGCGGCATCACGGCCAGCTTCGCGGAGACGCAGGAGCTGATCTCGCGAATGGCCGCGGGACGCATCACCACCCTGATCATCTCCGGCACGAACCCCGCGTTCACGTTGCCGGAGTCAGCCGGATTCGGAGCGGCGTTGGCCAGCGTCCAGAACGTGATTGTCGTCGGCCCCCATCTGGATGAAACCGCCGCGGCGGCCGGCTGGATCCTGCCCTGCCACCACGAGCTGGAATCATGGGGCGATGTGGAGACGGCCGCAGGCGAGACAGCGCTCGCGCAGCCGGTCATGAGGCCCATCTTCGACACGCGACAGCGCGAGAACATCCTCATGCAGGTCGCTGAGGCGGCCGGCGTAGTGGATGGGTTCGGCGCGGCGGACTACGCCGCGTACCTGCAGGCCGCCTGGGAAGCCGACCAGGGCGCGGGACAGGTCGGCGATGACTGGTGGTTCGACGCGCTGCGCAGGGGTGGCTCCTTCGCTGACGTCCGAGACACCATGTTCAGAGAACCGCCGGCGCTCGGCCAGGAATGGCGCCAGCAGCTTCCGGCCGTCGGAGAGTTTGCAGCGGCAGACGGCACCCAGCTGGTGGTCTTCCCCACGGTCCAGTTCTATGACGGGCGGGGCGCGAACCGAGGCTGGATGCAGGAGATGCCGGAGCCGGTCACCCAGCTGGTCTGGAACTCGTGGGTGGAGATGCACCCCACGATGGCGGACGGGCTGGGGGTCGAGCACGGCGACGTAGTCCGGGTGGAATCAGGGGCGGGCGCGGTCGAGGCGCCGGTCTTCGTCAACGCCGGCCTGCGGAGCGATGCGGTGGCGATCCCGATCGGACAGGGCCACACGGCCTACGGGCGGAACGCCATGAACCGCGGCGTGAACCCGCTGAATCTCCTCCCGGCAACAACGGACGCCCTTTCCGGTTCGCTGGCCTTCGCGGGCGTATCCGTCCAGGTGACCGCCACGGGACGCAAGGAGCGGTTGGTACAGACACAGGGCAGCGATACGGACCTGGGCCGCGAGATAGCCGAGCTGCTGCACGTCGACGCAGCGCGGGCCGAGATCCAGGACCACCATGCCGATCCGAGCGAGATCCACAGCCATGCCTGGGATTCGGACCCGAACAGCCCGTACCGCTGGGCGATGACTATCGACCTCAACCTGTGCACGGGGTGCGGCAACTGCATCACGGCCTGCTACGCCGAGAACAACATCCCGGTGGTCGGCGAGGACGACTGCGCGATGCGGCGCGAGATGTCGTGGATGAGGGTGCACCGTTTCCACGAGGAGACGGCGGACGGCGGTTACCACACCGCGCACACGCCCATGCTCTGCCAGCACTGCGGGGACGCGCCCTGCGAGCCGGTCTGCCCGGTGTACGCGACGTATCACAATCCCGAGGGCCTGAACGTCCAGGTCTACAACCGCTGCGTCGGTACCCGGTACTGTGCCAACAACTGTCCGTACACCGTACGGCGCTTCAACTGGTGGACGCACGAGTACCCGTTCCCGCTCAACCTGCAGCTCAACCCGGACATCACGGTCCGCGAGAAGGGCGTGATGGACAAGTGCACGTTCTGCGTGCAGCGGATCAACCGGGCGCGCGTGGACGCCAAGGAAGAGGGACGCCAGATCGCCGAGGGCGAGGTCGTGACCGCCTGCCAGCAGTCCTGCCCCACCGAGGCCATCGTGTTCGGCAACCTCAAGGATCCGGACAGCCGCGTATCGCAGGTCGCCCGCAGCGCCCGCGCGTATCACATCCTCAGCGAGGTGGGGACCCGTCCCGGCATCACCTACCTCAAGGGCGTGACGCACGCTGAGCTCCCCGAAGACGACCACGGGCACGGGGCTGCCGAGGGCGGCGAAGATCACGGCGAGGAGGTGAGTCACTGATGGCCACGGCCGAGGTGGACGCCCGCGA
>JBDHIQ010000246.1:0-2917 GCA_039587395.1 Gemmatimonadota bacterium
CTGCGGCCGCGGGCGGACGACGTGCTGGTGGTGAATCCGCTGGCACCGCCGGAGTGGGATTACTTCGCGCTCGACGGGGTGGAGTATCACGGCTACGACCTGACCATCGCCTGGGACCGGGACGGGAGCAAGTACGGCCGGGGAGCGGGTCTGATGGTGTTCATCGACGGTGAAATGATCGCGCAGACACCGGCGTTGGGTCGGCTGGAGGTGGCGCTGCCAACCGCCGGCCACAGTGCGGGAGCGCGTTCAGCCAGCCGGAAGGACCGCCTGCACAATTTCGCCGTCAACAACGATGGGGGATTCTTCCCGCACATCTCGGCGTCGTTCAGCGCACCCGGCACGCCACCCTCTTTCGCGAACGACGGCAACTACTGGTACACGATCTCTCCGTCCAACCGCTGGACGACCGGAGGATCTCCGAACGTGGAAGACTGGATTCAGGTTGACTTCGGGACGGAACGCCCGGTGAGCGCTGTGAAGCTGTATTTCCTGGAAGACTCCGGCAATGGATCGCCGGCCGGCGGGCTGACGGCCGGCGGCGAACGGGTTTCTGAGAGGACCGGGGACAGTACAATCGCAGTCCCGGCGGACTTCAGACTGGAGGCCTGGATTGAAAGCGATTGGCAGGAAGTTCCCGATCAGATCCGGCGGCCCGAGGATCCCACCGGCCATCGCGCCAATACCGTCACATTTCCGACCCTCCTGACCTCACGCATCCGGGCCACCTTCATGCACCGGCCGGGGCATGCGTCGGGACTTACGGAATTCGAAGCCTGGGGATCCGCGGACCTGCCGCTCCCTCCGCCGACGGGGCCGATCACCAACCTGGCCATCACCCGAGATGCCGAGTTCCCGAAAGTGTCAGCCTCCTTCACCTCGCGATATGACCGGATCGGTCACGTGAACGACGGACTGGTCTCCTTCACCCGTTACCAGCGCAACCGGTGGACCGCCTTCGAATCTCCCAATCCCACCGACTGGATCGAGATCGACTTCGGTAAGCCCAGGGCGGTGGGAAGGCTCGAACTGTACCTGTGGGGAGATGATCGCGGTGTCGCGGCCCCGGCCGACTACGAGGTGCACTTCTGGGACGGCTCGAACTGGGCGCCCGCTGTCCGGATCGCTCGAACACCGGAGCAGCCGGCTACCTGGGCCGTGAACACGATACGCATCGAGCCCGTCGAGACGCAGCGAATCCGAGTCGTACTCGAGCACGCCCTGCCGTTGGTCAGCGGACTTACCGAGCTGACCATCTGGGAGAAGTAGGCGCGGAGCCATCGCTGCCGGGCATTGGACCCGTCACCCTCCGTCCGGTTGCCTGTTGTTCATCCGTTGGACCCGGGCCTGCTGCTCAGCGAGCGACGGGACGCCGTGCGCCGTGCGCTCCTCGTCCGTGACGGCTGTCGTGTCGACGTCATAGAGCCGCCACGGCTCGCCGGGATCGCGGACGAATTGCGTTCCGTACCACTGCGGCAACCCCTGGCGCATTCGATAGCGGTCCCAGGCCGCCGCCTTCAGCCACATCGCATCGGAGTTGGTGGAGTCCAGCTCTACCGCCCGGCTTGCCAGCTGGTGTGCCATTCGGGCGGCTGTCGTGTCATTGCCGTGCTGAAACACCATCGCGGCGTTGTGGAAATCTGCCGATGAACGCACCTGGCCCGAGTCCAGCAGCTCCAGCACTCGCGCCCGGCGCGCACTGTCGCGAGGAGAGACCTGGGACCAGTCGATCCCATCCGGGCCGGGGGTCCGGTCTGCCTGATCCTGCTCGTACATCTCTTGAAGTTCGGCGTTGTCGGTAACTGCACATCCGGAGAGAGAAGCGAAGACCAACGGGAGAAGTAGGAGACGCGAACGGCGCAGGCCAAGGCGGCTCACAGCCCGAACTCCGCAGCCAACCACAGCGCCTCGAGCACCGCGGGAGTCGCTTTGTCCAGACTGAATCCGACCAGACCCGTGCCTTCGGGACCGCCGTATGATTTGACCCAGGCGCCGGCTCGTCCGTTCTCGTCGATGGCCAGCACTTCGATCTCTTCCGAGGGTTCCACGGCAAGCGTGCTGACCCACCCACCAGTCAGTCCCCAGCGGCGGCCCGACTCAGTTGGTATGGAGGCGTAGAAATCGAAGTTTGCGGCAGTGTAATCGACCCCGGTTAGCGAGCTGGACCGCGCTCGATCTATAGCCACGAATCGACCCGCTTCGTCCCTGGCCAGCAGCATGGGCGGGAGCCCCGGCCACACCACTTTCCCTCCCGCTTCAAGGTAGCGCCGGAACAGCACGCTATCCGCCGGCTCGGCGGCCACACTGGACGGCAGGTGATCCATCGCGAAAACGACCACGCTGGGCGCACCGTCCTGGATTCGCGCTTCGAGAAACGAGGTCAGGGCCTCGCCGTCCAGGACGCTGTAGCCGCGCTGCTCGAAGTGTACGCGGGTCTCGACACTGGCCCCGTAGTAGTTGAAGACGCGGAGGCTGTCGTCGTAGAACACGGCGCGGTGTGCGTAACGGCCCTCACCATGGAGCGCGTAGACGGATCCATCCTCCGTACCGAAGAACACCACGCCGTCCTGTACGACCGGGCTCGAGTACACACCGCCGGAGGCCGGGAAGTGCCACCGCTCGGCACCCGTAGCCGCGTCCAGGGCCCACAATGGACCGGCTCCATCCCCCGCGTAGACCGTGCCGTCGGCGAAAGCGGGAGAGGCCCACGTGTAGCCCTCTCCTGTGAACCGCCACAACTCTTCGCCTGACTGCACGTCCAGGGCGTGCACGAAGCGCCCGTCGGACGTACCCGCGTACAGGGTGCCACCCGAGATGGCGGGGGCCGACATGGCCCAGGATCCATCATGGCTGAATCGCCACCGCCGTTCGCCCGTCTGTTGGTCGAGCGCGTACATGTACCCATCGCGCGAACCGA
>JBDHIQ010000247.1:0-2906 GCA_039587395.1 Gemmatimonadota bacterium
GTCCATCGGGTACACTCGACTGGCACGGGAGGAGTTTGCATGGGCCAGGCGGTCCTTCCAGGCAGCGCTACAGCTGGAACCGGACCACGAGGAAGCGCTGGCCGGGATGGGGGAGGTCCATCTGAAGCTGGGCGAGCGCGGCCGCGCCTTTCTGCTTTTCGAGCGAGTGCTGGATCTGGGCTTCGGAAGCGATCCCGATCTGATGTTGTGCATCGGGCGGATCCTGTTCCGCGAGGCGCTCTACGAGCGGGCCGAGAGGTTTCTCCGACTCGCCACCATCGCGGACCGCAAGAGCACGGATGCCGCGCTGGAACTGGCATGTACGCTCTATCGACGTGGCGACCTGGATGGCTCGTTGCGCTGGGCTCGTCGTTCGATGATGCTTGATCCGATACACCATGAAGCGCGCGTCTTCACCGCCGGCCTCCTCTACGAGCGTGGAGATTTTCCGGAGGCATTGGAGGTGCTGGAGGCCGTCCCGGTGGAGAACCTCTGGGATCCGGTTGCCGCCTGGAGAATGGTGGAGCTTCTGCGTCGGGTGAGGGGTCTGGATGCCGAGGCGACGGCCATTCGGCCCTACATGGAGAGGCTGGATCTGCTGACCGCCGAACCGACGGCGGAAGAACGGATTCTGGCAGAGATCGAGATGCGGGGTGCCGAGATAGGGCAGCGATCCGACCTCGGCCAGCTCGATCTCTTCGGGTGGATCCCACCACCGGCAGGGGACGGGGACCATCGGGTGCGCGTCCCGGACGGCCGGGTCTTTGAGGGTGACTGGGCGACGATAGTCCGGGCGATGCGGGATGGATCCGCGAATCCGACCGTGACTCTGGACGAGTTCATGCGCGAAGAGGCGCGGCGGTTACACGATCTCACCGGGGTCATGATCTCCTGGGAGAATGCGAGGAGTTTCATCACGGAGTCTGCCCGACTGGGCGCGCTCCGTATCGAGCGTTGAGATCTTCAGGCTGGCTGGCAGGGCAATGTCGAACAACCACACGGGAGGGGAAGCCGCCGCGGAGCGGGCGTCGATGGCGAGCCTCCTGGCGAACCGAATGGTCGAGGCGGGACACCAGGCGTCCGCCATTTCCGTAGCCGAGCTGCACCGCGTTCTCCTCCCCTACCATGAGTGTCGCGATCGGCTGGGACTGACCTCCAAGGGCGAGTACGACGTGGCTCTTCTGGAACTTCTAGCGGATCCCGGCTTGATTCAGGTCGACCAGGATCTCGTGCAGGCGGTTCGGCGCGAACTGGCCACCCCGGAGCCGGGACTGGCGGTGCTGAAGAACTTCGCGGCCGCAAAGCTCAAGCTGCGATCCGCGGTGGCGAGGCCGGACAGGGTGGAGCCGGAAGCCGTGGACGAGCAGCCGGGTGCCGTGGACGAGCCTGCGGCGGCTACCGAGCCGGAAGCCGTGGTCGAACCGGAGTTCGAGGAACCGACTCGATCCGCTGCGGCGGACCTCGTGGATCCACTCCGGGCCGCCGACTCCGTGCCCGACCCCTGTCATCACTGCGATGGCGCCCTGCCCATAGGCCCGGATATCCGTTTCTGTCCACACTGCGGAGCGGACCAGACCATACCGCGCTGTGACCACTGCGAGACCGAGCTGGAACGAACGTGGAAGTACTGTCCTCGATGCGGCCAGGAGGCCGAAGGATGACGCCATGTCCCGACGGCACATACCCAGCGCGATGTGGGGCATCGCCGGGGTCGCCAGCGTGCTGCTCGCGGCCGCTGTCCCCGTTCAGGAACCACCGGGCGGTGTCACGCCGCAGTTGATCGCGATTGGCGATTCCATCTACCGGTATGCCGGTTGTGGGACCTGCCATGGAGAAGCGGGCCGCGGATTGGCGGACACCGGGTCGGACCTCACCGACGACAGCTGGAAGTTCACCGACGGTTCGTTCCGGGACATCATCCGGCTCATCTCCACGGGGGTGACGGCGGAAGAGTCCACTCATGGAATGCCGATGCCACCAAAGGCCGCGGTCTTTCTGACCCCCGGCCAGATCGAAGCCGTGTCGGCCTATGTGTGGTCTCTGCGCATGGACCCGTCCTGAGCATGAGCGACGCGCGAAATCGCTCGGCACACGCTATTTTTCCGCCCCGCGCCAGACGCGCTCACGACTCAGGAGACCCGTGAATGCCCAACCCGCCGCATGACAGGAACGTGATCTTTCTCTCGGCTGCGCGGACTCCGATGGGGGCGTTCGGAGGCAGCCTGAAACGATTCACGGCCACGGATCTGGGCGCGCTCGCCGCCGCAACGGCCATCGAGCGCTCAGGAGTGGAGCCGGCAGAGTTTGGCCACGTAGTGTTTGGCAACGTGATTCAGACATCGGCGGACGCGCACTACCTGGCTCGCCACATCGGGCTGCAGGCAGGGCTTCCGATAGAGGTCCCTGCCGTCACCGTGAATCGTCTGTGCGGCTCTGGCTTCCAGGCCGTGGTGAACGGCGCGCAGGAGATTCTGCTCGGTGACGCCGCCGTGTGCCTCGTGGGTGGCACCGAGTCGATGACGCAGGCGCCCCACGTGGTACGTGGAGCCCGCTGGGGCCTGCGACTCGGTCCCTCGGTCCCGTTCGAGGACACGCTGTGGGAGTCGCTGCTGGATACGTATTGCGGCTTCTCCATGGCTGAGACCGCAGAGAACCTGGCCGACGAGTACGGCATCAAGCGCAGGGATGCGGACGAATACGCGGTTCGCAGCCAGCAGCGAGCCAAGCTGGCGTGGGACGAAGGCAAGTTCGACGACGAAGTCATGTCCATTACCATCAAGAAGCGTGGCAAGGAATCCGAGTTCAAGGCCGATGAGTACATGCGGCCGGACACGACGCTGGAAGCTCTGGGGACGCTGCGTCCGTACTTCAAGGAGGACGGGTTGGTGACGGCCGGCAATGCGAGC
>JBDHIQ010000248.1:0-4298 GCA_039587395.1 Gemmatimonadota bacterium
CGCCGAGGGCTGCCGTCCATGGACAGCCTGCTGCGGGAACAGGAGGTAGCAGGCTGGGAGTCCCGCTACGGGCGCGAGCCGGTCAAGGTGGCGCTGCGAGCCGCTCTGGATGCGGCGCGTTCCGGGGTCGGGTCCGGGGACGCCGATTCGGTTGCGGTGTCCGGGCTCCTGGACGGGGCGCGCGCCGTCCTGGAGCGGCTGTTCGAGCCTTCGCTGCAGCGCGTGATCAACGGGACCGGCGTAATACTCCACACGAATCTGGGCCGGGCTCCCCTGGCGCCGGAGGCGGTGTCCGCCATGGCCGTGGCCCTGGGCTACTCCAACCTCGAGTTCGATCTCGCTGCGGGAGGGCGAGGGTCGCGGCACGACCACTGCGCCCGCCTTCTGTGCGATCTGACCGGCGCCGCGTCCGCGCTGGTGGTCAACAACAACGCTGCTGCGGTGGCGCTCGCGGTGAACGAGCTGGCGCTGGACCGGGAGGTGATCGTCTCGCGCGGTGAACTGGTGGAGATAGGCGGCTCATTCCGGATACCGGATGTGGTCGCCAGATCTGGCGCCCGGCTGGTCGAGGTCGGCACGACCAATCGGACCAGGGAGTCGGACTACCGTAAGGGCATCGGTCCGGAGACCGGACTGATCCTGAAGGTCCATCCTTCCAACTACCGGCTGGAGGGGTTCGTCGAGTCGGTCCCGGTGGAGGACCTGGTCAGGCTGGGCAGGGAAGCGGGAGTCCCGGTGGTGCACGATCTGGGATCGGGCCTCCTGGAGCCGTCGTTGCTCCACGGATACCCGGAGGAGCCGGGGGTCAGGCCTTCCCTCGAGGCCGGTGCGGATCTGGTGACATGGAGCGGCGACAAGCTGCTGGGCGGTCCACAGGCCGGTGTCGTGCTCGGAACCGGCGCGATGATCGCGCGGCTTCGCGCCAACCCTCTGCTGAGGGCTTTCCGGGTGGACAAGCTGACGTTGGCGGCCCTGGAGGCCACGTTACTGCTGTACCGGGATCCCGGCGTTGCCGCCAGTCGAGTCCCCGCGCTGCGAATGCTGCGCGAGCCGGCGGACGCTGTCGAAGGGCGCGCGACCCGGGCGCTACCAGGTGCCGAGTCGATGTCGGCGACGGTGCAGGTGAGACCCGTGCAGTCGCTGGTCGGTGGGGGCTCCTTTCCGGGTCACCGCATCGCTTCTGCGGGCTGGCGGGTCAGCGGGGTGGCCGCAGACGAGCTGGAAGAGGCGTGTAGATCGGGTCGTCCTCCATTGATCGGGAGAGTGGAGGAGGGAGCGTTCTGGATCGACTTCAGGACGATCGAACCCGGAGAGGAAGGCCTGGTGGCGGAGCTGCTCGTGACGGCCATCACCCGGCTGACCGGGGAGTAGAACCCCTCCCCGCGCTTCACCGTCCGTGCAGGTCTCGCTCTTTGTGGTCCCGGGCCACAAGTTCCAGGTATCGCACGGTCGGGCGCCAGCGCTTTCACGAGCGCGCTCCCCGGTCGGGGTCCAGACAGCCTGCGTCGCCGCGCTGAGGCGAGAAAGTCCATGTCCGCAGATTCCGAACGCCAGAATAGGTACAGAGTCGCTGTTCTCGCTTCCGGCGGAGGCACGAACTTCCAGTCGCTTCTTGACCGGTTCACCGTGCTGCCCGAGCAGCTGCGCGTTCCCGTCCGCGAATCCCGCGAGGAGGACGAGGCTGCCTTCATCCTTGGCGAGCTGGCGCGCGTCGAGGCCGACCTGGTCGTGCTGGCCGGGTATCTCCGTTTGATCCCGGTTGGGGTGGTGCGAGCGTACTGGGGTCGTATGATCAACATACACCCGGCTCTGCTTCCGTCGTTTGGCGGAGAGGGACTCTACGGCCACCACGTGCACGAAGCCGTCCTGGACAGCGGAGCCCGGGTCAGCGGCGTGACCGTCCATTTCGTGGACGAGGAGTACGATCGCGGGCCCATCGTGGCCCAATGGCCGGTCCCCGTACTCGATGGAGACGATCCGGACGCGCTCGCGGCACGCGTGCTTCGGGTGGAGCATCGGATCCTGCCGGCCGTCGTGGAGGCCCTGGCTCGAGGCTGGGTTGAGCTCGGCCCGGACCGGCGGTGTGTTTGGAGCCGGCCCTGGTTTGCCGGAGAACGCTTCGCTGCGGTCCCGGCGGACCCGACTGGCTGAGGCCCGCGCACATGCGCTGGACGCGGGAACAAGGACGACCCGTACAACCGTGGAATCCAGAGCCCTGAGCGGCTCAGACATCTGGGAGAAATAGATTCATGCCGACAGCGTTGATCAGCGTCTCTGACAAGACGGGCATCGTGGAGTTCGCCGCCGGGTTGAGCGAGCGAGGATGGAGCATCGTGTCGACCGGCGGCACGGCCGCAGAACTGCGCGACGGTGGCGTGGAGGTCACCGGCGTGGGGGAGTTGACGGGCTTCCCGGAGATGCTCGGCGGGCGAGTCAAGACCCTCCATCCCCTGGTGCATGCGGGTATTCTGGCCAGACGGTCCGTGCCCTCGGATCTGGAGCAGCTGGCAGATCAGGCCATCTCGCCCATCGATCTGGTAGCCGTGAACCTGTACCCCTTCCAGAAGACCATCGCCCGGAAGGACGTGACTCTGGCCGATGCGCTGGAACAGATCGACATCGGCGGACCGACGCTGCTTCGGGCTGCGGCCAAGAACCACGGTTTCGTCTGGCCCGTATGTGACCCGGACGACTATCCCGACGTGCTCGCGGCTCTGGATGAGGATGATGAAGAGCTGCGTCGCAGGCTGGCGGTCAAGGTCTTCCTGCACACGTCGGTCTACGATGCCGCCATCGCCGGGTATCTCCGCGACAGCGGGGCGCCGGGAGAAGACGCGGATCTGCCCGCCGAGCTCCTCATTCCGATCGTACGGGTGCAGGGACTCCGCTACGGAGAGAACCCGGATCAGCGAGCCGCTTTCTACCGCGACGCCTCCACCGCGCCGTGGGGAATCCCCGGAATGGAGCAGCTGCACGGCAAGGAGCTGTCCTTCAACAATCTCCTGGATGTAGACGGGGCGCTGGGGGCTATTGCGCCGTTCATCGAAGAAGAGCAGCCGGCCTGCGCGATAGTGAAACACACCACGCCCTGCGGGATCGCCTCGGGTCGCTCCGCGCTGGACGCGTATCAGAAGGCGCTGGCCTGCGATCCGCTCTCGGCATTCGGGTCCGTGATCTCTCTGACCCAGCCCGTGACGGAGTCGCTGGCAGAGGCGATTGCCGAGATGTTCGTCGAGTGCGTCGTGGCCCCGGGTTATGCGGAGGAAGCGCTGAAGGTCCTGCAGAAGAAGAAGAGCCTCCGCATCCTGCGCCCTGTGGAGAGCGGACAGGCTCGGTGGGAGCGCGGTCAGGTATGGCGGGGGCTCGACGCCCGCGGCGTGCGAGGCGGATTGCTGGTCCAGTCCACCGCGACGCCGGCTGCCCCGAACGACTTCCGCGCCTCGGCGACCGTGGCAACGGCGAGGCAGCCTGGCGAGCAGGAGTGGATAGACCTCGCCTTTGGCTGGGCGGCCGTCCAGGCCGTGAAGTCCAACGCTATTCTCCTGGCCCGGGATGGAGCTTCGATCGGCATCGGGGCAGGCCAGATGAGTCGGGTCGACTCGGTCGGGATCGCCGCCCGCAAGGCGGCGGCGGCCGGTCACCAGACGGAGGGCTGTGCGCTGGCCTCCGATGCGTTCTTCCCGTTCCGCGATGGGATTGACGCCGCCGCCGAAGCGGGCGTCAGGTCCATCGTGCAACCGGGAGGGTCGGTCAAAGACGCCGAGACCATTGCGGCGGCCGACGAGCACGGAATCACCATGGTGTTCACCGGGAGACGGTTGTTCCGCCACTGATTTACTTGACGATCCCGGTGCTTGTCCCTAACGTGGCGCTCCCAAACTCGGTGGGTGGTGGCCTCGTGGACGACTGGTCGATTCCTTATTCCCGACTCAGCGCTTGAAGAAACGCACTTACTGGATCCTGGTCCTCGTGATCGGCGTCGTCGCGCTACAGGCGTGCGGCGGCGAGTATCCGCAATCCGCTCTGCATCCCAGTTCGGACTTTGCCGACCGGCTCAGCGGTCTGTTCAACTACATCTTCTGGCTGGCCGTAGGCGTGTTCGTGATCGTCGAGGCCATCATCGTCGTAACGCTCATCCGCTTCCGCGAGAAGCCGGGGGACGAGCGGCCCAAGCCGGTGCACGGCCATACCGGGCTGGAGATAGGGTGGACGTTGCTGCCGGCCGTGATCCTGGTCCTGATCGCCATTCCGACCGTGCGCGAGATCTTCCTGTCCGACAACCCGCCGGAGAGCGATGC
>JBDHIQ010000249.1:0-6525 GCA_039587395.1 Gemmatimonadota bacterium
AACAGAGCCAGGGCGATGAGCGAAAACAGCCATAGTCTGACGACGATCGGGGACACCATTGTATCCACTCCAGCTGGGATCTCTCCTCTATCACCTGCTGGATAATGATCGCGCGGGATCGTCGGTTAATCGTGTGATTGTCATGCCCGGAACCGGGCGGGAGGAGGCCTGGAGGCAAAACGGGGCGGTCCGGCCGGACCGCCCCTGTAGGCGTCTTCCCTTCCGACTAGGGAACGGTGTCCATGGATCGCTGGCTGATCCCCGACCCGCCCATCAGCGGCGAGAAATGCGACCCTCGCAGCTTCCACTCGCCACCTTCGTTCACCCAGATTTGCGTGACTCTCGTGACATAGTCGTCAATGGGATCCTGACCCACCGCGTGGTATGACCCCTCCGCGTAATACTGGGCCATGGCCACCTGGTCATCCGCCAGCATCACCACCCAGATGTACTTGGGAGTGACGTTGAAGGCCTCGTACTGGGCCGCTGGCGTGCCCGGTTGCACGTTGTTCAGGAGCCCGCCGCTGGACCAGAACTCCAGGGTACCGTCGGCCGAATTCGTGGCCGGGTTGTTCGTCAGGTTCTCTCGCGAATACTCGTAGTTGTCGCGGATGGCCTGCCGGACGGCCTGCTGCGCTTCCGACTGCTGCGCGTGCGCCAGTCCCGGCACTGCGATCAGGGCAGCGACCGCCATTGAGAGCCATGCTTTCCTCGCCATGCGTGGTGCTCCTTGTCTGGAGTAGTAATTGGTTGAAAGGCGCACCAAGGTGGGGGGCTGTAGCTCTGGAAGGCAAATTTGGGGCGGCCCCGGCCGGAGCCGCCCCACAGGTAATCGGCGCTACTTAATGTAGTCGTGCACCTGAACGCCACCGGAGATCAGAGTCCCGCCGCCCGACGCACCTACTAGCTCGGCACAGATTCCGGGACTGGGATACGGATGGTCGAACCACATCGCCCACGGCATCCCTTCGTGGATGATGGACACCAGGTCGGTGGCTGCTTCGCTACCCGGAGCGTCGGCGTCCACCACGTACAGGCAGAACTCGTTATCGATTCCGTCTTCATCGATGTCCGGGGACGTCGGCATCCCAGGGATTGGCGGGATCGGCGGCGGCGGACCGTTGACATCATTCATGACCCCGCATACACACACCTCGGAGCCGTTCTGCAGGACTGAGTTGTACGCGGTGTGGTCGAAGAAGTAGGCCACCGGCCCCGCTGCGTGGAGACCCGCTCCGTCGAAGGCCACCCAGCCGCTGGCGGGTTCCGTGACCGTGGCGGCGTGGGCGGTGAAGGAGATATGGATCGAGTTGGGCCCGGCCTGTATCCACACGTCGCCTGACGTTGCATCAGGGATCCCATCCCCCCGCCCACCCTCGACGGATTCGCACTCGTGGAGAACGTCGCCGTCTCCCGGCCGACCGACGTGGCAGATGTCGAACTCGGGCCCGCCATTCAGGTGGTCGGTACCGGGTCCACCGTTGAGCTCGTCGTCCCCGAAATGGCCCAGCAACAGGTCTGAGCCCGGACCACCGATGATCACATCATTTCCATCGTGGCCCATGATCCAGTCGTCTCCGGGTCCGCCCACCAACTCGTCATGTCCCCCATCGCCCCACACGCCGCCCTGCTGACGTCGCCAGGGATCGGTGCGAAGCTCCTGAGTCGCGCAGCCGCCCCGATCTTCCGGCCCGTCATTCCCGGGACCGGCATCGATCAGGTCGTTGCCATCCCTGCCCCGAATCCGGTCACAGCCGGGACCACCGTACAGCTCGTCGTCCCAGTCCGTCCCGAACAGCGTGTCGTCTCCTTCGTCCCCGAACAGCTTGACGCCCGCTCCCGTCGTGGATCGCTGACACAGGATGACGTCCCGCTGGTCCGTGCCGTAGATGGTGTTTCCTTCGACGACGAAGCCGTCGTAGTGGAGGTTGTTGTCCAGCCACTCATCGCGCAGGCAACTCGGGTCCGCGGGATCACACACTGGTATGGGGCCGTTGCTGTAATCCACCCACCAGGCCTCACAGCCGAGGGCAGCAATCTGGTCCTGGACGCTTGCCGAGATGGCGGGAGATTGTGGCGAGGTAAGATCCTGACTGCCATCGCGATCGCAGCCCAGCAGCAGCACCACGGCCGCCACGGGCAAACTGATGTACCGTCTCATGGCGTATCTCGATCTGCCGATGCAGGTGGGCCCGTGCGCCGACCATGCCGCTCTCTGTCTGCCGCGCTCGGGGGGTAGCGCCAGGCATGGCAGACGCAGCAGTCATGGCGTGCCATCGGCGATGCACGTCACGGCTCAGCTTGAACGATACCAAGGTGATCCGGACGTGCAAGAGTGGCGAAAGAACTACAATGTCGTACTGGTTCGACAGTTAGAGGCATGGGCCGCGGCACGGGTTGGTCACGGACCAGTCTATTCGTGTCGCAGGGCCTCCAGCGGACTGATCCGGGTGGCACGCAGGGCAGGGAGAAGCCCGGCCCCCAGTGCGGCCAGGGTGAGCAAGATGAGCGCTGCTCCGAATGCGACGGGATCGAACGGACCCACTTCGGCCAGGGAAGCGCCCAGGACGCGGGCCAGGATCACGGCCCCGGCCAGGCCGATGGCTCCACCCATCAGGACCATGCGGCTGACCTCTCCCAGCAGACCGTTCAGGATTCGCCGGCGGTCGCTCCCCAGCGCCATCCGCAGCCCGAACTCCCGCGTGCGGCGGGCCACCGCGTACGAGATGGAGCCGTAGATCCCCAGCGAGGCCAGCAGCAGACCGAAGGCTCCGAACGCGGTTCCCAACCAGGCTCCACGGCGCTCGCGTGCCAGCAGATCGGCAGTCAGGGCGCGGGCAGTGGTAGCGCTGAATATGGGAAGCTCGGGATCCACGGCCCTCGCGCCACCACCGCCAGCTGGCGGGCAAAGCGGCTGTCGGCGGCCTGCGCGAACGGCACGTACCAGCTGTCCAGCACATCGTCGGACTGGCGTACATCGCCCACCACGCCCACCACGGTGACCCACGGCACGTCCTGGCCTGCTCGCTGATCCCTGACGCGTTTGCCCACCGGGTCCTCGCCAGGCCACAGCCGCTCCGCCAGGCTGGCGCTCACCAACCCCACCAGTTGGGTGCCGGCCTGGTCCGTCTTGGCAATCATGCGACCACGTAGCAACGGCACCCCCAGGCTCTCCAGGTAGCCCGCCGAGACGAGCCGATAGTTGACGGCCAGTCGCTCGCCCGGCGCCGGTTCGCGCCCTTCCGGCACGACCTCGGCCAGGGTGTTTCCCTGGTGCCGCGGGAACAGGTTGACGGCTCCCGCCGTGGCAACGTCAGGTCGCGACTCCAGCTCGGACAGCAGGCGCTGCGCGAACGCCATTCGCGCTTCTCCCGTCTCGTACGGTGCTTCTTCCAGCGGAACCGAGAACACCAGCAGACCCTGGGCCTCGTAGCCCAGGTCCAGCGCCTGCTGCCGCTGGACGTCCCGCACCATGAGGCCCACACCGGTCAGCAGCACCAGCGTCACGGCCAGCTCGGCCACCACCAGCCCGCGGCCGACGCCCGCCCGCCTCCTGCTTCCACCCGACCGACCGCCTTCCCGCATCGCGTCCGCAGGATTCGTCGCGGAGCCGCGAAGCGCCGGCAGGATTCCCATGAGCAGCCCCGTCCCGATCGACAACGCGGCCGCGAAGACCAGCGCGATCACGTCCAGACGCACCCCGAGTCCGAGATACGAGAAGTCGCCCGGGAGCAGAAACCCCAGGAAGTCCACGGCCGCGTAGGCCACGCCGAGGCCCAGGGCTCCCCCGATCAGCCCCAGCGTCGTGCTCTCGACCAGCGACTGGCGGACCAGTCGCCCGCGCGACGCTCCCAGACTGGCCCGGACGGCAAACTCCGACTCGCGGGCCAGGGCGCGGGCCAGCAGCAGGTTGGCCAGATTCGCGCACACTACCAGGAGCAGGAAGCCGACGGCTGCCGCCAGGGCAAGCACGGTGCGCCCTTCGTCTTCCACCATCACTTCGCGAATCGGCACGGCCGTGAACGTGGTGCCCGGCGTGAAGCCTGGCAGGGTCGGCGCCACTCGCTCCGTGAGGGCCGCGAGGTCGGCCCGGGCAGCGGCGACGCTCACACCCGGCTTGAGGCGGGCCGGAATATTGAGCGCCCAGAACCCGGCATCGGCTTCGGTCGGGCGGAGCGGGACCCACAGGTGGGCGTCGTACGGGAAGTGGAAGCCCGGCGGCAGCACGCCCACCACCACATGGGGGCGGCCGTTCAGCCGGAGCGTGGATCCCACCGCATCCTCGGAGCCACCCAGCCGCGTCCGCCACACCTGGTGGCTGACCAGGACGACGCCGCTTCCCTCTCCGGCTGCCTCTTCGTCCGGCGTGAAGTCGCGGCCCAGGGCCGGTTGCACACCCAGAGTCTCCAGCCACCCCGCCGTGACCGCATTGCCGACCAGGCGTTCCGGACCGTCGGGCGTGTGCAGCGTGAAGTTGCTGAACCGGCTTCCGACCACGCTTTCCAACGACTCCGCACCGTCGCGCACCGCAATGAACGCAGGCACGCGTGGACTCACCCGAACCGAGCTGCCCTCGGGAACCTGGTAGATGCGGACCAGCCGCTCCGACTCCCGGAACGGCAGAGACGGCCGGAGCGTCTCCTTCGCGGCACTGAAGATGGCCGTGTCTATCCCGATCCCGAGCGCCAGCGTGAGCACTATGGTCCGCGTGGTTCGAGAGCGTACCCCGACGGGGCTCACAAAGGCAATGGTCGTGCCGTTTGCCTGGTACGACGGAAACCTATGTCATCACATGGATTAGGGAGTTTGCGATATTTCTGACAGTGGAACGGCGCGTCCGGTAGCGGGACCGGGCGTTCGATAGCGGGATGGTGGATACCGCTCGTTTCCGCCACGGCATTGCACGTCCGTCTTGCAGGTGGGAAGCTACGGGGAAGAACGACGGCTTCCATTCGCTCAGCGGCGCGTGGAATCACCTGAGGCCAGACCAGATACGGACGCATTTGCATATGCATCACATCGTAACAGAGGACGCGCCTCCTCCCGCAGGACACTACTCGCAGGGCGTTGCCCATAACGGGCTGCTGTTCGTGTCGGGGCAACTCCCCACATCGGTCCCATCGAAGACCAGACCCGACAGGTGCTGGAGAACGTAGCGGCAATCCTGGCAGCCGGGGGTGCCGATCTGGGAGATGTGCTGAAGGTCACGGTGTACGTCTCGGACATTGGACTGTGGGGCCGGGTGAACCAGGTATATGCGGAGGT
Source organism: Gemmatimonadota bacterium (assembly GCA_039587395.1). GTDB lineage: Bacteria > Gemmatimonadota > Gemmatimonadetes > Palauibacterales > Palauibacteraceae > JBDHIQ01. The sequence goes on from JBDHIQ010000249.1 coordinate 5,266, forward strand.
TTTCGGCGAGCACCGGCCCGCGCGCGTGGTGGTGCCGACCCGCGACCTGCACCATGGCTTCCAGATAGAGATCGAGGCGATCGCGGCGGTGAAGGACCAGGCCTAGATCCGCCGGGCGATTTCAGTCCGGGGCGGTCCGCGTGGGACCGCCCCTGACCGGAAGCTGCGAAGGTTGGGCTCAGGCCGTGGTCACACCTCCTACCGGATCTGGATGTTGCCGGCTTCGATGTCGAACAGTACCAGACTGAGAGGAAGCACACCTCCGAAGGACCCAAAATCGAGTTCTGTCGGGGTCGTGTTGCAGAACTCCTGTGCGAAACCGGCCGGCCAGCCGAACGTGGCGGCGGCAAGCTGCAGCCCGTTCTGATCCGGATCGGCAGCGGCGCCCTGGCCGTTGTCCACCACCTGCCACGCCACGTCGGGCGGGGTCTCTCCCGGAACCATCCCACCAATCCAGGCGGTGTTTCCAACGATGGTGAAGCAGGTGATCCGACCCCGTTCGTGCTCGACTCCGCCATCCGCGAAGTGTGTGATCCTGTTGAAGGACCCCTTGACCGAGCCGTCTGCGTACTTGCGAGCCGTCAGTGCAAAGGTGCGCCACAGCCCGGGATTAAATGCCGGTGGTGCAGTCGTGAAGTGGCCGGAGCCGGTGACGCTGGCGACGACTCCGTTTGAGTGTGAGCTGGCCGCGATTCCGGGAGCGTCCTGGCCGGGCTGAAGGTTCGTGTCCGGTTGGACGATCGCACCGTCGTTGCAGGCGAGGGCAAACGTCAGGAGTGGAAGTAAGGCGAGCCTACGCATGGAGAACAACCTCCTTGCCGATGAGCAGGTGTCTCGTGCGCTGACCATGCCGCTGCTGTCCGTACGGCTCGCTCCCGACTCACCCCCACCCGCGGACATGGCAGACGCAGCAGCCATGGCGTGCCATCGGCCTTGCACGCCACGCCGGAAGTCGTGTCAGTCTAGCCGCGGTGAATCGTCCAGTTATCGTCCGATTGTCGTGCTACCGAAACGCCCCTACTACCTGGTCCGGATGTTGTAGTTGCCGTCCTGCATGACGGCGCCGAAGTGCTCGTCCGCATCGTCTCCCCAGAACTCGCCGGGGAGACAGGTGATGTTCAGAGCTCGACGCGTCATGTCGCCGGCGCCGGCTACGCCCCGGCCGAGGCCAGCTCCGGCAGCGCCCCGATCTGCTTCAGGAGCCCGAACCAGTCGATCTCCTCCCACACCTCTACGATCTTGCCGTCATGGATCTGCATG
>JBDHIQ010000060.1:0-13266 GCA_039587395.1 Gemmatimonadota bacterium
CTGGATCTCAAGGACGATCCCGATCTCATCGCCGAATATGAGCGCCACCACGAGAGAATCTGGCCGGAGATAGACCGGAGTATTCGTGCTTCCGGCATCCTGGGCATGGAGATCTATCGCGCGGGAAACAGGCTGTTCATGGTGATGGAAGTGTCAGACGACTTCTCGCTCGAGGCGAAGGCCGAGGCCGACCAGACCGATCCGAAGGTGCAGGAGTGGGAGGAGCTGATGTGGACGTTTCAGCAAGCGCTCCCATGGGCCGGGCCAGGCGAGAAGTGGGTGCCGATGAAGCGGATCTTCGGGCTCGACTCGTGAGCACGCGGTGACTGACTCGTGAGCCCCGAACGCGTCGCGCTGTTTGTCCCCTGCTACGTGGATCAGTTCTTTCCTCACGTCGCCCGGGCGACGCTGGAACTCCTGGAGCGCCGGGGCCTCGCTGTAGACTTTCCTCTCCAGCAGACGTGCTGCGGCCAGCCAATGGCCAATGCGGGGTTCGAACGGGATGCGGTGGGAGCGGCGCGCCATTTCGTGGAGACGTTTGCCGAGTACGAGCACATCGTCGCCCCGTCCGGCAGCTGCGTGTACTTCGTCCGGCACCACTTCGACATGCTGGACCAGACCGATGCCGTGCAACACGTGCGCGAGCGCACCCACGAGCTGAGCCAGTTCCTGGTAGACGTGCTGGGGGTCGAAGATCCGGGTGTCTCGTTTCCGTACCGGGTCGGCCTCCACCAGGGGTGCCACGGGCTGCGCGGGTTGCGACTCGGGACTTCGTCCGAGCTGGCGGCAGCCGGGAGGCAGGCAAGCAACGGCGGCGCCGCCGCCGAGCCCGCCGCCGAGGGAGCGCTGGCAGCCGGCCCCACCCGCTTTCTGCTCGAGCGGGTCGACGGCCTGGAATTGGTGGAGCTGGATCGAACGGACGAGTGCTGCGGCTTCGGCGGCATGTTCTCGGTGACGGAAGAGGCTGTGTCCGTTCGCATGGGCAGCGACCGGGTGCAGGATCACATAAGAAACGATGCCGCGATCATCACCAGCGCCGACATGTCCTGCCTGATGCACCTGGACGGGATCATCCGTCGACAATCTCTCCCGATCCGCGTGATGCACCTGGCCGAGATCCTGAACGGGGAGCCGGTGCAGGCGTGAGTGACGCGAGCGGGGGCACCCGGGCGGATGCGGTGGGCCGCGACCAGGCGGGCTCGTGGAGTCATGCGGCCGCCGCCGAGGTCTTCCTGCGGGACGCGGAGCGCACGACCTGGCACGACAAGGCCCTGTGGTTCGTGCGCCAGCGGCGCGACGCGGCAGCCGGCACCGTGGCGGAGTGGGAAACGCTCCGCGAGCTGGCCTCCGCCATCAAGGCCCACACGATGGGTCGGCTGGACCACTACCTGGAGGAGTTCGAGCAAGCAGCGGCAGCCAACGGCGTCACCATCCACTGGGCGCGCGACGCCGACGAGCACAATGCCGCTGTCCACTCCATCCTTGCCGCGCGTGACGTACATCGGCTCGTGAAGAGCAAGTCGATGACGACGGAGGAGTGCGGCCTCAACGGGTATCTGATCAGCCAGGGGATCCAGGTGGTCGATACCGACCTGGGCGAGCGTATCGTGCAGTTGGAGCGGGACACTCCCAGCCACATCGTCATGCCGGCCATCCACTACAAGAAGGAGGACGTGGCCGCGCTGTTCCACCGGGAATTGGGGACGGAGGAGATTCCGGATCCGGCATACCTGACGGAGGCGGCGCGTCAGCACCTGCGCGGGGCCCTGGTCGAGGCCGGCGCCGCGCTGACGGGGGTCAACTACGCGGTGGCGGAGACGGGCGCCGTAGTCGTCGTCACCAACGAGGGCAACGCGGACCTGGGCGTTCACCTGGCGCCGCTTCACATCGCCTCCATGGGAATCGAGAAGGTGATTCCGCGCATGGAGGACCTGGGCGTGTTCCTGCGATTGCTCGCCCGCAGTGCCACGGGTCAGCCGATTACCGCGTACACGTCACACTTCCTGCGTCCCAGGCAGGGCGCGGAAATGCACGTGGTGATAGTGGACAACGGCCGGTCGGCACAGCTTGGCCGCTCCGACTTCCGCGAGTCACTGCACTGCATCCGGTGCGGCGCCTGCATCAACACCTGCCCGGTGTACCGACGCAGCGGCGGGCACAGTTACGGGGTGTCCACACCCGGGCCGATCGGATCGGTGCTGGCGCCGGGAGTCGACCTGGCTGCCCACGCATCGCTTCCGTTCGCCTCTACGCTGTGCGGGTCCTGTGCGGACGTCTGTCCCGTGAAGATCGATCTGCCGCGGCAGCTGTATCGCTGGCGCCAGATAGCGGTGAACGCGGGGCACGCTCCGTGGTGGAAGCGCCTGGGCGTCCGGCGCATGGGCGCGACGCTGGCGCGATCCGGTCGCTACAGGCTGGCAGGGGGTCTGGCGAGAAAGCTCATGAAGCGAGCCCCGGGCCTGATGTCAGGCCGGAGGTTCAACGCCTGGGCACGAGCCCGAGAACTTCCGGTGGTCCCCTCGGAGAGCTTCCGGGAGTGGTATCAGCGGGAGCGCGTGCCGCCCCGAGAGCGCGCCACGAAGCGGGAGCGCGACAAATGAGCGGCCGCGACTCCATCCTGCGGGCGATCGGGGAGAACCGGCCGGGGGAGGTGGAGGCGCCGAAGATCCCGCGGTTCAGAGGCGTTTCCCATGGGAGCCGGCCGAAGGACCTGGTCGCGCGGTTCACGTCGGCGGTCCAGGGTGTCGGCGGGAGCTATGAGAGGTGTCCGGACGACGAGGCGAAAGCGCTCCTTGAGGTCGTTCGTCGCCACTACCCGACTGCTCGCAACATCGTCTGCGCTCCCGACTGTCCGCCTCTGTCCACGATGGAGATTGCCATAGAGGACTCGCCGGCCGACCTGGTAGAGGTGGAGCTGGCGATCGTACGGGGCCGGCTGGGCGTGGCGGAGAACGGGGCCATCTGGGTGGAGGGTGAGTCGCTTCCTCATCCGGCGCTCCCGTTCGTTGCCGAACACCTGGTGCTGCTGCTGGACCGGGCCGCACTGGTCTCCGACATGCACGATGCCTATCGGGTGCTCTCCGGGCGGGACTCCGCCGATCCGCAGCCAGGGGAGTGGCCCGACTACGGCGTCTTCATCTCCGGTCCTTCCAAGACGGCGGACATCGAGCAGTCCCTGGTCATGGGCGCTCAGGGGCCGCGGTCGGCGCTGGTGGTGCTGCAAGGATAGGTCGATCCGGTCACGGGGACGGCGGGCTGATTCAGCGAGCCGCGCCCAGGCGGGCGCGTCAGGCCTCCGAGGTTCTGGCCTCCGTCGGCTGCTCAGCTTCCAGCCCCAGCCGACCTTTCGTAGCCAGCAGCAGTACGATCGCAATCGCCCAGTAGACGGCGCCCCTCAGTACGAAGAAGTCCGGCGCTCCCGCCACGACGTCCGTCTCCATCTGGAAGTAGCTGCCAATCACGTTGGTGCCGCCGTGGAACAGCATGGCGGGAATCACGCTGCGCCTGGGCGCGAGGAACAGCCACGTCATGATGATCGAGAGGCCGGGGACGTTGAACAGGAACCAGACGAAGCTGCTGTTGCCGCCCCATTCGTCCGTGAAGAACAGGGGGAGATGCCATGCCACCCAGATCAGCCCCAGGATGAGGCTGGCCACGAGCGGGCTGTACCACTTGAGCAGGCGGGGAAGGGCGAATCCCCGCCACCCCGGCTCCTCGTTTCCGCCCGTAAACAGCGTGGTCAGGAGGAGGGCGATCGGGTAGGCCAGCCACGGATACTCGAGGTCCGAGAAGTCCGCCTCGCCGCCGAGCCCCAGGTACAGGCCGTGCTGGATCAGCCCTACGGCAAACGGGAAGACGAACGCCGCTCCCAGCCACCAGCCGAGACCGATGCGGAGCCGGAAGATCTGCTTCAGCCACCGGACCAGTCCCTGTTTGCCTTCCTCCGCCCGGGTCACGATCACACCGGCCAGGAACGGGCCGAACGCGCCCAGGACGAGGAGGAGCGTGTTCCAATCCCCGATCACGATCGGGAGCCAGATCACCCACGACAGGCCAAACGCGAGCAGCAGGAAGAGCCGAAAGCCGCTCGTGGAGTCTTCGAGCTCTGGCGGAGATGTGGCGGAGGAGAGCTGCGCGTGGCTCATGCTCCAAAGATAACGTGCGAAACCGAGGGAGTCCCGTCCGCAAGCGGAACCGTGGCCTGCCAGGGTGAATCCTTTTGCCCACAACTTGGATCTACCGGGTGGACCACATATCGTCGGGGACCCCTCGATTGGAGTGCGTGATGCTCGAAAAGTTGTTGCCCCGCAACGAACACAAGGTGGAACGAACGATCCGGGTTGCCCTCGGATTGGTGCTCGTCGGTCTCGCGCTCACCGGACCCAAGGTGGCCTGGGGCTGGATCGGGCTGCTGCCGCTCGTCACCGGACTGGTGGGCAGCTGTCCCGCCTACACGCTTTTCGGCTGGAGCACCTGCGCCCGCCGCGGTGCCTGAAGCCGACGCCGCGCTTCTGGAACGGAGTGCCAACGGCGACGCGGGAGCGTTCGCCGAGTTCGTGGCGCTCCATCAGGACTCCGTGTTTCGATTCCTCCGCACGCTGACGCATGAGCAGGCGGATGCGGAGGATGCGATGCAGGAGGCGTTCGTCTCGGTATGGAAAAACGCCGCCGCGTACCGGGGTGGTCGGACAGCCCGGCCCTGGCTGTTCAGCATCGCCCGAAACGCCCTCCGACGGCAGTACCGGAGGCGGGCGGGCGAACCCGAGCAGACGGAGCCGCTCGACAGCCTCGGAGCCCAGGCCGGCTGGGGGACCGGGGACCAGGCCTCGCTCCTCAATGCGCTGGCCGACCGGGACCTCCTCACTCGCGCCCTGGTGAGCCTTTCCACCTCGGACCGGGAAATCCTGGTCATGAGGGAGCTCGAAGGTTTTTCCGGGGAAGAAGCGGCGGAGCTGCTGGAGCTGAGCGTTCCCGCCGTGAAGAGCCGGCTGCACCGGGCTCGCCTCCGGTTCATGGCTAGCTTGAGAAGAATCGCCGATGTCTGAGCTCGATTTCACCGCCGCCGGAATCACCTGCCGCCAGGTGCTGACGGTCCTCTCGGACTACCTGGAGGGCGAGCTGGAGGCCTCCGAGGTCAGCCAGATCGAGGCGCACCTGCGCGAGTGTGACCGCTGCGAGCGCTTCGGAGGAGCTTTCGCCGGCGTGGTCGCGGCTCTCCGCAAAGAACTGAGCTCGCCGGCGGCGCTGGAACCGGCGGTTGCCGATCGTCTGCAGAAGCGTCTGGAGCGCGAAATCGACGGACCGCCGGGCGGATAGCCCGGCCGGCTCCGAAACGGGTGGGGGAACGGGAATCGGAACCACGCGCGAAAGGAGAAAGCGATGCGTAAGACCAGTATGTCAGGAGTGATGCCGGCTTTGGCCCTGGTAGGGGCCGTCGGCCTGCTGAGCCTGGGTTGCGACAGTCCGTCGTCCTTGCAGGCTCCCCAGAGTACCGGCCTCGGTGATCAGCCGGCTCCGACGGTGGACGCCGCGAGGATGCCGGCCGCGCAGGTCTACATGGCTGACCTGGAGGAACAGAACGGATCCGGGATGCGCGGCAAAGCCACGATCCGGATCGGCAACAACGGTGAGTTCGCAGTGATCGTGAACGCGAACGGGCACGTTCCGTTCAGCGTCCATCCCCAGCACATCCACGGCTTTCTGGATGGAACCGCTTCCAGCTGTCCCACGGCCGCCGCGGACGCGGACGGAGACAGTTTCGTATCCGTTGGCGAGGGCGTCCCCTTCTACGGCGGTGTGCTGGTTCCGCTCGATGGCAGCCTGGATGTAGCCGAAGGACTCGGTGATCCGGCCACCTTCCCGACGGCCGACAACGCAGCCGGCGCGATCTCCTACCGCCAGGTGATTCCGTTCTGGGATCTGGCTTTGAACGGCGGCGCGTCGCCGAGCTCCCTGATGCTCGAGAACCACGCGATCGTTCTGCACGGGGCCTTCATGAACGGTTCCTACGTCGTGACGCTGCCCGTCGCATGCGGGACTTTGCGTCGCGTGAACTGACCTCCTCAGGGGCGGGCCCGCGGCCGAACCGGAAGCTCATCGGTCCGGGCCCGCACCCGAACGAGAGTGGGGCACCCGGGCCCGATCAGTAGCGCCAGCCTAACAGATTCCAGGTGTGGAGCAGCGCGAAGAACACAAGCAGGGCCAGCGTGACGGCCGAGAAGTGAATTCTGCCGGAAAGCGCTCCCGACCGACGGCGCCAGGCTCGAGCCGACAGAACCGGAAGTGGAAGTGCCAGAGCCAGGCTCAAGACCGGAAGCGCGAGGATGGCAGCTAGCGCCGGTGTCACGCCCTTCAAGAAATCCTGGAAGTCCGACCGCGTGAACACGTACCAGAAGGCCACCAGGAAAAGGAGGCAGAGGGCTGAAGCGGCTGCCTGAAGTCCCCGGCCGGGATGGGCCCCCACTTGACCCCGCCGGCGCGCTCGTATCTGCCATGCGCCGACCGCCCAAACCAGGATCCCCGACAGGAGCAGCAGCGCCACGACACCAGCGCTCACCATGGTGAAGCGCGCCGTCTCGTACCAGGGTGTGCGCTCCTCCGCCCCGGAGCCGATGAGAACGTGCGTCGCCCTCCCGTCCTCGCCCAGTCGAAATCCTCTGTAATACGGGCCGCCGCCGGCCCACTGAAACAGCTCCGGGCGGATCTGAACCCAGCCGCCACCGTTGATGGACAGCCAGCCGTCTCCCCGGTCGCGGACCTCGGTCTCGCCGAACAGCAGACTCAGCTTCTCGATCGTATGGCGGGATCCCTCCATGTTCCGGTACGTGCCGACGTACGGCGCCACGCCAAACGCGGAGTCCGCCTCGGGCGCCACCGGCCGCTCGAAGTAGAGCGAATCCGGCATGAGGTAGCGGTCGAGGATCGCCGTGGTGAGGCGGCGGTGGAAACCCGCCGCGCTGTTCCAGCTCGGACCAGGCTCGATGACCGAGCGCGTCTGGGCGGAGAAGAAGCCCAGGTTCCGGTCGGGGAGCAGGAAGATCCGGGACGTGAATCCGGTGGCCTGCCCGTCCTTGGACAATCCGTACTCCCCGTTCTCCGTGTGCTCGACGAAGCCGAACGTCCGGCCCTCCAGCTCCGGAAGGTGCCCGAACTGGCGTCGCAGCATGTGCGCCGTGGAGCTGTCCGAGAGGATCCGCGCATCGCCGAGCCGCCCGCCCTGAAGGAGCGCGCTCAGGAAGCGGCCCATGTCCGCGGCCGTCGCCACCATCCCGGCCGCAGGAGGTGTGTTGATGTAGTCGTACTCGTACGGTACGAACTCGCCACCCGCGAATCGGTAGGCCACGGCCAGATTCGCCTGAATCGACTCCGGGAGGTTCGCCACGTCGAAGCTGCTTCCGGCCATCCCCAGCGGCTCGAAAAGGTTCTCGTTCACATACTCTGAGAACGGCTGCCCGCTCGCCTCCTCGACCACGAGACCGGCCAGCGAGGTGCCGTGGTCGTTATACGAGATGATCCGTCCCGGGGGCATCGTCCGGGGTGGGAGGTGTGCCGCCAGGTACTCGGCCAGCGGAAGCCAGTCCTCGCGCGTCCACGCGTGCTGGCCGAAGAATGTCTCGTCGAAGCCGGCGGTGTGAGTGAGCAGGTGGAACAGGGTAACGGGCTCCCCGAAAGCGGCGGGGACCTGCAGCCTCGCTAGGTAGCGATTCACGTCCTCGTCCAGGCTGACGATGCCCCGCTCGGCCAGCTGCAGAACGGCCGCCGCCGTGAGCGTCTTGGAGTTGGACCCGACACGGAAGACCGTACGCTCCGGGTCGATCGGGATTCCCCGGGCCAGATTGGCGAAGCCATAGCCGCGAGCGTAGAACACCTCGCCGCCCTTCACCAGGAGGAACACGGCGCCCGGGATATGGTGAGTCTCCCGCTCCTCCTCGATGAACGCATCGATGAACGCTCCGAACTCGCCGGGGTCGATCGGGACCGCACCGGCCGGGGAGTCGGCCAGGAGCGAGTCCTGCACGACAGGGTTGGCGGAAGGAGCGTATGTGGAGCTGCTCTGGGCGATGCCGACGGCGGGCGAAGCCGCCATGATCACGGACCAGCGCGCAAACGCCCCGACCCGCGACCACGAACGCCCTCCCCGGACGGCCGAGCGGCCCGCGAAGCGGACTAGTAGTGATGCAATCCTTCGCATGACGTTTCCTTGATCGGGATGCCGGGTGCAGCTCGATCTCGACGGCTACACCGATTGTTACGTGTGCCGGGGCGTGCCATGTTTCGCATGGAGGTGCCCGATGCGCCGGACGCCCCGATCCCCAGCCATTCAGATCCTCGCGTTGAGCGCAGCCGGTCTTTGCGGCGCTGGCGCACAGGCTCAAGCACCGGGCGAGCTCCGGTTCGCCGATCTGGGAGCGTGCCCGCTGGAAAGTGGCGAGGTCATCCGCGGCTGTCGACTCGGTTTCCGCACGTTCGGGGAGCTGGATCCCGACGGTATGAACGCGATTCTGGCGCCCACGCCGTTCTGGGCACGACGGAGCAGCTGGTCTCGATGATCCGACCCACGGGTCTCCTCTCGAACACCGACTACTTCGTGATCCTGGTGGACGCGCTGGGGAAGGGCGTTTCCTCGGTTCGCTGGCGGAGGCGGTCGCGAGAATCCAGGCGCGAGTTCAGGTCATCGTCTCACCCGTGGACCACGTGGTCACCCCGGGTCCGGCGCGTGAGATAGCGGAGATGCTGGGCGCCGAGCTGATCGAGCTGGCCAGCGACTGCGGGCACAACGGGATGGCCTGCGATGCCATGCAGGCGGGGATGTCGATGCTGCGCTTCCTGCAGGAGGCCCCGTAACGCCCCGGCGCCGGTTTAGTTCGCCAGGAAGGCCAACCAGGCCGCTTCGGCCTCCTCGAGGGAGAACCCGTAGGCTGCCAGGAAGGATTCGCGAATGCGAACTACCGTGTCGTCCCGCGTGCCCCGTTCAAACAGGTCGAGCAGCGGAGACATCCCGTACGCGTCGATGAGGAAGCGAACGAACGAGCCGGCCGTCTGGTAGCCGGTAGCCTCATCCACCGCTCGAAACTTGACCGTTTCGACAATCGACGGAATCCGACGGAGCCCCGACGGCGCCCCGCGGGCCCAGTCGTGCACGTGCAGGCCTCCGGCGTAGCTGGGCGTGAAGTCGTTTCGCGACGGATCGACGGCCATGGCCACGGCGATCCCTTCGTTGAAGAAATCGGACGGTCGCCCGACGAGCGCCGAGTACACGTGTACGGCCTCGTGGTTGTGCCACGGGAAGATCGAGTGAATCGCGAGCGCGTCCGGGTCGGCCCAGCCATTGGCCTGGCGGTCGGCCACGCGGCCCATATGGGCTCGATCCCGGTACTTGAAGTACTCGATTCGCTGCGGCGCGGTGACTCCGAACTGTTCCGTGGCCCACACGTGAAACGCTCCCTGTGACTGAGCGTCGACGGCATCCCCGGCGGACGCATAGAAACGGAAGTGCGCGGTTTCGCTGACCAGGCTCAGCCGGTCTTCGGCGGCCGGTTCCCCCGGTCCTCCCGGATCGTTCGCGCATCCAATCAGCACCGTCGTGGCGGCCAGCAGGGCCGCCACCTGGCGCAACGCTTGTCTCACGGACCCTCTCCCGGCAGTGAAAACCGCAACGTATCCGCCACGTAGTCAAGCGTGAGAACGAAATGATTCAGCAACCGGTTCCCGAGGTTCCCCTCTCGCTCTCCCTCGTCCGCGCGATCCGAGAACGCGACCGGGGCTTCCAGGACCGTGTGCGTGCCGAGACGGACCGAGTCCAGAGTGGTCGTCGCGATTTCCGCCGAACCGCGGGCCCCCAGCACGGATCCTGTTTCAGCCGAGTCTCTCAGGGTCTCCAGGCCGAGGCGGGCCGTGGCAGGCGCGTACAGTTCCAGGCCGAGGCTGGAGCCGGTATCCAGGGTGACGCGCACGGGCTCCGAGCCGACGTGAACGTCGAACCACGGCGCGATGTCGCCAGGCCGAAACTCCAGCGGCAGCACGAGCACTTCCTCGCCTCTGTCCCGGGATGCCTGGCGGGCTGCGTCGGAGGAATCGTAAAATCGCACCCGGCGCGCCGGGTAGTCGATCTGAACGATCCGTCCCTCCAGGAAGCCGTGGCCGAGGAGGCCGTGCAACGGCTCGCCCAGCCGCTCCGAGATCGCCGAGAGGTCGATGGCCAGCGCATCGGTGTCACCGAACGCGCGCCCCCCGATCGCGAGCCCGGTGATGCCGGACAGATAGATGGGCACGCGTTCGCCTCCCACGCCGGAAGCCTCCCCTACGGCCGTCGTATCCAGTGGCAGGCTTGCTTCGCGGGCCGTGGCGAGGTCCACGGCAGACGGGTCGCCGGCCGTATCCAGCAACACGGTGTACGGACCGTGTCCGTTGAGCTCCACTTCGAGCAGGATCTGGTTGCGCTCGAACCGAAACGGGACCTCGTGAGCCGTGTCGATCGGAGCAGGAGTATCAGGCGCGCAACCGGAAGCCAGAGCCGCGGCGAGGAGGCCAACCGCCAACCGGCCGAGCCGATCCCGAATCGTGGTGACCGCAGATTCTTTTATCATGCGCATCGCGTCGCCCCTTACGGCACCAGCGGCGTGTGCGACGTCCGGTCGATGAACGCAGCCAGCGTCTCCCGCCACTGCGTCAGTAGGCTCTCTTCCACGTACATCATGTGGCCCGCCGCGAAGTCCGCCCGCTGGATGTTATCACGCAGTTCTACCGGGAGCCCCATGTGGTCCATGGTCCAGACGGCGGCGAAGTACGGGGTCGCCAGATCGTAGATGCCGTTCACCAGCAGCACCTCCAGCCGCGGGTTCCGCTGTATCGCCTCGGCCAGATCCGAGGCCACGTACGGAACGCCCGAGATCCCGAACCCGCCGCCCCCGCCCCGGCTCCAGTTCCAGGGGCGCGCCATGCCGCTCGGGACGTACTCGCGCTCCCCGTCGTAGCCCAGCTCCTGTCGCACGTAGGTATTGAAGACCGACGTGTAGGCGGAGCTGATGGCCGTGGACTGCGGATCGTGCGACGGGGTTCGGTCCAGCATGTCTCCCGTCGGGCCGCTGAACCGGGCGTCCAGGCGTCCAACCACCAGCCCCTGGTCGCGGAGCAGCTCCTTCTCGAACTCGGACGCCGTGACGCGCAGGTTCGCCTTATCGAGGAAGTCGGTGCTCAGTCCCGTGTACCGGTGCATCTGCTCCAGCACGCGCGCCCGCTGAGCCGGATCCACCTTGCCGCCGGCCAGCAGGGTGGTGGCATACTCGGTGAGTGCCCACCCTTCCACTTCCTCCATGAACACTTCCAGATTCGCCGGCTTTCCACCCGGCAGCGCATCGTGATAGGCGGCGACGACCGAGTAGGCCGGCAGGTTCACGATGTACGGCAGATCGTTGCCTTCCTGGAAGAGCAGGGTGTTGAAATCGAGCACTGCCGACACGAGCACAATGCCGTTCAGATCGATGTTCGCGCGCTGCAGATGCCTGGCCAGAACGGCTGATCGCGTGGTCCCGTAACTCTCTCCCAGCAGGTATCTTGGAGCGTTCCACCTCTCATGCTGGCTCAGGAACCTGCGGATGAACTGGGTAAGCGACGCGGCGTCTTCGTCGAGGCCCCAGAAATCCTCGCCCTCGGCCTCGCCCGCCGGACGGCTGAATCCGGTTCCGATGGGGTCGATCATCACGATGTCGGCCCTGTCGAGCAGCGTGAACGCGTTGTCGACCAGGGGATAGGGAGGCGGTGCCTGCTGGCCGACGTTGGGGGTCACCACCCGGCGCGGTCCCATGATGCCCATGTGAAGCCAGAACGATGCGGAGCCCGGTCCGCCGTTGTACGCGAAGATCAACGGACGGGTAGACGGATCGCCGCCGTTCGTCCTGAAGTACGCCGTGTAGAACAGCTCTCCCGTGGGGCTCTCCTCTTCGTCACGGAGGATGATGCTCCCGACAACCGCCTCGTAGGTGACAGTCTCACCGTCCACGACTATCGAATGGTTGCTGGCCCACCGTGACGGCTCGGGGTTGGCCACGCCTCCACCAGCGCTGCCGTCGGCTTCCTGCATATGCGGCTGTGAGCTCTGCTGGGCGCCAAGATCCGCCGGAGCCGCCAGGCTCCAGAGGGGCGCGAGAAACAGGGTGACGACAGCGAGAGCGATGAGCTTCCTCATGGGTCCTCCGTTATGGGTACGTCGGGCGTCGACGGAGCCCGGGCACCGGGCCGGTCTTCGTGATCCTCGTGCCGATCCAATGTGAGCGTGCGAGCGACGGGAAGCCAGCGGCCTGTGGCGCTTGAGAGCTGGTTGAGATTTGGCCTCAGGATGGAGAAACAAGAAGAGCCTTGGCGGCGCACGAACGCTGAGTCTCAGCCGGTAAGCCTTCTCTGCGAGTCTTCCTCTGAGCACTGCCCGAGCATGGAACGGGGCGACCATACGCCTGACTGCTGAACGCTGGATGCATATTGCTCACCGGCATCCGGAATTGAGCGGGATGCGTCTACGCCTGATCGAGACCCTGGCAGAACCCGATCTTGTTCAACAGGGCGACGCTGGTGAGCTGCTTGCCGCCCATCACTACATGCAAACTCCGTTGGGCTCCAAGTATCTGGTGGTGGTGTACAGGGAGACATCGCCTGAATTTGGCTTCGTCCTCACTGCGCATTTGGCTCGCAGGCTGTCCGCCCGGAGGCTGGTGCTGTGGAAGTGCTGAACATCGTCGATCAACAGCAGCCGCTTGACCTGGAGTACGATGGGGACGCCGATGTTCTCTATCTGTCCATTGGCAAGCCAAGGCGTGCGGTCGGAGTAGATATCGGTGACGGTCTGGTCGTCCGGTATGACGAGCTCAGGCAAGAGGTGGTTGGCCTGACCGTCATCGGCTTGAAGCGACGCCTGGAGAAGAACCTGGGTTCGGAGCCCGAGTAGTCAGCCGCCCGCCACTCCACAGGTCCTCAGGATCGCCAGCACCAGGGTCTGCGCAGCTGTTTCGAGATCCGCTATCGGCACGAACTCGTCGGGAGCGTGGGCCCGGCGTACATCCCCGGGACCGTACAGCAGAGTGGGAATGTGGGCCTGGTTCACCAGCAGGTGCATGTCGGCACCATACGGCATGCCGCGCACGACCGGCTCTTCGCCCGTGACGTCTGCGTGGGCAGACATGACCGTCCGGACGATGCCGTGGTCCAGTGGCGTCGCAGCAGGCATGAACTGGGCACCCCACCACGCGACGGTTGGCGGGTTGTCCCGCAGCCACT
>JBDHIQ010000061.1:0-23656 GCA_039587395.1 Gemmatimonadota bacterium
TGTCGCTGGACATTCCGGCCGCGCAGGCAGCAGGTTGTCCGATCTCGTACAACCCAAGTCTCGGGGGCACCATGGTGGCCGTCTTCAGCAAGCCGGCCACCCTAAGTCCAATCAACCGTGGAGCCAAGGTGAGAATCTCGTCACAAGTACGAAACGCGTATCTGACAATCGCCGCGGTCGGTTTTCCCGCCTTCGTCTTCCTCGCGGCGGCGAGCCAGTCGGCTTCACCGAAGCAGGAATTCGGCGAAATCACCGTTCAGCGCATCAACGTGGTCGAGCCCGACGGCAGTCTGAAGATCGTCATCAGCAACAGCGCGCTACAGCATCCCGGCGTCATCGCCGGAGACACGATCATGCCCGATCGCGTCCGGCCGGCCGGGATGACATTCTTCGACGACCGCGGAGACGAGATGGGAGGGTTCGGTATCACGGGGGACGGCGAGCGTCGCTGGGGAGGCATGCTGTTCGACCAGATCGACAACGACGAGACGCTGCGGTTCACCTCGCAGCAGGGCTACCGGGACGGCCAGTTCGTTCATCAGGCCGGAATGAGCATCACGGACCGAAACCCCGAGATCTCGCTTCCGGAGATGATGCGGTACATGCGCGAGGTCGAAGCCATCGAGGACCCTGTGGAGCGACAGGCCCGTGTCGAGGCGCTCGAGCGAGAGGGGGTCTTCCCCGCGAACCGCTTGTTCGTGGGTCGGCGCGCGTCGGGGGAGGTGACGGTGGACCTGCATGACGACGACGGCCGGCCCCGTCTGCGTATGCTGGTGGAACCTGGCGGCGCCGCACGCATCGAGTTCCTCGACGAGGGCGGCAATGTGGTCCGCACGCTGGGGGCGCCCTGAGTGGTCTGCTGGTCGCCAGCGGAAGAGGACCCGAGATTGGCAATTTCTCAAGAGCGACCAAGACTTGCTCGGTAGTCGCTCCAAAAAAGTCCGCGAGTGTGAGGGCCGAGGTGCCACTTATCCGGCTGGGTAACACATCAAGCTTTCTCAGCCGGACATTCTCTCGTGCACCCTAGACTCGGACACGAACTTAAGGAGTCGGATCCATGGATGCTGAAAGATATCGGGACGAGATCGAAGCGTTGCGGACCAGGGTTCGCACGACGGAGAGACGCGTTCAGTGGCTGAGTGCGCTGGCAGTGCTCGCGGCTCGAGCGAGCCGCGCCCAGGAAGTGCTCCGGGCCCAGGGGCTCGTCATCACCGACGGTGCGGGCAACGAGCGCATCGTGCTCGGCGCACCGATGGGGGCCGTGTCCGAGGACACCCGCCTGGCCGGCGCGGTCGGAATCGCGGTCCTCGATTCGGCCGGTCGCCTCCATGTGGCCATGGGCGCGAACAACCCTCTTGTCCTGCACGACGGCCGGATCGGGACGAGGATCGCGACCGACGCGGGGATCATCATCTACGATCCCCGGACCGGCCAGGAACGAGGGGGCATGAGCGCCATGTCGGATGGACGGGCGAACGTGTGTCTCGACTACGCGGGGGCCTCGAAAGAGGCGGCCTGCATGACGGTCGCTCCCCGCGATCAGTACGCGGCCGTGCTGTTGAACGGCACGCCCGACGAGGAAGCGTTCGACCGGGTCGCGATGTACGTAGGAGCGGACGGCACGGGCGCGCTCAAGGCGTTCGGGGCCGGAACGAATCCCGGCGGCGTGCTGATCCAGGCCGGGGTCGGGGCGACCCGCGTGGTCGTCTACGACTCGGCCGGGAACGAGCTCCGAGACCTCGCCCGCAGTCCGTGAATTGACGGTCACGAAGGCATCGTCCACTCCGTCTACAATCAGCACATCGGGCCGGATCGCACTACGGTATGTTGCGGTGACAGGAGCAGCTTAGGGAGCTAACTCTTCCAGCAGCACACCCGTCGCGATGTCGAAGATGCGAATCAGACTCGGCACAGTGCTCCCCGAGCCCGCGGAGCCATACATCCGAACCTCGACGATCTTCTTGTTCTTACCAGGGCGGAAGACTACCCACTGTCCCGCCTCGACCGAGGCCTCGACCCGGTCACAGGAGCCATTGGGGAGGTGTCGTTGCTGACCCGGCGGATGCCCGGGCTCCCAGATCCTGCACTCGCCCGGCTTAGGCAAGTGTCCCGGTGGGATCTTCAGAGTTGCGGCAGTGCTTCTTTCGCCCGTCGTCCTGACGACCCCATCCCCGTCCGTAACCACGCCCGACTCCTGCTTTGTGACACTACCCTCGGGGAAAGGATCAGTGTCGACGGGCTGATTTGCAGAGCAACCGATGACGGTCGCGAGAACCCCCAGGGCCAGAAGCCGTTGCCAGGCCATCTCTTACCTCTCTCTCGCTGAGACCAGCGCTTGGATCCAACGCTCCCACGAGAGTCGTGACCGGCCAGATTCGTGCCGATCGGTCCTTGTGCAGGCTCCCTGCGCCCCAATACCGGATGAAACGTAGGCATCACCAGGCATGTGGCCGGGAAGATCTTCAAACTTGACGCGGCGACGTCATCCATACATACTGGTTGGTATGAACCCTGAATCGACGAACACGGTTTCCCGCCGCGACCCGCAGACCACGCGCGAGACTCTGCTTCAAGCAGCGTTTGACGAGATGTACCTGAACGGTTTCCGGGCGGCGAGTCTGGACACGATACTCGCCGCCACCGGAGTCACGAAGGGTGCACTGTACTACCATTTCGGCAGCAAGCAGGGGCTCGGCTATGCGGTGGTGGAGGAGCGCGTGAAACCCCTGGTCCGCGAGCGGTACATCGATCCGTTCCTCGAGACCGATGATCCCACAGAGGGTCTAAAGCGGATGGGGCTTCGGATGGAAGAGGAGCTCTCGAAGACGGGAATCCTCTTGATGGGCTGTCCGGTCAACAACCTCGTCACCGAAATGTCTGGAGTAGATGAAGGGTTCCGCTGTCGCCTCGCCGAGATCCTCGAGGAGTGGAAAGACACCATCTCCGCTGGCCTCAGGCGCGGACAGAGGCAGGGACTCGTGCGTCCAGAGGTTGATGTCGAGGCAGTAGCCACGATGTACGTTGCCAGCTACCAGGGCGCCTGCGGATTCGCGAAGAACGCGCACTCCATAGAGCCCTTCAGGGCGTGCCGGCACATCCTCGACGCTCATCTCGAAACCTTGCGACCCGACACGCCCGCAATCGAAGTGCGCTCCAACTGATCCTCGCAACTGGCTCTGAGAATGGGGCATTGCCAAACATGGTAAATACCAACCGGTTTGTATGTTACTGGCCGTCGACACAGAACAGGCACCCCGGGACGGGATAGGGCACCAACATCTCACAAGAGAGGAGGAATCATGTCCGTGCAAAACAACAAATCCATCCTCAAGGCTGCAGCTGCGGCGTTCAATTCCCCGGAGCAGCGATCGGGTTGGCTTCAGGTGCACGACCCGAACGTCGTCGCACACGGGCTCGGGACGGAGCCGTTCGACCTGGAGGGCCTGAAGCACTTCTACTCGGGCCTGTGGAACGCGTTTCCAGGTCTTCACATCACCGTCGACGACATGCTTGGAGAGGGCGACAAGGTCGCGTGGCGGCTGACGGTGACCGGAATTCACGAAGGCGAATTCCGTGGAGTTCCCCCGACCGGCAAACAGGTGACGTTCGGGGCCCAGTACATCTTTCGCTTTCGCGAAGGCAGGATCGTAGAGCGCTGGACGAATTTCGATCGCCTCGGCGTGCTCGTTCAGCTCGGCGCCATACCCGCGCCTGTGTGAGCCGTCGCCATTGCGACAGGTATTACCGATGGCTCTAGCGAGCCAGTGGAGGGAGGATTCAGTCATGACTGCAAAGGTCGATTCACGAGCGGTGCGTCCGGTACTGACCGCTATCGGACTCGTGTTCATCTTCGGGATCTGGCTTCTCATGCGCGTCTGGCCAGCCGGGTGGCAATGGCAGCCAAGTCAGCCGGAATACGAGCAGATGATCCTTGGCGTATATGCGACGCTGGGTGTGTTTCTCATCTGGGCGGCGCGCGAGCCACAGCGACACCGGAGTCTCATCCTCTTCACGGCCTGGTCCAGTCTGGTCCACGCCGGAATCATGGGGATTCAGGCAATCCTTGACGTAGCGGAGAGAGGGCATCTGATTGGCGATGTACCCGCGCTCGCCATCGTTGGGATCGTCTTGCTGGTGCTGGCACCAAAGGCGTCAGAGCACGGTTGATAAGAGAGAAGGCAGTCGATGACAATCCGAATAGTGCGCCTCGGAACCCCGAGACATCCGGAAGAGGGAGTGCGGGTTGGAACGGTCAGACGTCCACCCCGGGGCGTCAGGAAGAGCGATTTCGCCTCCCTGGATTACTACGACGTATGGCTACCCGACCTCGCGCCGAGTCCCGAGCTTATGAAACTCGGCAAGGCAGCGGCGAGCGAGAAGGATTGGACCGTCTTCGCGAAAGAATACCGGTCGGAAATGGCCGTCGCGGAAAGAAGCCGCCTTCTGGATCTCCTCGCAGCGCTGTCGCATGGCACAAACTTCTCAGTGGGCTGCTACTGTGAGGAGGAATCCCGATGTCACAGATCGCTGCTCCGGGAACTCCTGTCGGAGCGTGGGGCCGACCTCGACTCGTGATCGGCGTACGGCCCCCGACAGATCCGATCGGCTCGGGCGCGACGGAGATGGCGTCCTTCCGCGCGATTCGCGGGCAGGATCTTCCCCGGGACAGTCTTGTCACCCTGTTCGCCGCAGAGCCCTTCGACTTTCCGCCGGGCGAAGCCCTCATCTACAACAACTCCGCCTGACCTGGAGGGCGTTCTCACAATTGCAGGGGAGCCGGCCGGCCTGTTCCGCCATCAGGCACTATCGGGGGAGCCGCGCGTCATGAGCTGGGCGTGTTCCGCGTACACGTGTTCGCGATCTCTGCGCCGTGAATCAGACTATGTACAGGCGACCGCCGCCGGTGCGACGCCGAATCAGCGTTCGCCCTCCAACCACAGCTCATCCATGTACATCAATGGGTGTCCGCGGTCCGGAGTGCTTAGTCCACGAATCCTGCTGTGTGCCGCGAACGTCTCCACCCAGGGGAACAGCAAGGTAAAGGGCATATCCCGGTGAAGGATCTCGTTGATGCGGGCGTAGAGCGAGTCCTGGCTGTTCGGGTCCAGGTCGACAGTCAATGCCTCCAACAGCCGTATTATCTCAGGACTGACGTACCCGATTCGCGAGGACTCGCCGAACCAATCCCTCTGTAGGAGCCACTCCGGCACGTTTGGGACGTCGCCGATCACCGCATCGAAGTCGCCTGACCGGTACGCCTCCCGGGCCACGGAAGCGGACACCGTGTGGATCTCCATCTCCACACCCACGTTCCTCAATTGGTCCTGGATGAAGACAGACGGCTCCCGGATGCTCACAAGGCCGCCCGAGCTCGCCAGCAGCGTGAAACGAGCCTCCACTCCGTTCCGCTCTCGCGTTCCATCGCCATCCGGATCCAGCCAGCCGGCACGCTCCAGCAATTCTCTCGCAACCTCGGGGTCATAGGCGAAACCTTCGTCAAGCCTTCCCTCCCGTAACAGTTGGCCGGTTCTCTCCCACGCGAAGAGCCCGCCCAGGACAGGCGTTTCCTCGGGGAAATCGAGAATCTCCAGCAGTTCGCGACGGTCGATCGCCTGCCACAAGGCCCGTCGAACGATCGGGTCCGACAGCAGCGGGTGCCTGTGGTTCCACAGGAGTGCTTGCGGCTCCGTGAAGGCAAACACGTGGTATACTCCGAACCGGGGATCGGCTTCCAGCCTCGGTACATCGGAGTGGTTGACGTTGAGGATGGCATCAACATTACCACTCGTGAGCTCGATCAACTTGTTGGCCGTGCTGAATTTGAGAACCACTCGGGCGATGGCTGGCTCGCCGGCGTAGAAGTCAGGGTTTGCCTCGAGTTCCATCATGGTCTTGGGTACGTGCCGCACGTATCGGTACGGACCATTCCCGATCGGCCGTGTCCAGAAATCCCACTGGTAGAACTCCCCTGGATCCAATCCCTCCAGCACGTGCTTGGGATAGAACACTGTCCACCCGGGCAGCGCGTCCGAGGGTCCCCTCGGTATTGTCCACCGGATCGTGAACGTGTGATCGTCCGGGGCGGAGAACGACTCGACCCACTGCAGGAAGTCTGTCGGGAAGAGCACATCGGGGTGAGCGAAGAGCTCGAGGCTGAAGACCACGTCGTGCGCCGTGACGGGAACACCATCGTGCCACCTGACGTCGTCTCGCAAATAGAACGTCCAGGTGCGGTAGTCGGGTGAGTGCTCCCAACGCTCGGCCAGGCGGTCGGTAGCCTCATGGGCGTATCCGCGAACCAGTGGGAGGAACATCAGGAACTTCTGCCCATCATCGGCCGCGGGGCCAAGCAGCCACTCGTCACCCTCGAACAGGACCGTGACGGTGGAACTTTCCGTTGGCGAGGTTCTGTCGGAGAAACCACACGCTGAGAAAGTAATCACGAAGCAGGTCGCGCAGGCGCTCCAACAACGGCGCGCGCTGCCTCCTGGCCCCCAGACGTGGGTAGCCACAGGCATTTATCGGATCCTCGGGAACGAAGTATCCTCGAACGCCAGGCCGACAACGTTACCTTCGGCGTCGAGTTCAAATTCGACCTCCGCGTTCCGCCAACCGACGTCCACCAGGAACCTGTTTCCCTCGATATGCTTCAGGCGCCGCAATCCCGCCTGGGGGCTGTCACCGGGGAATCGGACCACGGCGAGCTCGCCTGCCCAAGGGATCACCTGACGCTCGCTCCCCCAAGGGAACGCGTCGTAGGTGCCCACGAACTTCTGGAACTCGGGAGGAATCGTCCTTCCCCCACCGGGATCGTCCTGGGCCGCTCTGATCGCGGGAGCTACGAGCCTGTACGCCTCAGATGTATAACGCCAGGCAGGGATCATGCTGTTCGCTGCAGCGATCGTAGCGATCTTCTCATCCAGTTGGAGGGTGAAGGTAGACTGGTAGCCAGGGCAGAGTCCCGAGTGTCCCACAAACGTCTTGCCACCATCGCGGATCACCGTGAACCCGAGGCCCCACGAGGTCTCCCAGCCGGGGTCGAGATAGTGCACACGCTGCATCTGACGCAGGGTGTTCGCCTCCAGGATCTCGTAATCTCCGGTATCGAGCAGACGAAACTGCCAGGACGCGAACTTGGCCAGATCCTCCACGGTCGAGGCGAATCCCATAGCCGGGGCCATTCCATTGGTCTCGAACGGCCCCACTTCCCACCGGCCACCGCCACGACGGGGCGCGCTGTATCCCTTCGCCAAGTGCTCCGAGCCTTGCACGTCCCCGACCTCCGGCGTTGTTGACGACATGCCCAGGGGACGCAGAATCCGCTCGGTCACGTACTTGCCGTACGATAGGCCCGACAATTCGGACACGATTTCCCCCACCAGGACCAGCCCGAGGTTGGAATAGTGCTCATGCTGCCACACCGGGTAGAGCGTCTCCAGATCCGGAATCCGCGTTCTGATCTCTTCACGCGTGGGGTACGAAGTCACCTCGTTCGTGGGATAGGCAGTGGACCTCGCGGAGCCCGTTTCGTTGGGGAGTCCGGACGCGTGTGTCAGGAGACTTTCCACCGTCAAGGTCGGGCCATCCCTGTAAGGGTTCCCGATCCGGAACCAGGGCAGCAGGGTGCTGACCGGGTCGTCGAGGCGGAACTTCCCCTCGTCCCACAGCTGCATGGCCGCAATGCTCGTGAAGAGCTTCGAGATCGAGCAGATGCTGTACAGCGTCTCCGGCGAGGCGGGTCTCAGGCTTTCAAGGTCCGCGTAGCCGAATCCAGCACTCCAGATCAATTCCTGATCGTGCACCACCGCGACAGACATGCCCGGGAACGGCTCGTATTCGCGTTGCGCATCGATCCATTGGCCCAGGAGATAGATGGCGTCCTGGACCCGGGGATCATCAGCGAGATCCTGCGCCTGTAGAATCGGGGGAGAGGCCAGCAGGATGGTGACGAAAGCTAGAATGGGAGTCCGAGGCCGAATCTGCATGCGTCCCTCCCCGTCAATTCGAGTGCACTCGTCGTCCAGTATAATGGAGCAGCACTGGGCGACTACGCTTGGACAGTATTTCCATCACTCACCGTATTAGCGCTGGTCTGTGGGCTTTACTTGCCCGGCGATCGAATCAGGGTTCTGGCTTACTCGATTCGTCCGGGAGTCGCTGGAATATCAGCTCCCGCATCCTTAACTCACTCACCTTGCCAGCTTCGTCTATCACGAAGGTCAGGAAGAGCTGCCACCCCTCTGGACCTCTCCCGGTCATTCGGAAGACGTCGTGGTGCCAGTGCTCGATGTCCCCTGCGAAGGCGCCCGGGAACCGCAGAACCAGCTCGCCTTTCTCCTCGGTGAGCGTCAGTTTGCCAACCGCAGGATGCCGGTACTCACCGACGTAGCTCTCGAACGGAAGGGAGGGGCTGGTGCCCTGCACGCGGTCCGCCTGGAGTGCCCGTTCGTTTGCCAGGCGGTAATCTCGCAACCCGTTCCTTTCCATGTCCCACTCTCGCTTTGGGACGCCCAGATACGCGTTCAACACCCGGAACGCTACGACCCAATCCAGAAGGTTGTCGGATGAACTTTGCACGACAGCCACTCCGAGGTTCTCCTCCGGCATCAGAGCAATGAACGATGAAAAGCCGACTCCTCCCCCACTGTGGTAGGAGGTCTTTCGCCCTTGATAGTCAGCTACGAACCAGCCGAACCCGTAGCTCCAGAAATGCCCGAAGCCCGGCCCCAACAGCTCCGCGTACCATGGGGTCGGCATGATAACCTGCCCGGTGTGCATGTCTTCGAGGATGCGAGCGCTCAAGATCCGCTCCCCCTCATAGACCCCCTCGCCGAGCTGCAAGCGCAACCATTTCGCAAGATCCGTTGCGCTCGCACTGACAGAACCGGCCGGCCCATATATCGGTGTACTGCGCCATGGGACCGGATGGAGGCCATCCTCGGCGAACCCACCGGCGATATGCGGCATCGCGATGTTCCTAACTCGCGCATCTTCGAACCCGACCGTGCGACCGGGAAGGTCGCACGTGTAGCACGGTGCAACATCCTCGGCTTCCCACAGGTCATAGACACTGGCGGACGCGGAGCTCATCCCCAGCGGGACCATCAGACGGGCTCTCACGAAGTCCTCCCAGCTCAACCCCGACACCGCCGCCACGACCTCTCCCGCCAGCGAATAACAGACGTTGCAGTACTGGTAGCGACTGCGAAAACGGCCGGGCCCAGACTCGAGATCACCCAGTCTCTTCAGAACGTCTTCACGCCCGATCGAGGTGAGGCGCTCGAGGAACCGGATGCCTGATCCCACATCGCCGACAAGCTGGTGCGAGAGAAGATCCCGGAGCGTGGCCGTTCTTGTGACCCACGGATCCGGAAGCCGAAACCAGGGCAGGTGCTGGATCACTGGATCGTTCCAGGAGAGCTTCCCCTCATCCACCAGTATACCGATGGCTGCCGCGGTGAATGCCTTCGTATTCGAGCTAAGCGAAAAGACGGTATGCTCGTCCACCGTGGCATCTTTCCCCAGCTCCCGAACACCGTACCCTCGTAGGAAGACTACTTCATCGTCCTTGACGACGACGATCGCTAAGCCGGGAACCTTCAGCTCCGCCATGAATTGCCGGATATCGGCGTCAAGCTCCCGCAGGGGATCAGGCTGCGCACTCGTGGGGTTCGCGACGAGAATAGAGGCCAGCGAGAGGAGAAGAAGTCGGGCGATCTTCACGGAGATCCTCCTGGATACGAGAACTGAGACGCGTCAGCTCTGACAAGCTGCAAATCCCTCGCTGATCGGATGATGTGCACTTCCCTGGCCCTGGTCTGTCCGCGGACCCGCACCTCACGTCTCCGGAATCTGGAGAGATCCCAGTCTCCTCTCGAAGCAGCATCAACAGAAACGATGGCCTGACAGTCAAACTCCTTGCATAGCTCCTGGAACCGACTTGCCGTGTTGACGCAGGTTCCGATCGCGGTCAGGCTCTTTGAATCTCCATGGCCCATCTCGCCTACAATGGCCCGGCCGAGTTCTATTCCAATGCCTACTTGCAGCGGGCGTTCCAGTTCACTGGCCAGAGTCCTGTTCAAGTCCTCCAGCTTGTTCGCCATCAGGCAAGCCGCCGACAGAGCCTGGCCACATCCTCTTGACGGACCACTTTCTATCCCGAACAAGGCCATCAGCCCATCGCCGATGAACTTGTCTATCTGACCTCCTGACTCCGTGACTGCGAGGCCCATGGCTTCGAAGAAACGGTTCAGGATGAACACGACGTCGTATGGCAGCATCCGTTCGGCAAGCTGGCTGAACCGCCTGAGGTCACAGAACAGGACCACCACTTCCATCTCTTCACCCAGCGCAGGATTCGAGGTCGCGGCTTCGGGACCCACGGAAGGAGCCAGCAGGGATAACACCTCGAGGTCGGCCGCCGGGCGGAGCTGACACGCCAGGCGTACAGAAGGCGGAGCCGAGATCCGCGCCAATACTTCTTTCTCGGCCCGTGAGGCTGGTTCCAGGAGTTCCAGCCCGCGGGTAACTCGAACCCGGCAAGTAGAGCAGCGCCCCTTTCCTCCACACACAGAGGCATGTTGCACCCCTGCCGCCCGGATCGCTTCCAGGAGAGTGTCTCTTGGAAAGACCGTGAGGGCAATCTTGCCGTTGTAAAGAACCTTCGAGCCCCGTGAGCGGGACACCATACTGAGCCGAGCCTGCCTCACCAGCAGTGTGCTGGCGATGAGACCGACGTAGCCGACCATGCAGATGAGGGTATAGTGAAGCACGGAATCATGGACGGTTTCGGTCATGCCCCACTCTGCCCGCCATTCCCGAATCTCGGGAACCGCACCCTCCTCCTCCGCCAGTGCTCGAATCTGCAACCCGCCGGAGACGAACCCCGCCAGCGCGAGCGTTGGAACAACTATGAAGCTGCTGGAAATCAACGGTTTGTAGGTCGGATACCAGGGTCTCAGCTGGATCCAGCTGTTGAATCCGATATAGGCGTGAACCCAAACGGCGAGCAACAGGAGAATCTGCCCGGCGCACCAGGCGGGTTCGAGAAACCAGAAGAGCAGAAGCTGGCTCGTGTAGTCGCCGCCAACATCCCAGATCTCATAAGCAAACCTGGTCCCGATCAGGTGATAGATGAGCAACAAAGGAATCAGCAAGCCCAGGATATTCTGCGATATCTCCCATCCCTGAAGGCGCAGGGTCTTCCGCATGTAGATCCCGCGGAGACCTAGCGATAAATGGACTGCAAACGCTCCCGCGAGGAGCACCGTCCCGGGCACCGTCCTCCAAGGGAGTATCGAGATAGCGAAGCCCAGGTCGGCGAGCCTGCCCGAGACAAGCAGGACGGAGAGGTTCATCAGATGTAGAAGGACGAAGATACCCAACACCAGGGCAGACCAGAGGCGTAGCCGGTTGAGCACGGAGGATCCCTCGCCTTCAAAACGAGCGGCAATCAGGCGGAGCCCTGTCATTCACAGGACCCATGGCCTGGCTACGAATAGTCGGGACTGCCGACGATCGCAGGCACCCTGACCTGGCTCGGGTCGGGCGAGTGGACGAGATTTTCCATGAAGAAAGCGGCGAGTCCCACGCGGCCCGCGAGCTCCGACTTTCGGTACACGGCGGCCGCGTGCGTGCTCACGGTGCGGACACTCCGGCCCGTGCGTCTCGCGATTGCTCGGTCCGTGGCACCGGAGAGCAGGTGCCAGGCAATCTCGGTCTCCGCGGGAGTGAGCCTCCACCCGCGGAACGTCTCATCGATCCTCCGGCTCAGACGGTCCAGGGACGTTCTGGTTCTTTCGCGCCACACATCCCTCTCTGCCTTCATCGAATACAGCGACTGCTTTGCGCGGGCCAGTGAGCGCTCTGCGCCGAGCCAGCCGTTCCACAGATAGAGAGCGATCCCGAAGCTCAGGACGACCAGGATCACCCCGCGCAAGAGATGTAACGAGTTCGAGGGGTCGAGTGCGACGTCGGTGCTCCCGATCACGACCAGGGCAGCCAGTGCAGAGACAACTGCAGGATTGGCTCGCATAGTTTGCATCGGGTCCTCCTTCTGGAGTGTCCGCAACACGCGTGTGCAAGTACGCCCTATGATCGTGCCGGTCTTGGCCGGTCAGAATACGGGACGGCTCGCTTCACGACTTTGACCTGCTACCAACGCAAAGGAGCCGGGGAAGTCCCCCCGGCTCCTGGCTGTTCTCGGCCGGAGGCCGAGCCATCGATCAGCTGGGCGCAGTCGGAGCCGCCGCTGAACCGGTTACCGGGCGGAAAGCCTTGCCAACTCTTCCAGCCGCGCTCTCACGTCCATCTGAATACCGGACTGCACACCGTACTCGTCCTCTACTGCCTGGATGCTAGCCAACAAGAGCGCTTCCGTCAGAAACGGGTTGTGGATCGCAGAGCTGGAGATGTCACCCAGCTTCTTGTTGAACAGGGCGCCTTCGGCAACTGTGAAGACACCGTCGTCGTTGTCGAACTCGCTGGACGGAACGAGAGCCAGCAAAGCGTCCAGTTGGCTTGTCCAGGTGGAGATTCGGGCTTGGGCGACCGTGTAGGCCGAACGGGCTGCTACCGGACTTCCGTGACAGCCGCCGGCCACGCAGGACTGAAATGAGCGCTCGGCAACGTCGCACTCTTCGGAGGCAGTCGGGTTTCCCGCACCATCCAGACAAGGGATTGGCTTGAACAGGTGCCCCGAGGATGTGGCGCTGGAAATAGGGTTGACGTGGCAGGTGGCGCACAGCCGCGGATTAGCCTCCGTCCCATGGGTTCCCACAATCTCTCCCGGGCCGTAGGGCCAATCGGGCGGCGTCCAGCCCACGTTCTCGCCGATGAGAAGGGGTCCCTGGGGTGAGTGTGGCCCCCGCGAGGCCCGATCCTCCTGAGGTACCGCGCGCCGCTGGTGGCACTTCATGCACAGGTTCAGATCGACATCCGGGACGTCAATTGCGAATCGAAGCTGGCCCTGGTGTCTTTCGTCGTGCGGATCGTGACAGACGGCGCAGACGATCCCGATTCCCTGAGTGTCTTCCACCTTCTCCAGGTAGGTGTCGTGCACCCCCCAGGCTTCGAGCGCTCCCCGACCGCCGTGACAGGGAACGCAGCCCTCTCGATCGCGATACTGGGGACGGTTGGCACCCTCTCCATGGCGGGATAGCATCCATTCCTCGATGAACGGCTTGTGGCCCTCGGCATCCGAGCGATGACACTCTCCACACCCGTTGGTGAGGTCAGCTCCCACTGCAATGGATGCCAGCGGTTTGGCGGCAGCATCGGGATTGTTCACGTGCTCCAACCCGGGGCCGTGACAGCTCTCACACTGCACGTCGTAGTACCGCGGGTCTCCGGTAGCCGTCCAGGCCACGTCACCCACCGTAACATTCCCGTTCTCGCTGACCGCATGGCAGTTCTCGCATGACTCCTGGGCAAGACCGCTCTCCTCCATCTCGTGCCACGCGTGCGAGTGACCGGTCTCCTGCCACTCGGAATGCTGGCCGACGTGACAGTTTCCGCAAACCGAGAAGTTGCTCTGCTGTGCTTCGGGGGTGCCGTAGCCGATGAAGCCCTGCGCTCCGGCCGGAATCTCTTCGAAGATCGGTTTCTCGACTTCGACGATGACTTCCCGGTACTCCGTTTCGGTGCAGCCGATGACGAAAGCAACTGTCACAGCGGTCAATCCGCTCATGCACAGTCTTGATCTTGACCGAACATCGGATACCAGCATGGCCACCTCCTGATTCGCCGAGATCTACGCAGGCAGTCCGCTTCGCGGCGCCTGTCGGGGCTGATCGCTTCGTCGCTTAGAGTGTGGAATTCAGCAGGAAGCGGACCTACTCGGGGTGGGAGGGGGTGGGATATTCGGAACGCTGCAAGTAACAATTAAGATCAGATTTACACGTAGCTGGACTGCCTCTCATGTTATTGTGTGAGCCACCTGATGAGACATTCCGGGTCTCACTGCGTCTCCGGTGGTCACAGGCCGCGCGGCAGGCGCGCGAAAGAAAACGGCACATATGGATAAAGCAGCGTGACCGGAACGTAACGCCGGAAGATCTCCCAGCTGGCCTCATGGATTCGGTCCTGGCTCGACGGCGCGAAGGCCGTGTCAAGCGCCGCTACGGGGTCTCGCCGTGACACGGCGGGGTCTCCCATCAAGTCGAACGTGAACACCACGTCGTGCGCGGTGACCCCCGTCCTCCGACATCTCTTAGGATTCGGAAAGGGTATAAGGAGATCGGAGTACTTCTTGGTCGAACAGCGGCAGGAAGATCAGGAATTGCCCAGGCAGTGGTGTGTAAGGTCCGATGTACCTGGCAGTCCAGACAGGGATCGGCTTGAACCCTCCCTGTCGGCATGCTGTGGGCGATTCACATCCTCACCATACTGGGACTGGGGCCCACTCTTGGATTGAACACGGTCAACCCGGCGGATGAGATCAGAAAGCCAGGTCCAATCGAAACCAGAGGCTGTGCGGCTTCGCATGGCCACTCGCGGAGCTCTGGGCGTGCTCTGTGAAGAGCTCTGCCTCGATGACCGCCCGGATGTTGTGCCGGATCAACATGACGAGGCCCGGAAGGATCCTGGTCTGGTCTAGATCCCCGCCTGTGAAACCAGATTCCATGACAATACCGGGCACCTGTGCGTCAAAGGTATCGAACTTCAGTGACCCGATGAGCCACGGAAGGGCAATGTACTCTGCCCTGGCAAAGAAGCTCGAATTGGAGAGGCTGCCGCTCTGGGTCGTTCCCCAGGGGTTCTCGTTTCGTCCCCACACATACCCCAACCCTGCGTCTGCCGGGCCATACAGGGCCCTCGCACTTACGCCAAACGTCCGATACTTGTCCTGCTCGCCGTCTTCGGTAGGCTCGGCACCGAAGTAGCCGAAATGCTCCAGGATCAAGGTTCGATCTTGCAGCTGGCCTCCGGAGCCTGTCACCGCCCCAATTCCCGATTCGTAGAGACCGGCCAGCGAGAGTCCGCCGACCTTGTATCTCACCTTGTAGTAGAGATCCTTGTGGTTGTTGTTGTCGCCCGTGAGGCTTCCAACTCCCTGGCCCACTCCGATGCCGTAGTACAGACGACCGAGCCCGAGTCCGTTTATTTCCAGCGTGGGTTGCGGGTCCGTGAGCTGGAACTGGTTCTCCGAGGCCAGGACCTGGCCGGTGCTCGGATTCTTTAGTACAAGATCCGACACGCTGTAGGTTTGCCAGCGGAACTTCAGAAGCGCAGCCCTGTCGATCTCCGGATCGACGAACGTCAGCGCATACAACGGCTGTAACCCGACCCAGAAGTTCATCGATCGATCGGGTAGCCACGGAAGGAGATTCTGGAACTGGATCTTGGCCTGCTCGACTTCGATACCCTCGTCCGGGCTCCACTCCACTGCCACGAAGGCACCGATGCTTGGGCCGAATGTGCTGGCCGCGAGGAGCGAGACCTGCTCGGGGAATCGGAAATTCCACCTTGCGTCCGCATCTTCCGCCGCCGTGTACTCCACATCCGTCGTCACACGCACGGCGAGCGGTACGTCGCCGGGGAGCTCGCCAGGCCATATTGCCCGCGGCCACTCGTCCTTCCAGGGCTCGGCCCCCAAGGGCACCGGTTCGTCGCGGCGCAATAGCTCGTCGTTCTCGGGAAACCGGTATCCGTTCAACCGAAATGCTTCCCCAAGCACGTTGAGCTTGGGTGCGGCGGTATGGCACGTGGAGCAGGTCGTCTTGTACTTGCGCGAGAACGCGGGGATCTCCAGTGCTGCAAGAGAGGTGCGGCCGGGGCGAGATCCGGGTGTCGCATAGAGGACGGTGGTAGCCGACAACACGCCCGTAACCGCAACCCATAGGACCCGTTGCACGTCCACTCCCGCGCTAGCCCCGAACGCGAACTGTCAAGTCGCCGGAGGATAGATCCAGGGTAAGGTGGAGACCGCCCTCCCCGACCACTATCTTTGGCGCCATCTCGGACTCACCACGTTGCCAGACCTTCACCGTGTACCGCCCGCTTGGAACGTGATCGAATCGAAAGCCACCGGCCTCGTCAACCGTCGTGCGAAAGGGAGTCGGAACGACAACCACATACGCATACATCTCCGGGTGCACGTTGCACAGGATCACGTGCGCACCGATCTCCTCGAACGTGTGGGATCGCGATTCGGTCTTCGGGTACGTGCCAAGGTCGAAGCCCGGTCCAGGCCGTTCCGGGCTGAAGACGTTGTGGAGGATGGGATCACTGTTCAGGAACTCTACCGTGGTTCCGGGAGATACAGCGAGCACCTTCGGCACAAACGTCAGATTGAGTTGATCAATGACGGGAGTTCCCTCAGATGCCGTCGGGACCGTCTGTTGGTCAGGCAGCAGATAGACCACGATCTCGTCCAGGCGGCGGGAAGAAGTGATGACCGCTCCCTCAACGGTGGCCGACTGCGCCTGTGCCCGAGTCTCGGCCCCGAGTAGGGCAAGCACAGCCAGGGCCGGCCACGATCTCATTGTCAATTGGCAGCACCATCTGAGTCGTTGATTTCCGCGAGCCACCTGTGCAAGGTTCTCCGACTGACACCCGCCGCCCGGGCCGCCTTGGAGATGTTTCCTTCATTGGCCCTCAGCAAGCGGTCCACGTACCCTGAGCGGAAGGTACGAAGTGCTTCCTCGCGGGCCTGATCATAGGGTCGGACGGCGAGTATCGGCGACTCCTCCGAAACACCAATTCCCGGTCGAAGGGGCTGTGGAAGATCCGCGAGCGTAATCAGCTCGCCTGTGTCCAGCACTACCAGCCGCTCGACCAGGTTCTTTAGCTCTCGAACGTTGCCCGGCCAGTTGTGCCTGTCCAGCGCATCCCAGACATCAGGGGACAAATGCGGCGGCGGCTTGTCCTGCGCGGCAGAGTATCTGGCGAGAAAATGCTGCGCCAGGATCGCGATATCATTCCCGCGGGCGCGGAGCGGGGGCACCTGGATAGGGACTACGTTGAGTCGGTAGAATAGGTCTTCTCGGAACGTACCCCGGGCAACGTCGGCTTCCAGGTCCGCATTCGTTGCCGCGATCACGCGAATATCCACGTCCAGCAATGCGGAGCTTCCCAGTCGCCGAATCCGCCTTTCCTCCAGCGCGCGCAGCAGCTTGGCCTGGAGGCCCCGGCCGAGTAACGCGATTTCGTCAAGAAACAGAGTGCCGCCGTCGGCATCCTCAACCAGGCCTCTCTTCTGCGAGTCGGCACCCGTGAAGGCGCCTTTTTCGTAGCCGAAGAGTTCGCTCTCCAGCAGACCGTCTGGGACTGCAGCACAGTCCACCGGGATGAAGGCGCGCCTGGCCCGGGAGCTTCCCTCGTGAATGGCACGCGCAAGCAATTCCTTCCCGGTACCGCTCTCACCCAAGATCAGCACGCTCGCCTCACTCGAGGCGACTCGATCCACGCGGTCGAGGAGCGAAACCATCGAAGGGCTTGAGCCGACAATCTCAGGCTTCTTGCTACCCCTTGCGACCTGCTCCCTCAGGACGCGGTTCTCTATCGTCAATTCCCGGTGGCGAGCCGCTCGCTCCACCGCCACCAGCAGCTGAGCCGCCTTGAACGGTTTGGCCAGATAGTCGAAGGCTCCCTCTCTGATGGCCTGGACTGCCGAGTCGACCGTCGCGTAGGCAGTCATGATGATCACCGGGATCTGTGGATCATCGGCGAGTGCCACTGTGAGAAGCAGCATGCCATCTACATCCGGCAGACGAAGATCCAGCAGCAGAACATCCGGCCTGAACGCTGCGAGTTCCTCTCTAAAGCCCGAAGGATCGGACAACGTGACGCACGAATAGCCACCGCGCGACAGAAGACGCTCGCAATTCTCGAGCATCGCAGGCTCGTCGTCCACGACCAGCACGCGGCATTCGGTCATGACAGCTCGATGGGCTGGAGGGGCATGTGGACAATAAAGCGGCTGCCCTCACCGGGGCCATTCTCCACCCAGATCAGGCCACCGCTCCTCTCGACGATGGTACGACATACGGCGAGACCAAGCCCGGTGCCGCCGCCTGATCTCTTGGTGGTAAAGAATGGCTCGAAGATCTGATGACGCAATTCGGGCGGCACTCCCGGCCCCGTGTCCGACACCTCCAGTTCGAGGGCGTCACGATCCCGGCTCAGTCGAGTGGCAACTCGCACTCTGCCGCCCCGCGGCGTGGCATCGAGAGCGTTCATCAGCAAGTTCACGCAGACGGTCTCTATTCCCTGCTCGCTGCTGGTCGGGTGCGGAATCTCATCGGCCAGGTCGGTCTCGATTCGAACCTGTCTGGATTGAAAGGTCCTCTCGAGCAGTCCAACGACGCGAGCTGCCGTTTCGCTCACATCCACGGACTCTAGTTCCGCCGTTTCGTCTCTCGCGAACCTCAGAACGTCGCGGATCACTCGATCCAGACGGTTGGTGTGCTCTCGGAGCACCCGGAGGTCTTTCTCCAGAGAATCGGTGTCCCCGCTGTCTCGAATCTCCTGTTCCATACAATCGATGCGATTTGCGATAATGGCTAGTGGGTTCCCCAGCTCGTGCGCCAATCCTGCAGTCATCATACTAACCACTGCCAGCCGTTCGGAGCGACGCATTTGTTGCTCCAGCGACGCCTGCAGGCTCGTATCGCGCACGATCAACGAGTATCCAATGAGAGCACCGTCGTCCCCTCGAATGGCCGATTGTGTCATGCTGACCGGGAACTGTCTGCCATCGCTGGCGACCCGGCTGGTTCGATAGCTGACTACGGCCCCGCTGGCCTCTGCTTCGCTCCTAATGAACTCCGCTTCAACCCGCCAGCTCTCGTTTTCAGGCAGCAACAGTTCGTTCACATCTCTTCCTCTCGCCTCGGCTGCCGAGTGCCCGAAGATCGCTTCCGCTCCGTCGTTCCACACTCGGATCCGACTCTCCTCATCCAGGCCTATGATGGCATCGGCAGAGTGTTCGAGAATGCCTGCGAGCTCGGCATGCGTTTCGCGCAGCTCCTGGGTCCGTTCACCGACCAGCTCCTTCAGTTGATTCCGCTGGTTAGATAGCGCCTGGGCCATCGAAGAGAAGTCCGCAGCGAGATCTTCGAGCTCATCTCTTGTGGCTATCTCGAGGGGGATCGTTTCGCCGGCTGCCAGCTTCCGTGCCCCACTCTGCAGGGCATAGATGGGTTGTGTGAACTGATGGGCGGCCAGCCCCGCGAGCAGAAGAACCATAACGAACACGCCCACGCCGCTTAGGGCAACCCGATTCAGGAAGCCGCGAACTCCTGACTCCAACGCGGCGACGGGAACCACACGATACAGTGCGAGAGGCCGGATTTCACTCTGATCCAGGCTGAGATGAGTGAAGCTCACAATCCGATCATCAGTTGCCGGAACTGTAGCGGTCGCCTCTCCGTGAAGAATGCTTTCGACCACACCGATAGGCAGATCGACAGTTAGATCCAACTCTGATCTCGAGGCAAGGAGACTGGCCCAGTCGCGCTTTCCCTCCGAGTGGTACAGGTGCCAACCGTTGGCATCCACCAGCCCGGTTACCCCTCCCGGCAGTGAGGACGTTCGGTCCAGCGCTTCGAACAGTACCGACGCATGGGCCTCACCGACGACGATACCTTTCACCCTACCGTTCGCATCCCAGACGGGTGCGACAATCGCGACTGCCGGAACCGTTGGCAGCGAACCAGGCTGGCCCGCTGGGCCTCGCAACTCCACTGGCAGCAGGAGCCGCGTTCCGGGCTCCATCGATCTGGCCCGAACCGCGTAAAAAAGCCCCTCCGAGCCGGCTGCACCTGCCACGGGCGCAATGACATCTCCGGCCCGAGCTATCAGGAGTTGGCTTCCATCTGCGTCAAGGGCTTTGACCTGGATTAGCACCGGCTTGTACGTGAGCAAGCTGGCCACGGACCGCCCGGCCACACTCCACTCCTCAGACTCGGACGAGGCGAACAGGGGGCCCAGCACTTCAGACGACAGAAAGGCTACATCATGTTCGACGTCCTGCAGGAGACGCTCGGTCTCGGCACGAGCCATCGCCAACTCGCCCTCCAGCGTCTCGCGGGCCAGGTTCCGGACCTGTGTCACCGTGTAGCGTACCGCAAAGCTCGAAACCGCCACGAAGGGCAGCATGGCGATCATTACGAACGCGATCGCCAGCTTGGCCCGTATCGTCAGCCGTGGAAGTAATTGGGAGATGCCCATCATTCTCGAGCCCGGCCCGCTGTCTACGGGTTGTACAGTCGCGACTACAGAGCAGGAATGGAGACTCATCAAGACTCGTACCTGCTGCAAGGAAGATAGTGGTTGGCGAGGATGAGCATAGATCACTCTTGAATCGCCGTTCGATTCGGCACGGCGCCCTGACAAACGGCCCGGCTCATCAACCCGTCCCGGTGAGCCATCCAATGTCTCACCGGGACGTTCCGAGTCACACCAACACGCAGATACGCGGACCTCGTTCCGGGTGTCGCACTACGTAACCACATGATTTGTAAAGATATACGCTGCGAAGAAGAGACAGCGAGCTGGGTCGGGATCGGGTCTGGTTCCTGCTCATGGTTCCCGTGGAACGCGATCCACCTTCGCTGCCCGATCGCGAACAACGAACAGATAGAAGATGAGCTCCATGGCCGTTGTGATCGGCCTGGTCATGACGATTCAAGGCACGGGCAAAGCGCAGGAGACGCCCCGACCTGTGGAGCACCATCCCGCCGGGTTGGGTCAGTCCTCGCCTGGTATGTCCGTGCCTCGGCCTCACTACGAGCTGGAGGGTTCCGTGTTCCTCGCTGGAGTTCCGGAGCGAGCACGATACCGGTCGGTCCGATCTGCGCTGCGGTCCAGCGCTGAGGGGCACAGGTGGTAGAGGCGGATACACGCAGGATTCGACCTCAAGGAGGGGAAAGACGATGAACAAGAACCTTCGAATACTCGGTTGGCCGGTGGGCGCGCTCGCGTTAGTGGTGCTGGCAGGTTGCAGCAGCGATACCACGGAGCCTGAGCCCGTGCACTTTGTGGACGCGAATTGGAGCAGCGCCGACCTGGTCCGTGGAGGAAAGCTCTATGATAAGTGGTGGAGGATCAACGGAGCGCCGGAGCCGGTAACCGACTTCGACCCGATCTGGTCTTCGCAATCGACGAATACCAGGACGGGCGATGACACCTGGCGCTGCAAAGAATGCCACGGGTGGGATTACATAGGCGACCAGGGCCGCTACGCATCCGGCAGTCACTTCACGGGTTTCGCTGGCGTCTTCTCGGCACGATCCAAGGACCGCGAAGTCATCTTCGAATCGATCAAGGATGAGGGAGGAGAGCACGATATGTCAGGCGTCCTCAGCGACACGGACGTCCTGGACCTGACCAAGTTCGTCGTGGACGGCCAGGTGGACATGGCCCTGTATCTGAACTTCAGCACGGGCCTGGCGACCGGCAATGCTGCGGCGGGCGGAGCCCTCTACGGTAACAACTGCGCTGGCTGCCACGGTGCGGACGGGCAGACCATCGACTTTGACTCTGACCCCGGCGTCCAGGGCGTCGGATGGCTCGCGCTGGACAATCCACAGGAAGTGCTTCACAAGATCCGATGGGGCCACCCCGGCTCCGCCATGCCCAGCATGATCGGTCAGGGCCTGTCCGACCAACAGTGCGGGGACATCCTCGCGCACGCTCAGACGCTCCCAGTGCAATAGGGCCCAATCGGTTTCGACACCCCCACCCCCTCCGGAGGCGCTTCCGGAGGGGGTCCTATGCGGCTTCGGTCCGCTACAACCGGCATGGGCGGCCCGGCAGATCCAAGCGTACCGTTGAGATCGGCCTCAACTGCCAGATACTTTGCCGAGCGTCTCCATCTACGTCCGGAGCAGCAATCCGCCTGTCACCATTGGGGAGTCAAAGCATGGGTTACCTTAAGGCGTTTGCCCGGTGCATTCTCGACGACCGTCCGTCCAAGGTTTATGGGTAGGTGGGTCTTCGCGACATGCAAGTGATCGAAGCTCTGTAAGAATCGCTCGAGGCGGGCCAGCCTGTTCATGTGAATCGCTAGTCGGAGGCGATGATGGAGCGACGACGAGCAACAGCCCAAGCACCGTCGCCGATGGCGATCTCGGGCGCTACCAGGCTCATGCTCGGGCTCATCTTGCTTTCGATAATGGTCATGCCGTGGGGCTGCAGGTCCCAAAACGGGGAGCCCACCGCCGCGAGTGAGAGCACGGTGACGCTCCTCTATCCGGCCGATATCAGTCTGTTCGGCCCTCGCTGGGACGACTCGCCCAAGTTCCTGCTCTTCCTGCCGCTCGTGAATTACGAGCGGGGATCCTCCTGCGGCGAGCCGACGCCTGTACTGGCCGAGCGGTGGGAGCACTCGCCGGACTACCGGGAGTGGACCGTGTGGCTGCGCGAGGGCGTGAGGTGGCACGACGGCGTTCCGGTGACCGCGGACGATATCGTCTTCACGATCGAGACCCTGACCCACCCCGAGGTGCTCAGCTACAACGCCGGCCCGGTAGACTCCGCATTGGCTGTCGACCCCCGAACCGTCAAGCTGTTCATGAGCCGTCCCAACCGATGGCCGCTGGATGGCTGGGTCACCTTCATGCCCCGCCACCTGCTCGAGTCCGAAGATCCGGCCGAGTTCACCGAGTGGGAGTTCTGGCAGAGTCCGGTGGGAAACGGCCCTTTCCGTCATGCACGGCATGTGCCTGGGACAATGATCGAGCTGGAGGCGA
The DNA here is from genome assembly GCA_039587395.1 of Gemmatimonadota bacterium. Classification (GTDB taxonomy): domain Bacteria; phylum Gemmatimonadota; class Gemmatimonadetes; order Palauibacterales; family Palauibacteraceae; genus JBDHIQ01. Next base: position 22,695 of record JBDHIQ010000061.1, read on the forward strand.
ACCCGGACTACTACCGGGGTGAGCCACAGATCAAGCGGGTGGTGATCAAGCTATCCGCCGCAGGAAGCCAGTCCGGCCTGCTGGAGCTGAGGAGCGGGAACGTCGACATCATCAGGACCACTCTGCTTCAAGCTTCCGCGATCGAGCGCGACCCGCGTCACCGGGTAGCGCATCGCGTCTCGAGCAGCCACACCCGCTGGCTGCTGTATCACCCCGAGCACCCCATCTTCTCCGATCGCCAGGTGCGGCGTGCGATGACCCACGCTATCGATCGTCCCGCTCTTCAGGCCGCGCGAGGGCTACCGGAGGGACTGCCTCAGACCGACGGTCCCTACAGCGTCTGTCAATTCGAGTCCCGGACCGTCATCGAGCCCTGGGCGCACGATGAGGCCGAGGCGGTTCGTCTGCTGGAACGGGCGGGCTGGAGCGACGGGGACGGAGACGGCGTTCGCGAGCAGGCTGGCCGTGACCTTCGGTTCACGGTTCTGGCTTCCCGTGACGACGTCCGCTCGGCGGTGCTGCTTCAGGCGCAGCTTCGACGGCTGGGGATCGAGATGGAGATCCGGCAGCTGGAGGGATCCGTGGCGGCAAGCCGGCTCCGGGAAGGCGATTTCGAAGCGGGAATCTTCCCGCACGTGTTGCCCATCATGCTGTTGGCACCCGACCTGCCGAGCCCGGTGAGCGAGATATTCCTCGCAGCCTATCCCGAGATCGTCGCGCTGTTTGACTCCCTGAGAGTCGAGCCTGATCGAACGGCAAGAGAAGGTCAGTTCCAGAGGCTGGCCCAGCGCTTTCGCGAGGAGCTTCCCGCCACCTTTCTGCACCCCATGGCCTACCCGATCGCCGCGAGTCGCCGGATCCGAGGTTTCGATCAGGAAGGCTGGATTCCTCCTAGCTGGAGGTGGGCGTTTGGGGGGTTGGAGTTCCTGTGGATCGAGGAGGCTGTGCAGAAGGAGGAGTAG
>JBDHIQ010000250.1:0-2790 GCA_039587395.1 Gemmatimonadota bacterium
CTCGTGTGTCTCCCACTTGGCGTTGTTGTGTGCGACATCGTATACCAGGCGGAACCCGAGCTCCACGCAGGACCTTCCCAATACACCCTCGAAGGCCTCCCGGACCCGGTGTCCCATCATCTGTCGGTTGGCGAACGCGAAGTTGGCGGCGGCGGCCATGGCGGCCAGGTAGCGCTTCGCCTCCGGTGACTCCAGCGGGGCGCACGCCAGCTGCCGGTCGGGAAGATCTATCTCGTGCCTCTTCGTCGCGCGCAGCATGACGTCCAGGTAGTCCGTGCACACCTGGTGGCCCAACCCGCGCGACCCGGAGTGGATGAACACGGTGACGGTGCCGGCGGACAGACCCAGCTGCCGGGCGGTGTCCTGGTCATACACCTCGCTTACGTAGCCAATCTCGATGAAGTGGTTGCCGGATCCGACCGTACCCAGCTGCGGCCTGCCCCGCTCGATAGCCCGGGCGCTCACCTGGTCCGGGTCTGCGCCGGCGAGCACGCCGCCGCTCTCGATTCGCTCCACATCCTGCTCGGTCCCGTATCCGCGGTCCACCGCCCACCGTGCACCCCTGGTCAGGACGTCTCGCACTTCCTCCGCGCTCAGCTTGAATGACCGGTAGCCGGCCCCGACCCCGGCGGGAACCTCCCTGGCGATCCGGTCCATGAGCTGCGCCACCCTGGGCCGCAACTCCTGGACGGTCAGATCGCACCGCATGACCCGCACGCCACAGTTGATGTCATAGCCCACACCACCGGGACTCACGACGCCACCCTGCTCTGGATCGAAGGCGGCGACGCCTCCGATAGCGAACCCGTATCCCCAGTGGATGTCTGGCATCCCGATCGAACGGCCGACGATGCCGGGAAGGCAGGCAACGTTGGCAACCTGCTGGACGGCCTCGCCTCCCCGGATGTCCTCCATCAGCCTCCAGTCCGCGTACACCAGGCCGTCCACGCGCATCTTTCCCTGACGCGGGATCAACCAGCGGTGCTCGTCCAGTTGCCGGAGCTTGAGTCTGCGGTCGCTCATACGTCGAAGATGATCTGCGCATGCCATCGCCCGGCATGCCGGGCCGCCTGGAGCCCGTGATACGTCACACCCTTGATCTCCATCTCCGGTGGTTCGTCCGCCAGAGCGCCCCACACCGTGGCGGCCAGAGAGCGCTCGTCCAGGGATTCGATGGTGGCGGAACGGTAGACGAACCCCTCGACCTCCAGAAGGTAGAGGAGCTCGGCCAGCCAGCGGACCAGAAGGGCATCCGTTTCACCGGCCCGAACCGTCACTCGTCGCGGTTCGAGCTCAGCGGGGAGGGTGGGAGCGCCCGACCACATCAGGGCCATCACGCCTGCGGCCGTGCGGTGAACCAGCTCGTCCAGCGACGCGGCTTCAATCGTGATGGCTACGTCGGCGGTGTGGTCCAACTCGATGACGCCGGGTGAAATCTCCCGGGAGCCGGACTCGTGGTCGCGTCGGTCCTGGCCGGACCGTCCTCGTCTAGGGCTCGAGCGACCGCCCCCCCGCGGGCGCGCTCTCATCTGTCCTCACTTTGCCGCGTCTCTTCCCTGCGTACTCATCTAGACGCCGGCGCATGGCCGCGAAGGCATCCCGGACCGCCACGTAGGGGTCTTCGTGCGCCTGGTGCCGCGACGGATCCCGGCTGACGACAAGCTGCCGGCCGGGGATGGTCGTGCGGACGCGCACGTGGTACAGGTTGCCTTCTTCGTGTCGGCGGTGGGGAACTTCCATCATGACGCTACAGCCAATGATTCGGTCGTAGAACGTCTCCAGCTTCAGTACTTCCTCGTGTATGAGATCTCTAATGCCATTGGTCGCCTCGAAGTTCCGAAAACTGATCTCCGGAGTCACTCTCATGATCACCAGTATGCTCGGGTTGGAGGAGCGAATCAGCTTCAGCGATTCCAGACAAGTCTCCCTGAGGCTTTGACTTGCGGGATTCATGCCGCCACGCCCCGTGGACGGGCGATCCCGCAAGTGGCGGGCACATCGTGACTAGCGGGAGTCGCCCCTCTCTCGTCCCGTGAGAGCCGGCTGGCGCCGGGAACATATGTCTCGCTCGCGGGGCGACTTGGACGGGAACGGCTACAGGCATCGATTACACCTCAGGCACCTGTCTCCGGCTTTCGTGCGCGCACGAAGGCCGCCATGAACCGCCCGTCTATCTGGGATGCCACCAGGTCCACATCCAGCCCGGCAGTCCGCAGGAAGTCTGCAGCATCCTGTGCTTTGTACACCCGGGTCGGCTCGATGTCCACTTGCTCGTAGCCCAGCTCAGCCAGCAAACCACGGAACTCGTCTTCCTCCAGAGCGCCTGCCACACAACCCACCCACAGTTCTACGCTCTTGCGCACATCGGCCGGAACATCGCCCCTCACGACTATGTCGGAGACCGCGAACCGACCACCGGGCTTGAGGACACGAAATGCTTCCGCCAGCACGCGTCGCTTGTCAGCCGACAGGTTGATGACGCAATTGGAGATGATCACGTCCACGCTATTATCCGGCAGCGGGATGTTCTCCATCTCCCCCTCGAGAAACTCGACATTGGTGACCCCGGCCTTGCGCTGGTTTTCGCGGGCCAGCGCGAGCATGTCGGGAGTCATGTCCAGCCCATAGGCCCTTCCCGTCGGGCCGACCCGGCTGGCGGACAGCAGCACATCGATGCCACCGCCCGAGCCGAGGTCCAGCACCACGTCTCCCTCGTGGAGCTCGGCAAGCGCGGTGGGATTCCCGCAGCCCAGAGACGCCAGCACCGCCGTCTCGGGAAGATCCCTGGTT
>JBDHIQ010000251.1:0-3620 GCA_039587395.1 Gemmatimonadota bacterium
GGGAGCGACCGAGCCGAAACGCTCGGGTGTTTGCTCATAGCGACCCCGGGCTGCAGAAGGAGGCAACGGATGGCGCTCACCCTGACGGGCAAATCCCTCACAATTGAAGACATCGAAGCTGTCGCGCGGCGTGGCAGGAAGGTCGAGCTGCACCCTGACGCGGTCGAGCGGATTCGTGTGTGCCGCGGCTTCATCGAGGAGCGGATTGACGCCCGCGAGATCATGTACGGGGTCAACACCGGCATCGGCGAGTTCTCGGAAGTGGTCCTCACCGATGAGCAGGTGCGCGAGTTCCAGCGCTACCTGATCTACAACCACGCTGCCGGCATCGGCGAGCCTGCCCCGGTTGACCACGTCCGGGCGGCCATGCTGCTGCGGGCCAACGTGCATGCCAACGGCCACTCGGGGTGCAGGCCCGAGATCACCGACACGCTGGTGGCCATGCTCAACGCCGACGTGACTCCCGTCGTCTGCGAGAAGGGCTCCGTAGGCGCGTGCGGGGACCTGGCTCCTATGAGCCAGATCGCGCTCCTGATGATGGGCGAGGGCGAGGCGTTCTTCGGGGGAGAGCAACTGCCCGGCCACGTCGCGCTGGAGCGGGCCGGCATACCGGTCCCCGGTCTCCAGGCGCGCGACGGCCTGGCGGTCATCAACGGATCCAACCTGCTGAACGGGATCGGCGCGCTGGCGGTCTACGATGCCGAGCGCTGGCTCAAGCAGGCCGACATTGCGGCCGCCATGTCCCTGGAGGCGCTCAAGGCCAACATGAAACCCTACCAGCCGCAGCTGCACGAGCTGCGCGGGTTCCGCGGCGCCATTACCACCGCCGCCAACCTCCGCAAGGTCATGGACGGATCGGACCTCATCACCGGTAAGGAGAAGGTCAAAGTCCAGGACGCCTACAGCATGCGCTCCACGCCGCAGGTGATCGGGGCGGCGCGCGATCAGCTGCGCTGGACCCGCGAGCAGATCGAGATCGAGACGAACGGCGTAGGAGACAACCCGATCTTCCTCCCGGAGGAGCAGATGGTTCTCACCGGCGCCAACTTCCAGGGCACGCCCGTGAGCATGCCGATCGACTGCCTGGGAGCCGCCATCACCATGGTGTGCGTGCTGTCGGAGCGGCGGATGAACCGGCTCACGAACCCGGCGCTGTCGGTGGGCCTCCCGCCGTTCCTCACCAAGGGCGCGGGGATGTTCTCCGGGCTCATGCTCAGTCAGTACACGGCCGATGCCCAGATCGTGGAGCAGAAGATCCTCTCGTCTCCAGCGTTCATCGAGTCCATCCCGGCCGCTGCCGACCAGGAGGATTTCGTGTCGATGGGCATGAACTCCTCGCTCAAGACGCGGCAGATCCTTGACCTGGCATACGGAATCCTGGGCATCGAGCTGATCGCCGCCGCGCAGGCCCTGGACTTCCGCGACTTCACGCCGGGTCATGGCACGCGGGCCGCCCACGCGGCGGTACGCCGGCACGTGGAGTACCTGGACGAGGATCGGCCGCTATATCCCGATCACAACGCCATGAAAGTGGCCGTCCGTGACCTGGCGGTGCTGGAGGCGGTGGAATCCGAGGTTGGCGACCTGGGGACCTACTGAACGCCACGCGAGCGCACGACCTACTGAGCGGGGTCCACGGGCACGCGCTGTAGCCGGGATTCCCGCAGGAGGCGTTTCATGAAGCGAAGCGATCGGGAGCTGGGGATGGGTCGCCCCATCACGCGGCGCGATTTCCTCAGCGGCGTGGGAGTGGCGATCACCGGCTCGGCCCTGGCGGGTCCAGGGATGGTTTCGACTGCCCGAGCCAAGAGCGCCGCCGCCGAGAGCGCCACCGCCAAGAGCGCCCCCGCGGTGAGCCCATCCGGGCTGGGGCAGGAAACTGCGTACTACCCGCCGGGCGCGATGGGTATGCGGGGCAGCCACGAAGGATCGTTCGAGGTGGCGCACGCGTTGCGCGACGGGGCGCGCTGGGACGACCTGGGGCCGGAAGCCGAGACGGGCGAGGACTACGACCTGGTCGTGGTGGGCGGTGGCCTCAGCGGGTTGGCGGCGGCGTATTTCTACCGCAAACAAGTCGGTCCCGAGGCGCACATCCTGGTGCTGGACAACTGCGACGACTTTGGAGGACACGCCACGCGCAACGAGTTCCAGTCGGGCGGCCGCACCCTGTTGACCAACGGGGGCACCATCAACATCGAGGACCTGAGCGCCTACGACGAGCCGTCGCGGGCCATGCTCCGCGAGCTCGGCCTCGATGTAGGGCGCTACGCCGAGTTTCATGACGCCGAGCTGTACCCGTCGCTGGGGCTCGCAGGCGGCGTCTTCTTTGACGAGGAGACGTTCGGGACCGACCGGCTGGTGGTGGGCCAAAACGGCGTCGGGTTGCAGGAGTTCCTGGCCAGGACGCCGCTTTCCGAACCGGCTCGCAGGGACATCGCACGTCTCTTCGAGGACCAGGTGGACTACCTGCCCGGTCAGTCGCTGGCGGAGAAGAAGAGTGCCCTCACCCGGATGTCCTATCTCCAGTTTCTCACGGACCTGGTCAAGGTCGACGCCGGCGTGCTGCCCTACTTCCGGACCTGGCGGCAGGGGTACTGGGGGATCGGGAATGACGAGCTGCCGGCGGAGATGGCCCGCGTGACCGGCTTCCCCGGCTTCCAGGGCATGGGGTTCTCCGACACGCCCCCGAGCGAGGGCATCTTTCCCGTGGTGACGCCCACCAGCGACCAGTACTTCCGCTTCCCCGATGGCATGGCTTCGGTCGCGCGCATGCTGGTGCGGAGCCCGCGCCAGTGGATTACGCGCAGCTGGATCGCGACGGCGCACCCGTGCGGATCCGGCTGAACAGCACGGCCGTGCACGTGCGACACGTGGGGGACAGCGATAGCTCGAGAGAAGTCGAGGTCACGTACGTACGCTCGGGCCAGGCGCAAAAGGTTCGAAGCGGTTCCTGCGTGCTGGCCTGCTACAACGCGATGATCCCGTACCTGTGTCCGGAGCTGCCCGACGAGCAGCGCACGGCGCTGCGGTACTCTCTGAAGGCGCCCAAGGTGTACAGCAGCGTGTTGATCCGGAACTGGACGGCCTTCCAGAGACTGGGGCTCCGCGAGGCGTTCTGCCCCGGGAGCTATCACGACAGCGTGGGCCTGTGCGATCCGGTCAGCATCGGCGAGTATCGCTGCCCGCAGACGCCCGACGAGCCGATGGTGCTGCAGCTGTACCGGGTACCGCTGACTCCGGGGGTGCCGGCGCCGGAGCAGTGGACAGAGGGAATGGCCGAGCTGGAGACCACGACCTTCGAGGAGTTCGAGCGCCAGATCCGCGATCAGCTGGGACGCATGCTGAGCGGCGGCGGCTTCGATCCGGCCCGGGACATCGAAGCGATCACCGTGAACCGCTGGCCCCACGGCTACGGGTTTGGCTACGACCCCACCACGGACCGGGTAGCGTGGACCAGCGAGTGGCCCGTGCAGGAGCGCCCGTGGCTGAAAGCTCGGCAGCCCTTCGGCCGCATCGCCATCGCCAACTGCGACGCCGCGAACAATGCCATGGCCGAGGCCTCGTTCAGCGAGGCCTATCGCGCCGTCCGCGAGGTGCTCTCATGAGGCCTGAAGCCGGGT
>JBDHIQ010000252.1:0-3461 GCA_039587395.1 Gemmatimonadota bacterium
CAGCCTGGGCCGCGACCTGGATCGTTTTGCGGGTGGATCCGTTCTGTGTGAGCTCATCATGCGTCTCGCCCCGGAGCACAGGGACGACCATCTGTACGACGCGTTGGCGAGCGGCCTGGACGATTTGGTGGACGTCCCGGCAGAGTCAGTTCCAGCGGCCGCGCTGGCCACGGTCTGGCGACTGGTCTCGATCCTGGGCTTCGCGCCTGACCTGGAAAGCTGTCTGGACTGCCAGAAGCCGATCGGATCCGGTCAATCGGCACGCTTCGACTTTGCGGCGGGAGGCATGCGCTGTGCTCGCTGCGCTCCCCACGGACGCACGGTTTCGCCGGCGGAACTGGAGAGCCTCGTGCGGCTCACGGCGGGTCGTCTGGATGGAGAGGTCACGCCGGGGCAGGGCAGGCTCCTGGCCGACTACATCCGCTATCACATGGCCGAAGGCGCCACGCTCAAGTCGCTCCCCTTCCTGGCCGAGCTTCCATGAAAGGAATCGTCGTCGGTACGGCCGGTCACGTGGATCACGGGAAGACTACCCTCGTCGAGGCTCTCACCGGCATTCAGACCGATCGGTGGAGAGAAGAGAAAGAGCGCGGTCTGACCATCGACATCGGGTTTGCCCGCTTGCGCCTGGACGACGACGTGGAGACCGGTCTCGTGGATGTTCCCGGCCACGAGGATTTCCTCAAGAACATGCTGGCGGGTGCGACGGGCATCGATCTGCTGCTGCTGGTGATTGCCGCGGATGAAGGCCCTATGCCGCAGACTCTCGAGCATCTCGCCATCGCCCGGTTGCTCGGAATCGAGCGCGGTGTGGTAGCCCTGACCAAGTGCGACAGGGTGGACCGGGAGTGGCTGGAGCTTGCGGAGGAGGCCAGCCGTGAGACACTGCGGGAAATCCTCGGCCATGAAGAGTGGCCCGTAGTCCACGTGTCGGCAACGACGGGCACCGGCCTGGAGGAGCTTCGCCAGGCGATACGCTCGGAAGTGGATTCCACCGCCGAACGGGCCCAGGAAGACCTGTTTCGTCTTCCCGTCGACCGGGCGTTCAGCATTCGGGGCACTGGAACGGTGGCTACGGGCACCGTATGGAGTGGTCGCGTGCAAGTGGGTGACGAAGTCCGGGTTCTGCCGGCCGATCTCAGCGCGCGAGTACGGGCTCTGGAGGTACACGATGAAGCGCGCCCCGGTGTGGAGGCTGGCCGCCGCTGTGCCCTTGCGCTGGTGGGTCTGGAAGCGGACCAGGTCCGTCGGGGCAGCGTCCTGGTAAGCGATGCTGCGTGGCAACCCACGCGGCGAATCGGCGCGCACCTCCAGTTGCTGGCTCACGCCGGCCGGGGTGTCGAGCACGACCAGCGGTTGCGCGTCTATCTGGGAACGCGTGAAGTGATGGCCCGGGTGCTTCTCCTGGAAGGGGACTCGTTGGCTCCCGGACAGGACGGGTGGGGGATCCTCAAGCTGGAAGAGCCGCTCGTGGCCAGGGTACGGGACCGCCTGGTCCTCAGGTTCTACTCTCCCGTGACGACTATTGGGGGAGGGCAGGTCGTGGATGTATCACCGGCCGCGCTTCGCGATGTGAGGACGGACAGCTGGCAGCGGATCCTCAGGGGCTCCGACTCCGAGGCTCTTGCCGCCGCCATCGAGGAAGGCGGAGGCCGCGGCGTAGCCCGGACGCAACTGCCCATCGTGACCGGTCTCGCGGAGGGGAGGATCAAGGCCCTGTCCGAGCGTGGCTCCACGGGTTCCGTTCGCTTGGGCGGAAACTGGTTTGCGGAGCGGAGCCTCGTGGAAGCGGAAGAGGCGATGCTTGCCGAGCTGGACGCGCTCCAGGCACGTGACCGCCGGGCCTCCGCGGTGTCTCTCGGCTCCCTGCGCGCCGCATGCAGCCAGCGACTGGCCCCGGAACTGGTGGACGATACCCTGAATCGCCTGGATAAGATGAAGCGGCTGGAGATCCTGGGCCCCAGGGTGCGGCGGCCCGATCATCGGCCCAGCCTGTCCGGGGAGGAGACCAAAGCCAAGCTTCGCTTGCGGGACATCCTGGCCACACGACGGCTGGAGCCTCCGACGGTGCCGGAGTTAGCGCGCGAGCTCCAGGTGGATCGCGACGTGCTGCACGATCTGCTGCTTCTCCTGCGGGAAGAAGGGGCGATCGTACCGCTCAACGCGGAACTCTACGTGACGTCTGATACGGCGGGGGAGCTGATTGGCCGCGTGCGAGCCATGCTAGCGGACGGACGGACCGGGACCCCCACCATCTTCAAGGAGGAGTTCGGGGTCTCGCGAAAGTTCCTGATTCCGATGCTGGAGTACCTGGACCGGGAGGGGATCACCCGCAGAACCGGAGAAGGCCGCGTGCTGGCCGATATGCCGGAGGCCGGTCAGTCGACGTAATACAGGAAGCGGCCGCAGTTCTCGCAGAACTCGATCCGCTGGTTTCGCTCGGCGGAAGACCAGGAAGTGGGGACCGCCATGAAGCACCCGTAGCAGATCCCGGCCAGGACCGGGACCACCGTCTTGAGCCCTTTCTGGTTCATCTGCCTGTAGCGACCGCGTACCTCGGAATCCAGGCGATCCTCCAACTCGACCAGCTTCTGCGCGATCAGCTCGATGGCGTCATCGATGTTCATGTCGAACAGGTCGGATTCGACCTCGCGCATGTTCCCTTCGCGCAGCCCGTCCATCTGGCTGTGCAGATCCTGCATCTCCAGAAGAAGCTCGAGCTGGGCATGCATGCTCACATCCCTTTCTGCTCCAGCAGCGCGATGAAGTCCTCGGCGCCTGCGGGTCTTTCCCGAACTGCGCGATCTTCCCCAGCACCGGCAGATACTGATTCGAGACTTCCAGGGGTGGCGCCACGATGAGAAAGATGTAGCGAACGGGCTTCTCGTCTATGGCCTTGAAATCGAGCCCGGAGCTCTTACGGCCAAACGCGACTCGCAGGCGGTTGACCACCAGCGATCGGCAGTGAGGGATCGCGATGCCCCTCCCAATACCCGTGGAACCCAGGTTTTCGCGTCGCTTGAGCATCTTGAAGAGGATGCCCTCAGACTTGTCGTCGAGTCCGAACAGCGCGATGAGCTCCTTGAGGGCCTCGTCCTTGGTGTCGGCTTCCAGATCCAGCTTTACGGTCTCGGTAGCAAAGAAATCTCTGAGTAGCATTTATACGATCTCCTCCCGGTAGCGGCGGAGCTGTCTTATGTCGTCACGGCGCGGTCGCGCTTCGCGTGGTTTTGCAGCATTTTTTGAGTATATCGGCCCCGGTTGAACGCTGTCAAAGTGTTGGAACCCTTTGACGACGGGCAGGGTAACGGTTACAGATTCCATAGTTGGGTCCTGAGCGGCGCGCAGTGGCGCGCCGCTTGCTCTGTCCAGATGGGAACAGAAGGGGGCGACAAGGCTTCGACGCGTGAGTCGGAAGCCGCGGTAGCGTGCCGAGGTTCTCGGTGCCTCGTTAAACAGCC
>JBDHIQ010000062.1:0-12785 GCA_039587395.1 Gemmatimonadota bacterium
GCTCGAGGCATCATCCGTTGTCCTCGACCAGGGACTTGTAGATCTCCTTGGGGTGCTCGCCTTCCTCCGGCGGCCTGTATTCGTTGGAGTGCTTGACCATGACGTTGGTCGAGTGGAAGACATCATCCTCCGAGTAGGTCCCTTCGACGACGACGCCGATCTTGTCGCTGAACATGGCGGGCGGCGCTCCCGTGCTCTGCACGTCGATCTCCTCCTGCCCGTCCGTGATTACAAAACGGAGGGAACCGCTGTCCGGATTCCAGTCCACCGAGCCCGGTTTCACCTGCCCGCCCAGCCGAAGCGGAGACCCGTACACAGTCGCAGCCCTTGCCTGCAGCTCCGTCGGAGTCAGGAAGAACACCATATTTTCGCTCAGCCCGCCGGCGACCAGCCAGGTAATGGCTCCGCCGATCGCTACAAGGCCCGCCAGAATCCACAGTCTTCCTTTACGCACAAGCCACCTTCCATCTTTGTCCCTGAGAGGCCGTTACCCGTGACCGGCCAATGTTATAGCGCACCCTGCGCCGTCGCGCTACGGACTACACCGCTGGGTCCAAAACGATCGCGATCTCGTCTACTCGGCTGCCTGCGGCCCGGCCAGGATTGCCTGGCGCCCACGGGCCCCTGATTCCAGGCTCTGACAGACCAGTTCACACAGCTGAAACAGGGACGGATCGCTGATCCCGTAGTAGGAGAAGACACCCTCCTTCCGGCGCGATACGATTCCCTGGCTTAGGAGAAGCGCCAGGTGCTTGGAGACGTTGGCCTGGCTTCCCTCCGTGTCCTCCACCAGCTGGCTCACGGTCCTGTCGCCCTCCCGTAGAGCGTTCAAGATCCTGAGGCGCATCGGCTCGGCCAGCGTCTTGAATCGCTCCGCCACGAGCTCGAGCGTGGGATCATCAAATTCCCGAACGGTCGCGTCTTTCCCGCGTTGTGCATTCACTACGGACATCCTCCGCCAATTCCCAGCGTTTCGCGGCCGGGCAACAGTCCACACTCCTCAACCTCTCACACGGAGGGACCCGCCGCACCCCGCCCCTTGACATATACAAATATAACTATATAGTGATATATCGTAGGCAGCAAGTTGCGGACGAACCACGGGCCCGATGAACACACGGATATCGAGATGCGAGCAACGTCAAGGCAGACAGTGAACCGAGCGGCCAGGCGGATGGCCATGATGGCCTTCACGGCCCTGGCAGCCGCAGGACCCGCCGGGGCGCAGGAAACCGTTGAGCGACCTCTGAGCCTGTCGCAGGCGGTCCAGGAAGCCCTGGCGCGCAATCCGGATCTGCGGATCGCGGCCTCACGGGTGGACATGACGCGAGCAAACGAGCGTTCGGCGCTGAGCCCGCTGATCCCGCAGCTGGATGTCGGGGCCGGCTTCGTCCGCTCCAACGACCCCGTGTTTGCATTCGGCACCAAGCTTCGGCAGGGGGCCTTCGCAGAGAACGATTTCAGCCTGGATGCACTCAACAACCCGACCCCAATCAACGACTGGACGGCCACCGCCCAGCTGCGCTGGTCCGTCCTTGATCCCGTCCTGTGGGCCGGGAAGGGAGCTGCCGGACAGCGCAGCGAGGCGTCTGCGTGGGAGCGAGAGCGAACGGAGGAAGCCACCATCTTCCGCACGAAGGCGCTCTACTATGGCGTGCTGGCTGCAGAGGAAGGACTGCGCACCGCCCGGGCGGGAGAGCGTGCAGCAAGCGCAACGCTGGAACGCTTCCAGGCGCGGCACGATCGCGGACTGCTCACCCTTGCGGAGTTGCGGCAGGCGGAGGCGGAGCTGTTGGCCTCCACGGCCCGTCGCATCGACGCCACCCGCCGGCGTGACGAGAGTCGGGAGCTGCTGGCGCTGCAGCTGGGCTGGGCCGCCGGAACGGTGCCCGTGCCGACCGACACGCTCCCTGAGGCGGTACCGCTGTCCACGCCGGGTTTCGATCCCGCGGCCCGCTCCGACGTACGGATGCTGGCCGCCCTGGAGGCGGAGGCGTCTGCGGAGAAGAAGCGCTCCGATATGACCCTGCTGCCCGCTCTCGACGCGTTCGCCGGCTTCTCCAGCCATGCTTCCGAGGCTTTTCGCTCAGACGGCACCAACTGGAGCGTCGGTTTTCTCGTGCGCTGGAACCTGTTCTCGGGCCTTGGCCGGTTGGCGAGCCGCGATCAAGCAGCGGCAGCGAAGGCGATAGCCGAGACGCGCTACGAGCACTCGCTCCGAGAAGCGCGGAGCGAAGCGGCACGCGCCCGGCAGGCCGTGGAGGCCGCGCTGGAGACCGTTACCGCCATGCAGGCGGCCGCCGCCGCGGCAACCGAGGGACAGACCCTCATGCGCCGTCGATTTGAGGAAGGACTCGCCACGCCTGCCGACCTCCTGCAGGCGGAGGCTCGCGCCACGGACATGGAGGCTCGCGCCGTCGACGCACTGGCACTCTATCACATCGCGACCGCGCGGCTGGAATTCACCACATCGCAGTCAATCCCACACGACATAGAGGCAAGTCAATGAAACAGACACGTTGGATTCTACTGGTGCTCCTGGTCACGCCGCTGCTGGCCGGTTGTGACCGCGGCGAACCGGGCGCGATGGCTGCGGACGGAGAACCCGCAAACGTGGTCGTAACTGCGCCGGTGGTGCAACCGGATGTCGCACGGTTCCCGGCGGAGGTGAGAGCGGCCCGGAAGGCCGATCTGGCCACCAGAATGGCCGGAACCATCGTCAGGGTGAACGGGGACGTGGGCAGCCGGGTGACCAGAGGCGATCTCCTGGTGCTGCTGGATGCTGTCGACGTGGAAGCCCGGATCAGCAGAGCCGGGGCAGCGGAGCGGCAGGCCCGGCAGTGGCATGATCGAATTCAGTCACTCGAGGCGGATGGCGCGGCGACTCCGCAGGAGCTGGATGACGCCGTTGCCCGCCTCGAGATGGCGACCGCCTCGCTGACGGAGACGGAAGCACAACTGTCGTACGCGGTGCTGCGCGCCCCGTTTTCCGGAGTGATCACCCGCCGGTTTGCCGAGCCCGGCGATCTGGCAACGCCCGGATTTTCAGTGCTGACTATCGTTGCCGAAGGGTCGATCAAGATCGTCGCCGATCTCCCGGGCGAGCTCGAGAGAAGCCTGGAGACGGGCGATCCGCTGCGCGTGGTCGACCCCGCGAGCGGGCTCTCATACGAAGCCTCCGTGACCCGGATTTCGCCTGCCCTCGACCGGGCCAGCCGGCGCTTCCGGTTGGAAGCGCACCTGGCCGAGAACTCGGGTGCCCGGTTGCTGCCTGGAACATTCGTCCGGCTCGAGCTGGAGGGTGAGACGCCACAGGGCCGGTGGATTCCACAGGATGCTCTGGTACGCCGCGGTCAGCTGACCGGCGTGTTCACGCTCGATGGCGAAGAGCTGCGGCTCAACTGGATCCGAACCGGTCTCCGCCGCGGCTCCGAGATCGAGGTCCTGGCCGGACTGCCGGGCGACGCCAGCGTGGTGCGGCGTCCCGTATCGAACCTGGTGGACGGTCAACCGGTTGGCACCGTGACCCGGGAGGCCGCAGCTACCACGGAAGGAGCGGGCGGATGAAGACCGGATTCGCCGGGAGGATTGCCGACCGGTTCATCGGCTCCAAGCTGACACCTCTCCTGCTGACGGCGGCCCTGGGCATCGGTCTGTACTCCGTGCTCACAATGCCGTCGGAGGAGGAGCCACAGATCATCGTGCCGGTGGCGGATCTCTTCCTGCCGATGCCGGGGCGCTCGCCCGCGGAGATCGAGAACCGCGTGCTGATTCCGCTCGAGAACGTGGTGTCCGGGATCGAGGGGGTGGAATACGTCTACAGCCATGCCGAGGAGGGGATCGGTCTGGTTACCGTGCGCTACCAGGTAGGCCGCAACATGGAGGAAAGCTTGGTGCGCCTGTACTCCACGCTGCTCAAGTACGCGGACCGAATGCCGCCGGACTTCCAGATGCCTCTGGTTCGTACGGTGTCGATCGATGACGTCCCGTTCTTCACGGCCACGCTGACCGGTCGCGGGAAGGACCATGCCGCTCTCAGAACGCTGGCCGACGAGATCCGCGTCGCCCTGCTCAACGTGCCCGATGTCCGGGATGTGGAGCTCATTGGCGGGGAACCAAGGGAGATCCGGGTCCAGCTCCTGCCGGATCGTCTGGCAGCCTACGGGATCGATCCGGGACA
This sequence comes from Gemmatimonadota bacterium, assembly GCA_039587395.1. Taxonomy (GTDB): domain Bacteria; phylum Gemmatimonadota; class Gemmatimonadetes; order Palauibacterales; family Palauibacteraceae; genus JBDHIQ01. The sequence continues at coordinate 4,181 of JBDHIQ010000062.1, forward strand.
GCTGGCCGAACGGCTGCGCGCGGCCAACACCAGCCTGGACGCCGGCGAGTTCACCAGATCGGACCAGGTGGTTCGGATCAAGGCCGGTTCGTTCCTCACATCGGCCCGCGACGTCGAGTCCGTTGTGGTCGACGTTCGCGACGGCCGTATCGTGCGCGTCAACGACGTGGCCGACGTGGTGGATGGCCCGGGCGAGGTGACGAGCTACACCTTCCACGGCGCCCCCGCAGGGCCTCTGGCTCCCATGGTCACCATCGCCGTGTCGAAGCGCCCCGGCGCCGATGCCACCCGCCTGGGCAATGCCCTGGAGGCGAAACTGGAGGGGCTCCACGGCCGGGTCATACCCGACGCGGTCCACTCGCATATCACGCGCAACTATGGCGAGACAGCGCGCGAAAAGGTGGTCACGCTGCAGCTCCACCTGCTGCTGGCCATCCTGGCAGTCGGAGTCGTCGTCGCCCTGGCCATGGGCTGGCGCAGCGCCGTCGTCGTGATGACGGCCGTCCCGGTGACATTCGCTCTCACCCTGTTCGTTTACAGGGTGTTTGGCTACACGCTGAACCGCGTCACGCTGTTTGCCCTGATCTTCGTTACGGGGATCGTCATCGATGACTCGATCATCGTCGTCGAGAACATGCACCGTCACTTCTCCATGCGGGACAGGCCACTCCGCGCTGCCGCCCGCGCGGCTGTAGACGAGGTAGGGAATCCGACCATTCTGGCCACGCTGACGGTTATCGCGGCCGTACTTCCGATGCTGTTCGTGTCGGGCTTGATGGGCCCCTACATGAGCCCCATGCCGATCGGGGCCACGCTCGCGATGAGCTTCTCGCTTCTGGTCGCCTTCATCGGGGCCCCGTGGTTGGCCTTTCAACTCCTCAGCCGGCAGCACCAGAAAGAGGAGGACGGGACCGGGAAGTCGGACGAGCACAAGCAGACCTATGTACTGGAAGAGACCTTGATCTACCGGGCCTACAGGGGCCTGATGGAGCCACTCCTGGACCGGCCCCGCTGGCTGCTGGGATCTCTGGCCGGCATCACGCTGCTGCTGGTTCTTTCCGCGGGCCTGTTCATAATTAGGGCCGTGCCGGTGAAGATGCTCCCGTTCGACGACAAGAACGAGATGCAGATCATCATCGACATGCCGGAGAACACCCCGCTGGAGAACACGTCGGCCGTGGCGCTGGAAATCAGTCGCTCGCTGCAGGGCGTCGAGGAGGTCTCCGACGTGCAGATCTACGTCGGGGTGGCCGCGCCGTTCAACTTCAACGGCCTCATCCGGCACTACTATCTCCGGCGCGGACAGAATGTGGCCGACATCCAGGTCAACCTGGTGGACAAGTCGGAACGGAAGGCAAAGAGCCACGAGATCGCGCTCCGGGTTCGCCCGCTGGTGGAACAGGCCGCACGAAGCTTTGACGTGGACGTGCGCGCCAAGGTGGTGGAGGTCCCCCCCGGTCCGCCGGTCCTGTCCACCCTGGTCGCCGAGGTCTATGGAGATGACCCTGTGGCGCGCGAGGAAGTGTCGGCCCGGATTCGTGAGCTGTTTGGCGAACACCCCAGCGTGGTGGACATCGACTGGTCCCTGGCATCTCCGCAGCGAGAGATCCGGCTGACCGTCGACGAGGAGAAGGCGGCGCTCAGCGGCGTGCCGAAGGCTTCCGTCGCACGGGCCCTCCGGCTGGCCCTGGCCGGCGAGGTGGCGACGTATCTGTCGGACCCGGCGTCACGCAACGCGGTGCCGGTACTGCTTCGGCTGCCGGAGGGAGAGCGCTCGGGTGTGGACCGTCTTGCCTCGCTGCACGTGGCTTCCGCCGCCGGTGACATGGTCCCGGTGGGAGAGGTGATAGATCCGCGCGAGCAGCTGGCGCCACAGGTGATAGACCGCAAGAACGGCCAACAGGTCGTGTATGTGACCGCGGAGGTGGCGGGCGGGTCGGAAAGCCCGGCCTACGCGATTCTGGATCTGAAAGATCAGCTGGCGGAGATTCCGCTCCCCTCCGGAGCGAACCTGGGCCAGCTGTACACCCGCCAGCCCGGGTCCGTGGATCAACCGGTAGTGAAGTGGGACGGCGAGTGGCAGATCACGTACGAGGTGTTCCGCGATCTGGGCATCGCGTTCGCGGGCGCACTGCTCCTGATCTACGTCCTGATCGTCGGGTGGTTCGGCTCGCTGACGACCCCACTGATCATGATGGCCGCCATTCCGCTGACGCTGGTGGGAATTGCCCCCGGTCACTGGATATTCGGTGCCTTCTTCACGGCTACCAGCATGATCGGGATGATCGCGCTGGCCGGGATCATGGTGCGCAACGGGATCCTGCTGATCGACTACCTGGAAGCACGTCTGGCAGCCGGTACACCGCTCAAGCAGGCCATTCTGGAGGCCGGCGCCGTGCGCACACGGCCTATCGCGTTGACCGCCGGGACGGTGGTGATCGGCGCGTTCGTAATCCTGTTCGACCCGATCTTCGAGGGTCTTGCGGTGGCCCTGATCACGGGAGCGATCGCCTCGACGATCCTGACCCTGATCGTGGTCCCGGGGATCTACTATCTGGTACGTCGGCAGCCGGAAGCGCCGGCGGCAAGCGAGGAGTCCACGGCATGAGCTTCAAACTGCTGATCCTGATGTACCTGGAAGATGACGAGGTGTGTGTGGCACGCCTGATAACCGACGCGGGTGTCGGCACGTACAGCCGGCTGTCCATCGAGGGCATGGGCCCGGGAATCGCGACGGGGTGGTATGGCGAAGTGGCTCCTTACCAGTCGCGGATGATCATGGCCATGGCCTCGGAGTCGGACGCGCTGCGCGTGATGGCGGCCGTGGCCCAGTGCAAGGGAGTGGAAGACCCGCGGCACCCCATTCGTGCCTTTCAGCTGCCGATAGAGGCGGCCGCTTCCTGCGAGTGCGAGCTACCGGAGTCCGGTTCGTAGTCAGCCCGCGGCCTGTGCCTCCAGGAACTGGTACCACTCGTCCAGGCCCTCTCCGGTGAGCGCTGATGTCAGGAAGAACTTCAGATCGGGGTTCACGCTGCGCGCGTACTCCACCGCCCTGTCCACGTCGAACGGCACGTAGGGCAGCAAGTCGATCTTGTTGATCACGGCGTACTGCGCCATCCGGAACATCTTGGGATACTTGACCGGTTTGTCCTCTCCTTCCGGGACGGAGAAGATGACGATCTTCGCCGCCTCCCCGAGATCCCAGCTGGCAGGACAGACCAGGTTGCCCACGTTCTCGATGAACAGCAGGTCCACGTCCTCCAGATCGATGGAATCCAGCGCGCTGCTGACTTGCCGGGCGTCCATGTGGCAGGCGCCGCCGGTCACGACAGCCTGAACCAGCCGGTCGGTGCGGGCCGCGAGGCGCTCCGCGTCGTTCTGCGTCTGCACATCGCCGGTCATCACCGCCATCCGGAGCCGGTCCCCGAGGGCGTCCAGCGTCTGTTCCAGGAGGAGCGTCTTACCCGCGCCGGGAGAGGAAACGAGGTTGAACGCCGGTACGTTGTGCTCGGCTAGCCGGCGCCGGACGTCCTCCGCCAGCTGGTCGTTCTTCGCCATTACCTTCTCTCGGACTTCAATCGTCCGGATCGCCATCGTCTACCTCCAGGTAACTCACACGCAGCACATCGCCCGTGGTGCGCTCTATGCACGGCCGGGCCCGGCCGAACGGCGGGTGCGACAGCAGGGCCTCGAGACAGAACTCCAGACTGTCCACCTCGACCCCCGCATCGTCTCCCACCTGGACCCCCACCTCGATCACGCTGGCCAGCTCGCTCTGGTCTACGTGCGATTCGGCGATTCGGCACACTTCCAGGGCGATGCTCATCTCGTGCAAGAACAAAGACTCCGCTTGTTGGAGTGGGACCGCACAGGCAGCCTCTGACAAGCTACACGGTTCGGGGGGAGAGCGGGACACGCCCCAGGTGGACCCGAATCGGCTACGACGGGACCGCTACGCCGCTACGAGCCCTCTGCGGGGACCGAAGCCTGGACCGTGTGCCCCCAGAGTTTCAGGCGATCGATGGCTGCCTCCACCAGATGGTCCAGCGCGTCGCTCACGGCGGAGCTGAGCCGGGTGGACATTTCAACCCGTTCCGGCTGCAGCCCGAGCGCGACCGTGTGTTTGGGAAGCGTACCACGGAACTCGGCCAGAGCCAGTACCTCGCGGAGATCGATCTGATGAGGGGACAGCTTGAGCGCGAAGAAACGTGGAAGCTCGTCGCGCTCCATGGAGATCAGCGAGCCGGGGGGGAGACCCGCATCGACGGCGTCCAGGAACAGCAGCCGCTCCGCTCCTTCGATGAACGGCAGCAGGTTCATGCCCCAGGTGCCGCCGTCGATCAGCTCCACGTGCGGATCGAGGCGCCAGCCGGCACGCAGGGCCTCCAGGGCGACGAGACCCAGGCCGTCGTCACCCATGAGAGGACTGCCCACCCCGATGACCACCGTCCCGTAGTTGGGAGCCCGGCTCATCAGGGGGTTGCCTCCTTGCCGGCGCACGGGGGGTGACACCGGCCGCGGGTCCACCGCTTCGGAGGCTTACTCGTCTTCGTACTCCAGGCTCTTCCGGACGAACTTGCCGCCCGTGATCATCGAGGAGATCAGGCCCTGCTTCTCAGTGACGTCCGCGCGCAGCGAGAAGTAGACGTGGACAGGGATGTAGATCACGAAGACCCACATCATCGAATGATGCCAGAAGTGGACGTTCTGAGCCCCGCCCATCATCGGGATTACCCAACCGAAGGCCCCGTAGAAGAAGCCGTTCGGGTCCGCCTGCCCGTACATCGCGAAGCCCGTGACCACCATGAACGCCGACGCCAGGTAGATAGCCGAGTAGGCGCCCTGGGCCATCGGATTATGACCCAGGAAGTGGGGAGCCCTCTCGGTTCGGACCAGCATGTAGGCCTTCACGGTCCGGAAGAAGTTCCGCCAGTCGCGCATCGTGAACGGCAGGACCGCCCGCCAGCGCTCGTACTTGTTGCCGAAAAAGAACAGGTACGTGCGCACCATTGCCGCGGCCACCAACCAGCCGGCGCCTACGAAGTGCAGAAAGCGCATTCGCCCCATCATGTAATGCGAACTGGCCTCGCCGCCGGTGCTGAACCACGGCGTCCCGATATACAGCCCCGTCACGATGAGGAAGAGAAAGGCCACCACGCAGATCCAGTGGGTGATCCGGAGCGACCACGACCACAGGTCTATCCACCGGTACCTGTGCGGCTTGCTGGCGACGTCGGCGCCCGTGACGATGAAGTCTGTCTCCGAAGTAGCCATTACTGCACCTTCACCCGGGTCACCTCCCGGCCCTCCGCATCAAGGACGTGGACCCCGCACGCCATGCAGGGATCGAAGGAGTGGATGGTGCGCAGGATCTCGATAGGCCGTTCCGGGTCCACGAGAGGATGATTGTCCACCAGCGAGGCCTCGTACGGACCCATCTGTCCCTCGCCGTCGCGCGGCGAGCAGTTCCAGGTGCTGGGGACCACGCACTGATACCGCGAGATCCGTCCGTTCTGGATCTGCACCCAGTGGCCCAGCGCTCCACGCGCCGCGTCCAGATAGCCGTAACCCTGCGCGGACGCCGGCCAGGTGGATGGATCCCAGTTCTGCTGGTTGAAAGTGCTCGTGTCGCCACCCCGAATCCGGGCGACCAGTGCCCCGTACCAGTCCTCCAGTCGCCGTGCCAGAAGCACCGTCTCGATCCCTCGCGCCGCGGTCCGGCCCAGCGTGGAGAACAGCGCCTCCGGCCCCACCTCGAGCCTTCCCAGCGCCTCACCCACCAGCTCCTGCACGTCGGCGTGACCGCTGGCGTACGCGACCAGCATGCGGGCCAGGGGCCCGACCTCCATGGGACGCCCATCGTAGCGCGGCGCTTTCATCCAGGTGTACTTGTCGTGATCCGAGAGGAATGTCCACGGGGGCTCGGGACCGGTGTAACGGGCCTTTGTCTCACCCTCGAACGGGTGCAGGCCGACCTCGTCGCCGCCTTCGTACTCGTACCACGAGCTGGTGATGTACTCCTTCACCATCTCGTGATCGTAGGGGACGACTTCGGCAAGGTTCTTGTCCAGGATTATGCCGCGCGGGAAATACAGGGAATCCACGTCCCGCGAGCCGGTCTCCGGGTACTCGCCCACAGTCAGGTAGTTGCCCACGCCGCCGCCGATGCCGGCCCACTCCTTGTAGAAGCCCGCGATGGCGACCAGGTCCGGCCAGTACACCTGCTCCACGAACTGCCGGGCCTTCCGGATCATGCTGTAGATGTCGGTGAGCCGTTCCGCGTTGATCGTCGCGGTGCTCTCCAGGTTGATGGCCGAGGCCATGCCGCCGACCAGGAAGTTCGGGTGCGGGTTCTTCCCCCCGAAGACCGTATGCAGGCGAATCACGTCCCGCTGCCAGTCCAGGGCCTCCAGGTAGTGCGCCACCGCCATGAGGTTGGCTTCCGGCGGGAGCTTGTACGCCGGGTGGCCCCAGTAGCCGTTGGTGAAGATCCCCAGCTGTCCCGTCGAGACGAACTGATCCAGCCGACTCTTGATCTCCGCGAAATAGTCCGCCGAGTTGTTGGGCCACGGCGATACGGCCCTGGATAGTTGCTCCGTGGCGGCCGGGTCGGCCGACAGGGCGCTCACCACATCCACCCAGTCCAGTGCGTGCAGGTGGTAGAAGTGGATCACGTGGTCCTGCACCGTCTGCATGCCGTGGACCAGGTTCCGGATGATCTCCGCGTTGGGGGGGATCTCGATGTCCAGCGCATCCTCCACTGCGCGGCAGGAAGCGATGGCGTGCACGACGGTGCACACACCGCAGATCCGCTGGGTGAACGCCCACGCGTCACGCGGATCGCGGCCCTCCATGATGATCTCGATCCCTCGGAACTGGGTTGAAGAGGCCCAGGCGTCCGCGATCCGGCCGCCCTCCTCCTGTACCTCGATCCGGAGGTGTCCTTCGATCCGCGTGATCGGGTCGACGACGACTCTAGCCATCGGAACCCTCCTCTCCGCCCGCCGGCTCGACCGGCTCGTTCACGATCGGGAGCTCGCCCCGGGCCCGCAGGCGCGTCCGGTGGACCGCCGTGGCGATCCCGTGCGCGGCCACGCCGGCCGTAGCTCCCACGGCCAGCCCGAGTCCGATGCTATCGACGGTGCTCTCGACGCCGAAGCCGGCCACGTCCGGCATCCGCTCGTAGAAGGGGCTCATAGTGTCCCAGAAGTTGCGCTCGGTGCAGCCGATGCAGGGGTGTCCCGCCCCGATGGGCCAGCTGGTGCGCGTGTTCCACTGGAAGATGGGACAGGGAGAGAAGCAGGCCGGTCCCTTGCAGCCCACCTTGTAGAGGCACAGGCCGCGCCGAGCGCCGTCGTCGTCGAACTGCTCGACGTACTGTCCCGCATCGAAGTGGGCCCGCCGCTGGCACTGGTCGTGAATCCGCTTCCCGTAGGCGAACAGCGGACGGCCGTCATAGTCCAGCTCCGGTACCCGGCCGAAGGTCAGCAAGTGGGCGACCGTGGCCGTGACCGTGTCGGCGATTGGCGGGCAGCCGGCGATGTTGACCACCGGCTTGTTCTTGATGATGGAATCGACACCCACCGCTCCGGTCGGGTTCGGGCTGGCCGCCTGCACGCTCCCGAAGTGGGCGCAGGCGCCGACCGCCAGGATCGCCGCCGCTCCCTCCGCCGCTTCCTCCAGGATCACCTTGGCCGTGCGGCCGGCGATGGTTGTGTATATCCCGTTCTCGTTGAGCGGGACCGAGCCGGTGACCACCAGGACATACTGGCCGTGGTTCTCCTCCATGGCTGCATGGAGCGCCCCCTCCGCCGCGTCACCGGACGCCGCCATCAGCGTGTGGCTGTAGTCCAGCGAGATCATGTCCAGGACCAGGTCACCGATGGTCGGCTCCGCGGTCCGGATCACGCTCTCGACGCAACCGGTGCATTCCTGGAGCTGAATCCAGATCACGCTGGGCCGTTTCTGCTGGGCCAGCGCGCTGGCGATCGTGGGGGTCAGCATGGTGCCGAGGCCGAGAATCGCTCCCATCTCGCCACAGAATACGAGGAACTCTCTACGGCTCACTCCTCGCTGCTCGAGATGCTCTCCCAGCGTCTCGTCCCGGGACCACGGGTGAGTGGACGGTGAAAACATGGCCACCTCCGGTCGACGCGCAGATACAATCGGAAAGGTTCCCGGGCGGGACGCCGCGTCTCACTTCGGCGGGGTGCGGCTCCGCGCGGGCGCTCCCGTAACATAGAGACGGCCTGACCACCCCGTCTATTGGGGAACCCCCACCCATTTGTGTGGGGCTTTCGGGGTCGATCTTGTAGGGATTTTCCCCACACGATCGGCGCCCACCGACGGCCGATCCCGGCCGCACTGCGCCTGGCCGGCAGTCTGGATCGGGAGAGTGGAACCCGGGGGGTTGTGTGAGGTAATCGGTGTACGTACAATTTCGTACGCCGCGTACGTATCAGCCGACACGCGTTGATGTTAGCGGATCGCGAATTCGAGACACTTTGGTCCGAAATGTCCAAGAATGTCCCGACCTGGATCGGCCCGAAAAGGGCTGCCAGGGGGCCCAAAACGGCGATACGGAGCGGCGAAACCGGGTTGGAAG
>JBDHIQ010000253.1:0-2955 GCA_039587395.1 Gemmatimonadota bacterium
GCCATCCATTGCGCGTCGTACGCGGCCCCGATCAGCGAGGCTGCCGCGAATCGCGGCTCCATGGTGAGCGGGATCATCCACTCGGCGCCATAGCTGATGCCCATATACCCGAGCTTCTCCACATCCAGGTCGGCTCGCTCCGCGATGTAGTCCACCGCGCGGTTGAGATCCTGCGTCACCCAGACGGTGTACTCGCGCCGCGCGATGCTCCCCGGTTGCCGCTCATATCGTCGCTCGTACGTGCCCTTATAGATCGGGAATACCAGCGCCCGGCCGCTCTTCGGGATGAAGCTCAGCAGTTGCCACTCGGCCAGGTTCTCGCTCGATGACAAACGCAGCGCATCGACCCCCGCCATGTGCGCCAGCACGCGCTCACCCCCGTAGGCGGCGTTGAAGCTCACCGTTTCCCGGCGCCACTCACTGGTGCTGTCCACGGCTTCCACCCGGGAGTCGAGCGGTCTCCGGTCGTAGGCGAAGAAGTTGGCCAGGGTGGCGAACGTGGCGTCGTCCACCGGCTCGATCTCGTTGAAATCGATGTAGGGAAAGGCAATCGCCGCGGTCAGCGGAGAGTCCGGGGCGCTGTCGTATCGCGCACAGCGGAAACCGTGTGTCTCGTCTCGGGCGAGCGGGTCACGGGCGTCGGGATCCTGGAACATGTACTTGGGCTCGTTCCACGCCCCGCCCAGGATGTACCGCAGACCATCACCCGTAGAATTCCACGTCCATTCCTTCACGTTTCCGGCCTGATCGAGCGTTCCGTACGGTCCGGGTCCACCCCTCGAGCCGGCTGGTTCCGGCCCCTCGCCGGAGAAGTTGCTGTATTCGAGAACGTCGTCGAAGATGTCGAGCCCGGCTGCGTGTCTCCAATGGTAGAACGTAGGTAGCCGCTTGCCTGCGAACCCACAGTACGCGGCGGCCTCGTACCAGCTGACCCCCCGGACGGGATGATCGGCTTCGCCCTCCGGATACCGGCTGAGCTCCCATGTCGCCGGCCCCGGGCGTCCTGTCGCGTCGTCGAGGAGCGCGATCCCTTCCTCCCAGGTGAGCGGATCGCCGCCGCGCACGAACGGCTCGGTCCAATACCGCGCCTCGCGGTAACCGCCCGCTTCGACGAACTCCTGGAACGCGGCGTTGCTGACCTCGAACTTGTCCAGGAAGAAGCCGTCTATGGCGACTGGCTCCGGGGTCGTGTAGCTCCAGCTACCGGAAGGGATGGAGACCTCGGGCTCGCCATTCGCCGCTTGCGGAACCAGCGCTACGTTCAGGCCGAAGAACGGGTGGAAGGCCAACTCCAGAGGCTCGTAGCCTTCCTTTTCGAGCCTCAGTCTCAGATACGCGTCGGGGAAGCGGACCTCCTCGAGCGGCGTGAGCCCGACCGTATGCCACACGCTGTCGGTCGCCGAGTACCCCCGGTAGGAGACGGAGACGCCGGTCGGTTCGGTGTCACCGCTGACCGGCAGCGACGACGCCTCCAGCAGGCGCAGCACCGATGGATCGTCGCGCGCAATCCGCTGAGCCTCCAGGGCGGTATGGAAAGCCTCAACGCCGAACCCCTCCGATAGAGACCTCTCGATCTCCGGGATCGCTACCTGGCGAACCCATCTCTGGTCCGCGAGCTGGCGATAGAGGCTCACGCTCGCGATCGCGAGCAGCAGTACCCCGACCACGGCGCCTCCAATGAACATCTGCCTGCGGCGTGGGGACATGCCCGCTCTGGCTTGGGCAGCGGCCGGCGTCGGCCCAAGCGCACCGGCAAACTCGGCCGCGGTCTGGAACCGTTCCTCCGGCAGCCTCGCGAGCCCGCGGACAATCGCCGCTTCGATGTCGCTCGATACATCGGGCTGAACGGTGCGAATGGGTGGTGGGGTCTCGCTTACGACCTTGGCCAGCACGGCCCCCAGGGTTGCACCGGCGAACGGCGGTTCGCCCGACAGCATCTCGTAGAGCAGGCACGCGAGGGAGTACACGTCGGACGCCGGGGTCGCGTCCGACTCCCCGGTGGCCTGCTCCGGGCTCATGTACGTGGGTGTACCCAAGTACAGTCCGGTCTCCGTGAGGCGCTCACCTCCCGCTTCCGAGACGGCCAGCGCGATTCCGAAGTCCGCCACCACGGCTCCGCCGTCCCCGAGGAGGATGTTCTCGGGCTTCACGTCCCGGTGGATCACGCTCTGGCCGTGAGCGTAGTCGAGCGCCTGGGTTACGTCGCGGGTGATGGCGAGGGCCTCGCTGACCTCGAGTGCGCCCTCCCGGCGGAGCCGGTCTCTGAGGGTTTCGCCCTCCACGTACGGCATCACGTAGAAGAGGAACCCGCCTGCCTCCCCGGAATCGAACAGGGGCAGGATGTGCGGGTGCCGCAGCGCGGCCGTGGTCTTGATCTCGGACAGGAACCTCTCGGCACCCAGGAGCGCGGCCAGCTCGGGCTTGAGCACCTTGAGCGCCACCTGGCGCTCGTGGCGGAGATCGTCGGCCAGGTAGACCGTGGCCATGCCGCCTTCGCCGAGCTCCCGCTCGATCCGGTAACGGTCCGCGAGTGCCGCTTCGAGACTATCCAAACTTGGAGCCATCGGAGAACCGCCCCGGGGAAAGTGTCAGCTCAGAGTGTCCACGTCTGAAAGCTGTTCCATGGGCAGGGGAGCGGCAAGCGACGTTGCCCCGGGGGAGCCCGGCGAACTGCTCGCGGTTACGCTGCGAAGACCCAGCCCATGATCCTGGCGATCGCACCCGCAGTGAGGATGATTGTCGGCAGGATGAGCGTAAGGCCCACGGAGAATAACAGCCCCTCACGGAACAGCATTGGGCCCAGCGGCAGCACTTTCCTGCCCCAGACGTGGTTGACCGTGACCTCGACAATGGAGCCAAGCGTGTATGCGACGTTTGCCATGACCCCGACAGCCACGATGGCTTCCACGGTTTCACCCGGGATGCTGTGGACCAGCGTGTGGAGGCCAAGCGTCA
>JBDHIQ010000254.1:0-2756 GCA_039587395.1 Gemmatimonadota bacterium
ATCGTGATCTTCCCGAGGTGCAGCCCTTCGTTCGAGACTCCCCAACGCTCGTCCCCTTCGCCCGCGGTCCAATCCATGGCTTTCTGCCGCTGCTCGGCATCCAGGGCCAGGCTGTCGAGCCAGCCACTGAGGATGCTGCGTACGGCGCTGTCCGCCCGGGCGTACCGCGCCAGCCGGTCGCCGTAGAGCGGGCGATCCCGAAAATCGAACCACACGCGCTCATCGCTGTACCGCGGGCGCAGACGCTCGGCGTTGGTCAGCCCATCCTCCGGCTCCTCGGCTGGTTCCTCGGCCGCCGGGGCCACATCGGTGCCGGCATCCTCCTCGTCTTCGGCCTCCACCGGCGCGATCTCGACGACCTGCGTCTCCTCGGGCCGGCGGCGCCTCGCATCGCCCTGCACTTCCTCAGGGGGGGCCGGCGACTGCAACTCCTCCACACCGACCACCACCAGGCCGGGTGGCCTCGGCAGATCCTCGACAAGCACGAGCGGGTACTGCGGTCGAACCAGGCGGAGAACACCGGACGCCACGAACACACCGGCGTGCAGCACGAAAGAGATGAGAAGGCCGATCCGGACGGCCCGGCGGTACCCGCGCTCCGCACGGCGTCGGGCAACCTGCTCCACCGTCAACCCCGGACTCCCCGCGTCGGAAACCTGCAGGTGCTTGTCCGACCTCCGCTTCGGTGACATGACTCCTGCTACTTGCCGAACACGCGGCAGTTCCGCGTCATGTCTTCAGCTTCTTCTTTTTGGCGGCCGGGAACAGGATGTTGTTGAGTATCAACCGATAGCCGGGCGAGTGCCGCCGGAGATCCAGATCCGTGGGTGGATCTCCGATGAGGTGACGGGGGTCCGCGGGATCGTGACCGCCCAGATACGTAAACGTGCCCTCCCCGTGCTCACCGTGCAGATACTTCACCCTCCCGGTTCCAAGCTCCTCCGCCAGCACCGTGACCGAGGGCCGCAGCCGCTCCCGCCGAAACGACGTCGTGAGACCGTAGAAGTCCCGTACCACCCGATCGTGACTCTGGGTCAACATGGACGGCACAGGATCGAACTTGGCGCTGAAGTCAAACAGCGTGACGCTGCCGAGTGGCTTTCGCCATGGCGTATTCACCTGGTGGCCATCGATGTCGCTGAACGCGCTGAGCGTAGGGTCCATGACCAGGGTAGCCCCGGTAAAGGCCATGGCGCGTGCCCAGTCCAGTCGCTCCGCGGCCCCCAGGTCCGGCGGCGTTCCGTCCGCGAAAGTAGCCGCGATGTCCGTGTCTCCCGCGGCCAGGGCCAACTCCAGGGTCTCCGTGGCCGTGCACATGGCGAACAGGAATCCTCCGTCCTGCACATATGCCTTGAGTGCGCTGGCGACTGCCTTCTTGAGCTGCGGGACGGAGGAGAACCCGAGCTCCTCCGCCATGGCCTCGTTGCGTGCCACCTCTTCCTGGAGCCACGGCGCCGCAGCGTACGTGAGATAGAACTTGGAGTACTGGCCGGTGAAGTCCTCGTGGTGCAGATGCAGCCAGTCAAATTGCTCCAACCCTCCGTAGAGGACCTCCCTGTCCCACACTTTCTCGTACGGGATTTCCGCATATATGAGGGCCAGGGTGACGGCGTCGTCCCACGGCGAGCTGTTCGGCGGCGTGTACACTGCAATCCTGGGCGGCTTCTCCAGCGGCACGGATTCCATGTTGGCCGCCTCGATCTCGCGCCGCAGCGCGTCAAGCTCACCGGCGCCGAGGGGCTGAACCGTGACACCCAGCAGCGCAGCCAGACGACGTGTCTGCTCCGTGTCCGGCACCAGGAACGACCCCGCGCGATAGTTCAGCAGCCATTCGGCCTCCTGACCCGTCATCAGCACCTGATAGGTCAGCCCGTATGCCTTCAGGTGGTTTTCCTGGCTCCGGTCCATCGGCACCAGCAGTTGACCTGACGCGGGGCCCGCGACAGACAGGAGCCCCAGCAGGAGGCCGGTGGCGCGGACGGCTGCCGCCGCTCTGCGTGAGCGACTCACGGAGCCGTCTCCAGAGCGTCCAACTCCGCAAGCATGCGACGCGCGACGGGTGCCAGGGCGCTTTCCGGGTGACCGGTGATGAGCTGTTCCAGCCACACGCCTGCTGCGGCTCCGTCTGCCGGCAACGCGAGTCGCGCCAGCGCCAGCAAGGCGCTCGCAGCTTCCACCTGATCCGGATAGGACTCGACCACGGCGGCGTACAGGTGCGCCGCCTCTTCCCGTCGGCCCAGCGCTTCCAGCTCTGCGCCGACATAGGCAAGCATGGCCGGACGGACTCCACCCACCGGCACCGAACCCCACTCCTCCAGGAGCCCCTCCGCCTGGAAGCTCTCCGGGCTTCTCAGCAGGTCCAGCAAGGCGCTCCCCAGCAGAGCCAGGGCCGCCGAGTCAGCCCTTTGCGCGATGGCCAACAGCTGGATCCAGCGCGTCCGTTGTGCGGCGTCCAGGTCCAACGCCACCACGGGTCGCTGCAGCAGGGGCGGCACGTCCCTCCCCTTCCCCTCATACAGGGCAAGCATGGCGCGTTGTCCATCCACCATGGCCGCGGCCGCGACATGCTCCGAATCGGCCGGCCACCCGTTCAGCGCCTGGTGAGCGTCCGCCAGGCGGCCAGCACGCGCGTAGCCGCGCGAGAGCTCGACCACCAGCCCGGTGTGGACTATCGTCGAGTCCGGATACCAGGCGGCGTAGGCTGCCAGGCGCCGGCTGGCCCCCTCGCGGAGCGATGGATCCCCCGCCTCCAAACT
>JBDHIQ010000255.1:0-4288 GCA_039587395.1 Gemmatimonadota bacterium
CGGGTTCACGATCTTGGCGGCCATGAAGTTGGCAAACACCTCCTTCATCCACACGTCGTTGAACCAACGCATGGTGACCAGATCCCCGAACCACATGTGGGCCGTCTCGTGCGCAATGAGGCTGGCGCGGCCCAGCTTCTGGTTCTGCGTGGCCGACTCGTCCAGGAACAGGCTGGAGGCGCGGTACAGGATGGAGCCCGGGTGCTCCATGCCGCCGTACTGGAACGACGGCACCGCCACGAAATCGAACTTGTCGAACGGGTAGGGTATCCCCGTGTACTCCTCGAGCCAGCTGAGTGCGGTCCCGTGGAGATCGAAGATGGCGTCGAGATTGCGAGCCACCTTCTCTTCGTCCGTCTCACGGTGGTACATGCGAAGCGTTCGGCCCGCCCGTTCCGCCTCCTCCACCTCGAACCGGCCGGCCGCAAAGGCAAACAGGTAGGTGCTGATCGGCTGCGTCTGGCCGAACTCAAAGCGTGTCCCACCGTCGTCCAGGGTGGTCGCTTCCAGCAACGGACCGTTGGCCACCGCCTTCCACCCCACCGGCACTTCGAGCGTAAGCTGGTAGCGACCCTTGAGGTCCGGCTGGTCGAAGACCGGCACGGCCCGGCGCGCCCGTTCCGGCACGAACAGCGTGTAGAGGAACTCTTCGTTGCGGTTCAACGAGCCATCGCCGGCCTGGAACTGGACCGTGATCTCGTTCGGTCCGTCCACGAGAGACGCCGCCGGGATGACGATGTGGCCGTCCACGAATTCAAACTCGACGGGTGAGGCACCGGCGTTGACGGAGCCCACATGCGCTGCGGTCACATCGAAGTCCAGTGCGAGCGGTCGGCGCGCGTCCTCCAGGTCAAACGCCACCGTGCAGGGACACTCCCGGCGAGGTATCCAACCGTCCGCTATCGCCGCAGGCGGCGAACAGCGCTGAAAACGCCAGTGCGCACGCGGCCGCGACTGCAGTTGACCTGATCCACCTCATATCACCCAAAAGAGCCTCTTGATCATGGATCTGTACCGGCTTCTACCGCCGGTTCATCGCACCGGAGCGCTTCACGCGTGAACAGAACCAGCTTCTGCCACAGCACGGGGTGCGAGAAAATGTCGTTGTGGCCGGACCCGGTCGCCTCGAAGAACGACTTGGGCTGGTTCGCTGCCTCGTATACGGCCCGGCCCTCGTCGGGAGAGATGACATCGTCCTCCGAGCCGGCGGCCACCAGGACCGGCGCGCTGACGCTCCGCACCCGGCGGGCCGTGTCGAATCGCGTGCCCTCCCAGTCAAGTAGCCAGTCGGGCAGCCACGGGAACGCCGTGCGAGCGACAGACGGGGTGTTCGTGAACGCACCCAGCAGCACCAGGCCGCCAACCGGGAACCGGGCTGCCAGGTCCGCGGCCACCGCGGCGCCCAGGGAATTTCCCACGACCAGCACCCGCCGGGGCGGCACACCTCGCGTCTCGGTCGCGTAGCGATACGCGGCTTCTGCGTCCAGGTAGAGCCCTGCCTCGCTGGGCTTTCCCTCGCTGAGCCCGTAGCCACGGTAGTCCGGCAGCAGCACGTCGAGACCGACCTGAGCCAGACCGGCAGCGACGGTTCCGCGATCGCCCAGGTGGCCGGCGTTTCCGTGCAGGTAGATGGCGACGCCGCACGGCCCGCCTCCCGGCGCACCCTGGCCCGTCGCGGGGAACCACCATGCATGGAGGCTGACTTGCGGGAAACCCCAGTAGCGCGGGTCGCTCTCCTGCGGCTTCAGAGGCTCCGGATAGAAGACGAAGTGCGGCACAAGCCGCGGAAGGAACAGGCGCAGCGCCACCAGCGTGATGATGAAGGCGACGGTGAGAACCAGGAGAGTCTTCAGGATCCCTCCAGCTCCGCCAGCTTGGCACGGGCTTCGGCGGCCGGCTTGAAGACTGCGTCGGCATTGGCCCACGCTTGCAAGGCGGCTTGCAGGTGTTCGATTGCCTGTGCGGTATTGCCGCGCGCCTCTTCCACGAGTGCCAGTTCGTGGTGGGTCCGCGGATGACTCGGTCGAATCTTGAGAACCTCCCGGAGGCTGGCTTCCGCTTCATCCAGCCTCCCCAGCTTGCGCTGGCAGCGCCCGATGTGCCGGTGCAGGGTGTACGCGGATGGGGTGAGCTCGAGCATCTCCCGGTCCCGCTCGAGCGCCGTCTCGCAGTCTTCCCGCATCTCGGCCAGCCGCGCCCGGGCGCCCACGACGAGCGGCCGCAACGCCTCTACTTGGACACGATTGACATACGCTTCCAGGCTATCGATAGCCGGCTCCAGTTCATCTGGATTCTCGAGCTCTACGTGAAGGACGATATCCCCGATCACCGCCTGCCCGTCAAACGGCGGGCTCAGCCGCGCTTTGAGGGCAGACAGCGAGTCCAGCGCCTCAGCGCCCCGGCCGGCTGCCGCCCAGTCATCCAGGGAGCGGATCTTCCAGAGGATCACCACGAACTCGGGGTTGACACGCTCCTGCTCGGCCAGGCTCCGAACCCTGAAGTCGAGCGCGCGCTCGACCTGACCCCGGTACTTGTAGAACTCCGACAGTGATTCCAGGGCTACAGCCCTCTGCTCCCCCGTCCGGGCGAGGTCCAAGGCCTCCGTGTACCCCTCCTCCGCCTGCTCGAACCTGCCCAAGTCCGCGTCCAGCCGGGCACGCTGGCGGATCGCCGCGCCGTTTTCAGGTTCGATCAACAGGGAGCGCTCGACCTGCTGGATGGCCTCTTCGTGTCTGCCCAGGCTCCGGCTCAGGCTCGCCAACTGCAGAAACGAGTCCGAGTCATCCGGATACATCTCCGCGTAGCGCGCGTAGTAGTCGAGCGCGGTTTCGAAATCGCCCATCGACTGGTAGACACCACCGGCCTGCTGCAGGTACTGGTGCTGGGAAGGATCGAGTTCGAGGATCTGCTCGATCGCTGCGGCCTGTCTCTGTTTCTCGTTCTGGAGCCCGTAGTAGACTACCCGGATCTGGTGGGCCTCGATGTCGTCTGGAAACAGCTCCGCGCGCATCTCCGCGACGGCCATGGCCCTTTCCGTGTCCTGTCGCACGGACTGGTAGTACTCCGTCTTGATGCCGTACTGGGTGCGCTCCGGGAGCCGGTACGAGTGGTCCATGGCGGCCTGAAGTGCCTGGAAAGCCCGCTCGGTCCGGTTTCCGAGGATCGAGACTCCGTACAGCTGCAGCTGGGCAAGCGCAAAGGTGGAATCCCTAGCGACGGCCGACTCGAGGTGCTCCCCGGCCGCTTGCCAGTCCCGCTCCACCGCCAGGGCCCGGATTCCGGCCACGAAATCCCGGTACGCCGAGTCGGAGATGGTCATGATCTCCCGCACGGGAAGGTCCTGCGTGGTCTCCAGTTGTTGGCCAGGAATATCCAGGTCGCGCTTCAACTGCACGGTGATGCTGTCGATCAGCGTGAACAGGTCGCCGCCGGCATACGTCCTCTCACCGGCCACGTTCCCGCTCAGGGCGTCGTGCAGCGACGCGGTCACGGCCAGGCTGTCGCGCGAGCCCGAGATCCTTCCGGCCAGGAAATGGCTCTGGTGGCGCTCCTCTGCGATCTGGCGCTTGAGCGGGAGCGGGATCGCCGTTCCCTCTGCAAACCCTTCCTCACGGAGCCGCGTGAACGGGTCCGCCATGGTCTGGACGAACAGGTCCTGTATGAGGTCGGCCGCGACACCGATGAAGATCCCGTACTGGAGCCAGTCGAGCTCAGGATCTCCGGTCTCGTTGTCGAACGGAAAGACCGCTATGCGGCGCCGAAACTCGCTCTTCGGGACTACCCGCTCGATGGTGGTCCCCTCCTCGTCCTCGACGACCACCGTCGTCGTCGCCGCCCCCAAGTCCTTCCCGCCGAACATCGACACCAGCACGACTCCGGCGATGACCAGGTTGGCCGGCACCCCGATCTTTTCGGCCAGCGTCCAGCGGTCGCGGCCCGGCGCACCGTGGAAGTGAGCGAGGAGCGCGACAGACGGGACCAGAAGAAGGAGCAGGACCGCTACGAAGTCCACGATATACGGCGAGAGCACGAACCGGTTCACCATCCAGTCCGCGAATTCGACCGCGATCCAGCAGCCGGCCAGGTACCCGCCTACGATCTGCGGAAACCGCCGCCTCACAAGTTCGCTTCCCAATCCGGCCATCAGCTATCCCCCAACCAGTCTCCGTACAGGTCCGGCCGCCTGTCACGCCAGAACAGTTTCCTGGCCGTTGACTCCGCGCAGCGGGCCAGGTCGAGATCCACAACCACCAGGTCCTCTTCCTGCGACGCCGCGCGAGTGATCACA
>JBDHIQ010000256.1:0-4032 GCA_039587395.1 Gemmatimonadota bacterium
AGAACGAAAGCGAAGACCGTCATCTGAGATTCCGTTGCGGCTGCGCGAGGCCTATCCGTTCAATGGCGTCGCCGGACTCGTACACCGGGGCTCGTCGAGGCATTCTATCCGCCCTTCTCTACCCCAGCAACGAGACAGGCTTCCGTCTCGTCCGCCAGCTGCTGCACGAACGGAGCGCCATACCTGGCCAGGAAGTAGAACGGGCTGTTCTGTCGTTCCTGCGGCTGGCCGCCAGGATACAGATGGAGCGCACATTTTCGGATCTGTTCGATGGCCGCGGCCTCGCGCTCACGAATGCGGGATTCGATGCGGGATTCGAGAGAGGCAATCTCGCGGAACGACTGTTTGGCCGACTTGTCCACGGCCGAGCGAATGCCGGGCAGGTGTTCGGACACAGCGGTCCGCAGACCATGGTAGCCATGCTCCAGTCCGGTTCTCAGCTCCTGCAGGGAGGCGGTGATCGAGGCAGGCTTCGCCCCCTCCGCAAGCCTCCGGATGGCATCTACGCCCCCATCGGCCAGCTCTGACGGATCCAGGCTCACCTTTGCCAGCGTGCGGTCTATCTTGGCTTCCACGACGTTCCAGGCTGCCCGCGGAACGATCTCCGGCGCCGCCACGCCGGCCAGCCGGAACAGATCGGACAGCTGGGTCCAGTACGCTATTTCTCCCGGTCCGAGCACCGTGGCCGCAACCGGCATCAGCCACGACTCCAGGACCGGACGCAGGGCGACATTCGCGCTGAACCGGGCGGGCTCGGAGTCCAGGCGCTCCCTCCAGACAGCCCTCTCTGCGTCGGCTCCGTTCCGTCCCGCCCGGAAGGCACCATCGGAAGCCGGATCCGCATACAGCCGTTCCCGACGATGGCCCGTATCGTAAAAGACGGCGGTGGCGCCCGGGAGAATGGGCACCTGGGGATCGTACCCTGCCTCGCGAACCGTCGCGGTGGAGCTCTCCAGGGCGTGCTTCACGTCGCCATGGTTGTCGAGCGCCCACCTGAACAGCGGGCCCGATGCCCTCTTGGCTCCCTCCGCTCCACCATCCAGCCATGCGAAATCGAGGCCCGCGAGGATCTTGCTCAGAGCGGCCGCGAACGCCGAACCCAAGGTGGCGTCCGGCCGGTATGCATCGCGCAGAATCCCCACGAAATGCGGAACGAACTCTGATTCCGGCAGCGCATCCACCAGCTCATCGACCAGGGACGTAATGGAAGGCGGCAGAGCGGTGAGTCCCACCGGTCGCCCGACCCGGTCCTCAGGCGGATGCAGCCGGATCTCACGCAGATCGTTCGATGTGGTGACTACGTGCATGCCACCCACTTCCTCCCAGTCATGATCGTCGGAGGCGATCCAGAAGACGGCCATGCACGGTTTGCCGGACTCTTTCTCGATTCGTGCGGCAAGCTGAATGGCGGTCAGAGCCTTCACCACCGTGCCGTTCCCGGCAAGGATGTCGGCCAGCTTGGCCCGTGCCGCGGGTGACGACGCCGCAAACGCCTCGGGATCGATGCGATGCGCGTCCGCCGACACCGGGGCCGACGGCGGGCCGGTGTCGCTATCACGGGACCCTCCACGGCCGATTCGTCCGTCTTCTCCGCTGCGCAGAGAATCCGGCTGCAGTCCGGCGGCCGCAGGTGCGCCCGAGATGACATCACCGGCCAGTGTCCCCGCCGGCGCCAGGACCCGGGACCGTATCTGGGGGAGCGCGCTCATCCTGCCCTCCCCACCAGCAGGAGACGCGGCGAAGACGCCACGACCGAAGATCCATCGTAGTCGCCGAACCGCGCCGTGGTCACCAGTCCATGTGCGTCCAGCATGGCACTCAGCTGATCCGGCTCATACATACGCACACGTTCAAAATAGACCTCATCGTCCCCGTCGGAAGCCGCAGAAATCGTTATGCGCTTGATCACCGTATCCCCGTCGATCCACCGCTCCTGCCGGACCAGACGGCCTCCGATGGTCCGCTCATCCTTTGGCACCAGCGTATCCCTGACGTGCGGAGCGTTCAGGTAATCCAGAAGAAACACTCCGGCCGTCCGAAGCACGCGCCGGATTTCGTCGGCCACCGCCCGGTCTTCGCCGGGCGACGCGAAATAGCCGAACGACGTGAAGAAATTGACCACGGCGCCAAAAGACTCCTTTCGGAACGGAAGTCGCCTCATGTCTCCGCGCACCAGTCGCCCGCTCGATCCCAGCACGCGTCGCGCTTCCAGTAGCAAGCGGGCCGACAAATCCAGACCCACGGAGAGATGACCGGCCTCGTTGAGGAAGCCCACGTGGCGACCTACGCCGCAGCCCAGATCCAGCACCGGACAACCCTGGGCGGGTGCGGCCTTCCGCAGAAAGAGCGAGACACCTGCCCCTGCCTCCACCTGATCACGATGCGGATACAGGGACAGATAGGCGTCCCCGAACCAGTCCCGGAACCACTCTGCAGGCGCGGTCACGTTCCCTTGTGGTACGGTTGGCCGCGGATGATCGTGCCCGCCCGGTACAGTTGTTCGGCCAGCACCAGTCGGGCCATCTCGTGTGTCAGCGTCATGGACGAAAGGGACACGCGGAGCCCGGCTCGCGCCAGTACTTGCTCCGACAGACCGTGGGCTCCTCCGATGAGAATGGCCACGCCAGCGTGGCCGTAGGTCCCGAGATCCTCGAGACGCTTCGCCAGGGACACGGATGTCAGCGCTGTTCCGGCACGGGTCAGGGCCCAGAGCTGTAGATTTTCCGGGACGGCTCTGAGCAGCGCGTCGCCCTCCTGTTCACGGGCGCGCGCCGCCTCCTCGTCCCGCAACGAAGCCTCCGGCACTTCCACCACACGGAACCGGAAATAGCGGCCGGTCCGCCGTTCGTATTCCGCAATGGCCTCGCCGACCGGGGAGCCTCGCCTGGGCTTGCCCACGGCCGCTACCACCAGATCCATCAGCGGGCCAGGACCGTATCGCGTAGGAAGTGCTCGCTGTCCCGGTACGGGTGGTCCCGATTGAAGTGCAGTCCACGGCTCTCCTTCCGCCGCTGCGCGGATCTTACCACCAGCATGGCGACCCGAACGACGAACTCCGACTCCCGCGCTCGCATCGCATCGACACCCGCTGCGGGAATGGCGACCGGGCGCGTAGCCAGCTCATGGAGCAAGCGTCGAGCCCGGGCCAGTCCTTCGTCCGACCGGACTAGACCTACATTCTCCCACATGAGCTCCCGCACCTGTTCCTGGATCTGCTCAGCATCTTCCCCGTCCTGAGGCTCCGGAAGTTCGGCGGACCAGGTCGAGTCGCCATCTGGCAGAACGGCCAGGTCCACTTTCAATCGCCGGGCCGTGCGGTGCGCGAACACTACCGCCTCCAGGAGCGAGTTGGACGCGAGCCGGTTGGCGCCGTGGACGCCTGTGCAGGCTACCTCCCCCGCCGCGTACAGACCCGCCAGCGACGTGCGGCCGTCCCAGTCCGTCAGGAGACCGCCGCACTGGTAGTGTGCGGCCGGAATCACCGGAATGGGCTCGTCCGGGACGGCCAGACCGTGCTCGCGGCAGGTGGTGAAGATAGTCGGAAACCGTTCGGCGAACCGCTCCTCAGAGATCATTGAGACGTCCAGAAGCGCATGTTCTCCGCCGTCCTGTGCCAGCTCCGCGTGGATAGCCCGCGCGACGATGTCGCGAGGCGCCAAAGAACCGGCCGGGTGATACCGGTCCATCAGGGGCTCGCCGTCCAAGCGTCTCAAGATGGCACCTTCGCCTCGCACGGCCTCGGAGATGAGAAAGGCCCGCGAGCCGGCCGGATACAGCGCGGTCGGGTGGAACTGCATGAACTCCAGGTTGGCTACCGCCGCACCGGCTTCGTATCCGATGGCGGTTCCGTCCCCCGTGGCGATGTCGGGATTGGTGGTGTGCCTGAACAGCCTTCCGCTCCCGCCCGTGGCCAGATACACGGCGCTGGAGCGGACACCCAGAAACTCGCCGCCGTGGACGTCCAGCACGACGGCTCCGGAACAGCGAGGGTGCAGAGTCGCTCGATCAGGTGACGTCAGGAGTCGCCACACG
>JBDHIQ010000257.1:0-2715 GCA_039587395.1 Gemmatimonadota bacterium
ACGCCGGTCGGGATCTCTCTCACGTCGTGACCCCCCGCCGGCTCTCACGAATGAAGGTGATCAGCTGCAGGACTTCGTCCGGATGGCCGCCGTGTGCTTCCAGCTGATCCAGGGCATGCCGGACCGGCTTCTCGGACCGGAAGATCTCTCGATAGGCCCTGCGCAGCGCTTTGACGGTCTCCGGGGAGAAGCCATGCCGCCTCAGGCCTACCACGTTGAGACCGTAGGCCTTGCAGGGATTGCCGGCTACCATGACGTACGGGGGCACGTCCTGGGGAACGCGGGAGCCGCCGCCAATGAACCCGAAACGCCCGATTCGGACGAACTGGTGGATGGCCGTGACGCCACCGACCGTAGCGTGATCCTCTATGCTCACGTGTCCACCCATATTGACGGCATTCGCCAGAACCACGTGACTCCCGATCCGGCTGTCGTGCGACACGTGTGCATAGGCCATGATCAGACAGTCGGTCCCGACTATCGTGGTCCGCGTCTCGATCGAGCCGCGGTGCAGCGTGGCGTATTCGCGAACAACCGTTCGCTCACCAACCTCCAGCGTGGTGGGCTCGCCGGAGTACTTTATGTCCTGGGGATCGGTCCCCAGAACGGCACCGTTGCCCAGAACGCAGTCGGCTGCGACGCGCGTGTCCTTCTCGATGAACACATGAGAGGCGATACGCACCCGCTCCCCGATTGTCACCCGGGGACCAATGATCGCGTAGGGCCCGACGGTGGCCGACTCCGCGATCTCTGCTTCCGGGTGGATGATGGCCGTCTCGTGGCGAAAGCCGGGTGCCGGATCCACTCCGCCCGTCGTCATCGATCGACTACCTGGGCCATCATGCCTGCTTCCGCCACCGTATGACCGTCCACCCGCCCGACACCCCTCATCTTGCATACCCTGCCCCGGAACTGGAGCATCTCAAGCTCGAAGATGATCTGGTCGCCCGGAACGACGGGCCGGCGGAACTTCACATCGTCCATCGACATGAAGTAGACCACCTTGCTCGTGGGGTCCTCGAACTCGTTCATGAGGAGGAGGCCACCCACCTGCGCCATCGCCTCCACGATCAGCACTCCAGGCATGATGGGGTGACCGGGAAAATGTCCCGTGAAGAACGGCTCGTTGATCGTGACGTTCTTGAGCCCGACGATGCGCTTCCCCTGGTCGAACTCGAGAATCCGGTCTATCAACAGCAGCGGGTAGCGGTGCGGGAGATAGTCCAGTATCCCCTGGATGTCGAGAAACGGTCCTTCATCCGGATCCAGAAGAGACTTCAGCCGGCGCGCCACCTCGATATTGCCCCGATGTCCCGGACGCTCCGCAACCACGTGCGCGTGCAGTCGGGCGCCCACGAGGGCCAGATCTCCGACCACATCGACCACTTTGTGCCGCACGAACTCGTCTGGAAAACGAAGCTCGATACCCGCCGCGAGGCCTTCGTCCGTCACGACGATGGTGTTCTCCGGACTGGCGCCCAGGGCCAGACCGCGGGCGTGCAGCGGCTCCCGCCAGCTCTCCAGACCGAACGTGCGGGCCGGCGCGATCTCCGTGCGGAAGCCCGCTTCATCGATCTCGAAACTGGCGAACTGTCTGCCGATGACCGGGCTCTCGAAGTCTATCTCGCAGGATACCCTGTACCGTGGATACGGAGTGACGGTATAGCGCGACTCCTCCACCGTGAGAGTGAAGGGTTGGTCCACCTCCAGGACGCGCGCCCTGGCTTCCTGCTCCACGACTCCGGCCTCTTGGATCACCTGGCACCAGGGCTCTGCACTGCCATCCAATGCCGGAGGCTCGGGGCCATCCAGATCGAGTGCAGCATTGTCGATCCGGGCGGCGGCCAGGGCGGCCAGCACGTGCTCGACCGTTCGGACGGCCACTTCGCCATCGGCGATAACCGTTTCCCACTCTACCCCGACGACGTTCTCCACCGTCGCGGCCAACGTTGGCTCACCGTCCAGGTCCACACGGCGCAGGAGCAGGCCGCCGTCCTGTTCTCCCGGCCGTAGCGTGATCTTCATCGGTTCGCCCGTGTGCAGCCCTCTCCCCTCCCGAGTGACCGCTGCACCAAGCGTGCGCTGGCTACGTGTCATCCGCACCCCCGCTCCTCATTCATCGTCCGGGGAAGGTTCTGCCCCCGTTGTCTCGCGCGCCGCGACGAGGCGCTCCAGCGACCGCAGGCGCTTCAGAATATCCGGCAGACGCGGCAGGGTCGCGAAGACTCGCATGGTTGTGGCGGCAGGCAGTGCCGGAGAACCCAAATATGTAGAGCCGGCCGGCACACTGCGCAGGATACCGGCCTGCGCCCCCACGCGAGCTCCGTCTCCCACGGTGACGTGGTCGGGTACGCCGACCTGGCCGGCCAGGATGACGCCATTGCCGATCTTCGAGCTCCCTGCGATCCCCACTTGAGCCACGATGAGGCAATCGGACCCGATCTCCACGTTATGGCCAATTTGAACCAGGTTGTCGATCTTCGTGCGATCACCCACCACAGTATCCCCGAATGAACCACGATCAATGGTACTATTGGCTCCCACCTCCACGTCGTCTCCCAGGATGCACCCACCGACCTGGGGCATTTTCACGACGCCCTCGGGGCCCTGCGCATATCCGAACCCATCGGTGCCCAGGCGCACGCCCGGGTGCAACCGCACGCGATCACCGATCCGGACCTTTTCGCCCACCGAGCAGCTGTCCGCAACCCGACA
>JBDHIQ010000258.1:0-2666 GCA_039587395.1 Gemmatimonadota bacterium
CCGCCCTGTAGCCTCCCGCCTTCCGGTCCCGCCAGTACAAGAGCCCGAAGATGAGGATCAGCAGAGCGGTGAACGGGAGAATAGCCCGGAACGAGATCCTCCCGCCGTAGTTGTCCGCCGGTCCCAGGATGGCCTGCGAGCGGCCCACCAGGTCCGATTCCGCGCCGCTGTTGATCACCGCACGCAGCGCGTTGGCGGTGCTCAGTTCCGGCAGGCTGCCCGTCTGTCCGTGGCTGGCCAGCACGTCCGCCGCGGCATCAATGGCCGCCTGGATGTCGGCCGCAGTCTCGCCCGCAGCCGCCGATGCGATCCCGGGGAACGTGCTGCCTACCTGTTCGAACAGCACGACGGTCTCCTGGACCGGGATCTGCGCGTGCCCCTCACGATCGGCGATCCGCCCCATCTGCGGAGCGGTGATCAGCCCGACCGTCGCCATGCCGATGGCGCCCATGAGGCCCAGGCCCAGGGCACCACTCTTGGGCACTCGCTCCGATACGAAGCCCAGCATGGTCGGCCAGAAGTAACAGATGCCGATCGCGAAGACCGTCGCGGAGGCGAATGCCATGGGCGTGGTCACGGCGTAGCTGAGCCACAGCAAGCCGACGAACGACACGACTGCCGAGCCGAGCAACACGCCGGTAGGCGACAGCCGGTGCACCGCGAATCCAGCCTTGTACCGCATGACCGCCATCAGACCGTTGATCCAGGCCAGCACCAGGATTCCGGGTATGCCTCCGGCTTCGAGCACGGCAGGCACCCAGCGGTTGGGCCCCAGCTCCGTGGACGCGGTGATCATCATGCAGAACAGCATGAGCAGCATGAGCGGCGTGGCGAGAGTGGCCTTGAACATCTCTCCCATGCCGACACCTGCCTGTACGCCCTCCGTGTCCGGGAATTTCTCGTTGAGCATCAGGGCGCCGTACAGGAGGGTCGGAATCAGGATCAGCGCGATCTTGAGCTGCCAGGCGCCCACGCCGACCATGTCGAGCAGGTAGGCCGCGACGGCGCCGATCACGATGCCGCCCGGGAACCAGACGTGGAACTTGTTGAGTTTTACCGTTTTGTCGTCCGGGTACAACGTGGCCACCAGCGGATTACAGGCCGCCTCGACCAGTCCGTTGCCCATGGCCAGGAACAGGGCGCCCAGAAAGAGCATCCAGAACCCCGTGGCGACGATCATCACGACCGCGCCGCCCAGATGGCAGAGAAACGCCAACCGCAGGAGAAGACGCATCCCCAGCGTGTCGCACAGCGGGGCAAAGATCACCTGTGACACGGCAAATCCCCACAGGGCGGCGCCGCCGATCCAGCCGACCTGGAGATTCGTGAGGACGAACTCCCGCTTGAGCGTGAGCATGACCGCGCCGACGACGGCGAACGTCACCGACGTGGCTACCAGGGCCACACAGCTGGCAAAGAACAGACGGCCCGGGTGAATCTCGTTGGACGAGTGGTGTCTGGCTGCAGCCGTCAAGGTGCCCTCCGTTTCAGGTAGGTTGGCGATTCCATTCACAGCCCGGCGCGCTACGCGCCCGCGTTCCGCTGCTCCGCTCCGTGGGCCGCCGCGCTGGAATCCATCTGCGGATCATTCCGTGAAACCGCAATAGATTGTCCCGGCGCGTTCCAGCAGCGATGGCGCTTCCAGCATCGCACATACCGCCTCGAACTCCGGGCCTGGCCCGTTCCATTTCAGTTGGTCCACGTTCTCGAACAGCGGCAGGTCACGTACCAGCGTCGCGAGGCGGCGAAACAGGAGCGCATCCTCGAATTTCGCCGCCAGCGTGGCCGACAGACGGTCCGCACCCCGCACCGCAACGTCCCATTCCTTCGCCGAGGCCGGGATCGCTTCCAGCCGCCCGTACCGGCCAAGCACGGCACCGGCGGACTTGGCACCCCACCCCGGGAGGCCCGGGAATCCATCGGCGCTGTCGCCGACGAGCGCCAGATAGTCCGGGATGGAGCGTGGGTCCACCCCGAACCGGGCGCGCACGCCGGCGGCGTCCACTACTGCTCGCCGCCGGCGATCGAACTGGACGACCCTGGTGCCCTCCACGCACTGCGCCAGGTCCTTGTCCGGCGTGCAGATGAGCACCTGCTCCACGCTCGGGTCCGCCACGGCCAGCGACGCCCCGCTGGCCAGCCCGTCGTCCGCCTCGTGCTCCGCCATCCTCCACACGACCAGACCGGCCGCCTCCAGCGCCGTCTCGAGGGGTTCGAACTGCCGGTGCAGGTCCGGCTCGATCTTCGACCCATCCTTGTAGCCGGGCCACAGGTCGTTGCGGAACGACTCGATCACGTGGTCGGTGGCAACGGCGATGTGAGTGCCGCCGGCAGCCAGGAGCGACAGAAGGGACTCGATTACCCCGCGCACGGCTGCGACTTCGTCGCCGGCCGCGTTGCGATAGGAGGGCAGCGCGAAATAGTGCCGGAAGATCTCGTACGTACCGTCTATCAGGTGAACTTTCAGTGCCCGCGAGCCTCCCCTTCCTGAAAACCCGCAGCCCACGCGATGCCACCCAGGAGATGCTCCAGGACCAGGGGCTCCCGGAATGTGTCATCCGTGTGTCCGAAGCCCGTGTACCAGGCCCTGCCTCCACCGTACTCGTGGTACCAGGCGATGGGGTGCTCGCCCATCTGGCCCCCGTCATAGCTGGATTCATCCAGGG
>JBDHIQ010000063.1:0-19484 GCA_039587395.1 Gemmatimonadota bacterium
GACGAGTGCCTGCGCCACGGGACGACCGGACTCATCGTCCACCACCCTGCCGGCGACCCGGCTTCCGACTTCCTGGTCCCGATCCAGTGCAGCATCCTCGTTCGCTTCGCGCAGTGAATCCGGAGGTGACTCCGGGGGGACCTGCGCGTGGACGGGGTGAGTCAGCGCCGCGACCAAGAGGCAGGCCGCGGCCAGGGTGGGGCAGCTGAGCGGTCGTGCGAGTCGGGATGTATGGGTCATGCTTCCAGATCAGGGCATGCAGATGTGGAAGTCGGTTCCCTGATGACGACGATCACGCCTGGCCTCTGGTCACAGTTCGGTGTCCGAAGCTCCCTGTCCCAGCGCCTCGAACGTCGAGGACAGCGCGGGATACAGTCCGCGATAAACCTGATACAGGTCTTGGTACGCGGAACGTTCCGGCCCCGGGGCGACGGTCCGGGACACGCGTACCGTCTTCTCCACGGCGCTGTCCACACTCTCGAATACCCCGGACGCTACGCCCCCTAGCAGCGCGGCCCCGAACGCCGCGCCCTCCGTGTTTTCCGGGACCTCGAGCGCGACTCCCAGGATGTCCGCCAGGATCTGTCGCCAGATGGGGCTGCGTGCGCCGCCCCCCGTGAGCCGGGCCCGCCCCGGCGTCTCTCCGGAGTGCCGGATCAGCTCCAGCGAATCGCGGAGGCCGAACCCCACGCCTTCCAGCACGGCGCGTGTCATGTGCTCCAGCCGGTGGCGCAGGGTAAGGCCGATGAAGGCGCCACGGGCCAGTGGGTCCGCGTGCGGGGTCCGTTCGCCGGTCAGATAGGGCAGGAAGAGGAGGCCTTCACAGCCCGGCGTCACCCGGGCGGCCTCCTCGAGCAGAACGTCGAAAGAATCGTCGCCGGGTCCGTTGCCGGGTCCGCTACCCGGGCCATGGCCGGAGCCGCCGCGTTCACGAAGGTCGTGGAACCACTGCAGGGAGCCGGCCGCCGACAGCATGACCCCCATCAGATGCCAGCGACCGGGCGCAGCATGACAGAAGGCGTGCAGCCGGCCCTCCGGGTCCGCGTGATACTCGCCGGTCGGAGCGAAGACTACGCCCGATGTTCCCACGGACACGCTGCCGGTCCCTGGAGCGACGGCTCCCACGCCGACGGCCCCCGCTGCCTGGTCGCCCGCTCCAGCGGCGACCACCGTCCCCTCCGGCAGCCCCGTGGCCCCGGCGCCCGGTGCGGAGACCCGTCCGCCCGTCTCTGCCGATTCGCCCGCCTCCGGCATCCAGCCTGCCGGCACGCCAACCGCGTCCAGCATCTCCGCAGACCAGCGCCGGTGCGCCACATCGAACAGTGAAGTGCCCGACGCATCGGACACATCGGTGCGGAGTTCTCCCGTGAGTCGGTAGCGGACGTAGTCCTTGGGCAGGAGGACGTGCCGGCTGCGGGAGAAAGCCTCGGGCTCGTTGTCCGCCACCCAGGCAATCTTCGGGGCCGTGAACCCCGGGAGCACGGGATTGCCGGTGAGCTGGAGAAGGCGCTCCGCGCCCACGCGATCCGTGATGGTCCGACACTGCTGGGCCGTCCGCTGGTCGTTCCAGAGGATGGCGGGGCGAACCACGGCGCCACGGGAATCCAGCAGGACGAGGCCGTGCATCTGCCCGGTCAGGCCCACGCCCGATACATCACCCGGACTGATTCGGCCCTGGTCCAGAACGCGGCGGATGGCCCTCGCGCTGGCTTCCCACCATGCCTCCGGATCCTGCTCCGTCCACAGCGGGCGGGGCGTGTGAAGAGGGTAGGATTCGGAGGCGGTGGCCAGAACGCGGCCCACAGAATCAGTCAGCAGCGCTTTCGCGCCCGAGGTCCCGACGTCCAGCCCCAGCAGGCAGGTCATCTCAGTTGCCCACCGTGGTACGAGGAGCGGCTCACGCGATGCGAGGAGCTGCTCACAGTCCGTCCGGCCTGGCGAGTGGTGGCAGGATCTCGGGCCGCGGCGCCCGCGCTCTCAGCAGGTGGGCTTCCAGCCAGCCCCGGGCTTCCCGCGGCTGATTGACCGCAAACAGCACCGCCTCGTGATCCAGCCCCTCAATGCGATCGTTGGCGGCGCGGATGGCATCGATGGAGTTCTGCAGCGCCACCTCCACCGGCATGCGCTCGGGGTTCACGTCGATCCCGAAGTGACCCTGATAACCATGCATCTTGAGCACGTAGAGGCCCGCCTCCAGCTGCTCGGGGGCGACCACGCCGACGTTGAGATCCTGGTCGTAGTTCCCCAGCGGCTGGCTGTTCCAGTGCGTGTGGGCCAGGCGACCCTGGGACAGCGGCCAGGAGAAGGCGTACGGCAGGTCCTCGAATCCCATCAGCACGTGGCCCACTTCCGGGTTCATGCAGACCAGCGCGTGTCCCTCCGCCAGCAGACGCCGGTTCTCCTCGTGCTCGAGGCGGCTCTCCACCTGGTTGCCCAGCAGGACACCTTCGGGAGTGAGGCCGAAGAGAATGCGACCACGGGGCTCGTACGGCTTCGGCTCGAAAGCGACCCGGACGCCGGGCGCGCCATCCATGGCCTGGGCCAGACCGTCCGCAAATCGATCTCTGGCCGCCAGAAAATCGATGCCGAACGGGTTCTCGTAGCCGTCTATTCCGGCCCACACCACAGAGAAGTCGGCTTCGATCTGGTTGGCCATGGCAAAACTGAGCCGGGCTCGCTCGATGGCCTGTGCGCGAACGCTCGCATCCGGGTTCGACAACGAGCCGAATTCGAACTGCGAATCGTAGAAGAGAAGCGGGATGACCGTGACCAGCCTGATGCCCGTATCGCGCACAAAGGCGAGCCACATCTCCAGGTTGTCTTCGTTCACCTCGTTGGGGTAGTGCGCCTCCAGACCGGCCAGCGGATAGCCGCCGGCCGCCAGCGACGCCGCCAGGTCCAGTCGGGCTTCCAGGCCGACGTCGTTTCCATACTTCGCATGAAACCGGCTGTCCATCGGCGAGAAATACCAGATTCCCGCCGTGAACCGGAGGTCAAGATGGAAACTCTGCAGGTGGGTGAGCATCTCCTCGGGCGACCGCCGGATCGCCTGATCGCGCAGATCGGGAAGGGCCATGGCCGAAGCGCCTCTACGATTGGGGTTCCTGTAGCCGCGGTACTACGGAACGGACCTGGTATGGTGTGCCCCGGGGACTGTGATTGTCCAGTGGCCGTCAGAAACTCCAGCTGCCGCGACTGCGTTTCACACCGACCGCTCGCCGTTCGTTATTGGGACGATGCATCCCTTTTCCGACCGGGTGTGTCCAAGAAAATGAAGACGGACAGAGTCTGCAACTTTAGATGCGGCAACCTCGTACGAAGAAACAAGGAGTCCGGCACGCGCGTTGCTTCGGTAGACAGGCCGGATGGAGATACCAGGAAGTTCCGACAGAAGCATGGCAGAAAGACGATAGAGGAAGACACCAGGGGGCACCATGGACGCTCTGAAACCGACAGGGACGATAGTCACGGCGACACTGCTGGCCGCATCTGTATGGATGACGGCGCAGAAGCCGCTGCCGGCCATTCCGCTTGACACCGAGAAGCCGGCGATAGAGGCCCACAAGGATCATCAGGAGGGTGCGGTGGAAGCATGGACTTCCGAGCGAGAAGCCTGTTCCGGCACCCAGCTGCAGGCACCGAAGGCCGAACCGACGCGAAACAAGAAGATCGGGCACGTATAGACAGGCGCGTCCGGTGACCACCTCTCGTTCTGCCTTCTGCTGACACACCAGCGCCGCGGGTGACGCGCGCGTGCGGCGCCGGTGCTTGTACCCTACCTGCACAGCCCTGAACCGTACCTGCCGTAGCCCGAACCCTACCTGCCGTGGCCCACTTCAGCATACAGCACATCGTACTTCACCTTGTGGAACAACAGATCTCTGTCTATCTGGCGCGCCAGGTGACGGTAGCCCAGTCGGACGTCCCAGCGTCGGCCGAAGTGCAGTCCGGCCGTGAGTGTCAGATCCGCGACCTTGCCGTCAAGCCAGTCGGCCACGGCAAGCTCCGCCGTCAGGTCAAACATACGCGAGGGAGTGAGTCCCAGGCGGGCATGCGCCAGCGGGAGCAGCATGGATTCCTTGATCTCCCCCGACAGAGCCGCGTCGGGTGTGGTCAGTGCCAGCATGGTCTGCGACCAGTCCAGATCTGCGCCCAGGCCCACGTCGAGCAGGGACGGAAGCGTGGGGGAGAACAGGTACACCGCCCGGAAGTTTCGCAGCCGGTACCGGGAAACCACCTCTTGACCGGCAGGGAAGGGCGTGCCACCGAACCGCACTGGCTCCGCAAAGCTCCCCGCATCGCGGACTTCGAAAGGTGAAAACTGCAAGGCGGTAGCGTGGCGCCGGCCCCAGTAGAACGTGAGCGTGCCAATCGCGAGCGGGCTGGGGTCGTTGGAGCGGCTCAGGTCGTACAGATCTAAGAGGTCGCCCCCTGTCGCCGGCGACTGGATGAGATGCGTGCGCAGGAACGCGGGACCGAAGCCCAGACTGTAGTCCCATCGCCGGGGCAGGGAATCGGCGCCGGCGGCAGGCGCTGTCGACCCATCTCGTGGAGTGACGAACAGCCACGCGGCGAACTGTCCGACGCTCGCCCCGGCCAGCAAGTCGTCCGTGTAATGAACCCCTGACTCGGTGCGCGAAACTCCCACGAAGGAGGCCAGAATGTACGCCGGGACTCCCGCCACCGGACCGTAGCGCTCGAACAGGAAACCAGCTCCCGCGAAGGCAGCCGACGTATGGCCGGACGGGAAGGACTTGCTGCCACCGCAGGGACGCTGTCGATCGAAGCTGTACTTCCCGATGTTCGTCACGACCAGCGTGAGGCCCAGTGTCTCCAGCCACTGTATGGCACCCTTGCCATCCGATGTGGCCAGGGTGGCTGCCAGGCCGGCGGCCGGGATGGCGATCTGGATGAGGTCTCCCGCCTTGCGCAGTTCCGGGCTGTACTCGCAATCCGGGAGTGCACCCTGTCCGTACAGGTTCCTGGGTGCGGCAGCCGTTGCCACGGCAAGCCAAACTAGACATCCCACCAGGAGAGAGGTCCGATACCGGCGCGACCCGGTCAATACGCCTCGGCTGCCGCCGACGGACGGATCTCGCTTTCGGATCTGCAATGGCTCATACTGTCCTCGAGTGCTGTAAGGATCGGCCGGTCTTGCACCTGACCCGGCGCGCCGCGGTGCACATCCTCCAACATAGTTGGCCCGCGATCAAGCGGGGTCTGCCCCGACGGCGAAACACCTGTCGCCGCAGGCGAAGACACCACGTCAAGCTAACGCCCAGGAGCCTACGCATGGATCGCAGAGATTTTGTCAGAAACGGAGTCACCGCGGGCGCCGTCGCGGCGGCCGTAGGGCCGGGAGGCGTCGTGGCCGCGAGAGCGGGCCGGACAGAACCGGCGGCATCACCGGCCAGATTGGCCGAAAGCTTCAACCTCCGCTATGCGCCTCACTTCGGCATGTTCAGGCACCATGCAGGCGAAGACCCGGTGGATCAGCTCAAGTTCATGGCTGATCAGGGTTTCACAGCCCTGGAAGACAACGGGATGAAGGGTCGGGAAGTGGCCGATCAGGAGCGCATCGCGAAGGAGATGGAGCGCCTGGGCATGGCCATGGGCGTCTTCGTGGCCCACACCATCTCCTGGCGCGAGCCGAACCTGACCAACGGCGATCCGGAGCTGCGGCAGCAGTTCGTGAAGGAGATCCAGGAATCCGTGGAAGTAGCCAAGCGGGTCAACGCCACCTGGATGACGGTCGTTCCGGGCCACATCGACATGCGCCTGGAGATGAGCTATCAGACCGCCAACGTGGTCGAGGCCCTGAGGCCGGCCGCGGAGATCCTGGAGCCGCACGGACTGGTCATGGTGCTGGAGTCGTTGAATACGTTGCGGAACCACCCGGGCCTGTTCCTGACCCGGATCCCGCAGGCCTACCAGGTCTGCCGCGCCGTGGACAGTCCGGCGTGCAAGATCCTCAACGACCTCTACCACCAGCAGATCCAGGAAGGCAATCTGATTCCCAACATCGATATGGCCTGGGACGAGATAGGCTATTTCCAGGTGGGGGACAATCCCGGCAGGAACGAGCCGACCACCGGCGAAATCAACTACCGGAACGTGTTCCAGCATATTCACCAGAAGGGATTTGAGGGGATTGTCGGCATGGAGCACGGCAACTCGATAGAGGGCCGTGAGGGCGAGCAGGCGGTGATCGACGCCTACCGGGCCGTAGATGACTTCGCCGGGAGCTGAGCGGTGTCCAGGAGATGGCCACTGGCGGCCGTGGCGCTGGGCGCCTCAGTTGTGGCCGGTTCGGTGTTCGCGAGCGTGATTATCGGTTACCAGGAGGCAAACGTGCAGGCAAAACGGCTGACGCCGGTGATCTTCGTCGAGGAAGTGAGGCCCTGTCTCGCTTTCTGGACCGACGTTCTGGGGTTCGAAGTGACCGGAGAGGTGCCGGAGGGCGAGGGCGACGGCCTTGCGTATGCTTCGGTGGGCAGCGGCACACTGGAGCTCATGTACCAGACCTACGCCGGGGTGGAAGAAGATCTCCCGGCCATGGCCGGTCGCGCCCCTGGAGATCTTCCAGCCCGAGCGCACGACGTTCTACGGCGCCCGCGAGATCGGGCTGCGAGCGCCGTGCGGAACGCCGGTCGTACTTGCCGAATTCGAGCAAGACGAAGAAGGCTGAACGGACCGGAATCCGACCGCTAGTGCGTACAGGCCTTGAGGGCCCGGAACTCTGCGACGATCTCCTTCCTCTGGAGTGACGTGAGCAGTTCCGGCCGCATGGCGACGGACGCGAGCACGAACAGTCGCTCCGCCGAGACGCCGGAATCCAGCACGTACACTACCTGTGCCGCCTTCTGCGGTCTTCGCGTTTGCTCCTCTGCTCGTCTCATCGTTCCCTCCTCGTGGCGAGTGGCCTGCCACGGCTGAGCGGCTCCCCTCCCCGACCCCGTTTGCATCCTCCGCTCAATACTTAGACGACTCGAGTCAAGAAAACGTCAGGTTGGGAGGACAGGGGCAGGTGCGTGAGCCAGGCAACGCTGGTCGCGTCGCGACGCCTAACCGGTTGTGGTGTAGAGCGTTACAGTCTGTATAGAGGTTTGCAGGCTATTCGACTGGAAGCCGAAGACGGGCCACACAGCCCTTCCCGCCGTTGCGATTGGCCAGCGACAGGGTGCCGTGGTGGGCTTCCGCTATCTGGCGACTGAGCACCAGGCCGATGCCGGAGCCGGAGGCCTTCGTGGTGAAGAACGGAACGAACAGATTGCCGGTGTCTGCGATGCCCGGACCCTCATCTTCCACCCATACCTCCACCTCCTGACGTCCCACGGACCAGCCGATGCGGACGCCTCCATCCGTCTCGGCCGACGCATCGACCGCGTTGTCGACCAGATTGATCAGAAGCTGATCCAGCTGGTCACCATCGGCCATGAGCTGCACGGCGGGTCCCGCTTGCACTTCGACAGGGATCCGGGTCTCCAGCTGGACCACGCGTTGGATCCACGTCCCGACGTCCAGCGGGACCAGCGTGGGTGGAGGGAGTCTGGCCAGCCGGGCGTACGAGGACATGAATCGAGCCAGCGCTTCTGAGCGGCCCGAGATCACGTCCAGGCCATCTCTCAGATCCTGCGCCGTCTCCTCCTGAGATCCGTCTCGCTGGAGAATGGCGGTGAGACTCTGCGCGATGGACCGGATGGGGGCGAGAGAGTTGTTGATCTCGTGACCGAGCACGCGCACAAGCCGCTGCCACGCCTTGCGTTCCTCTTCGCGCAGCACGCGGCTCAGGTCCGACAGAAGCAGGAGCCGGTGCGGTCGGCCGTCCTGGCGGAACCGGCTGATGCGGACCTCCCAGCGGCTGGCCGATCCGGGGAACGCGCGATCTACCACGCGGGGCGCCTCACCGTCCAGGACCTCGGCGAGCCCCAGCGTCGCGGCGCTGCGGCCCGCCATGCTCTCTGCGGATCGTCCCAGAAGCTGTTCCGCGGCCCGGTTCGCCAGGGCCAGCCGGTCGTCGGCGTCGAACGTGAATACGGCGACGTCGATCTCCGCCATCACTCTTCGCAACAGCGCCGTGGCCTCCAGCACCTCCAATCGTTGCTCTCGGAGCGTCTCCCGCAACGAGTTCACCTCGTACGCCACCAGCCCCATCGAGTCTTCGGGCTTGCCCACGCGGGCGCGCATGGAGTAGTCGCCCTCCTGCAATGCCGAGAGCATGTTGGACACAGTCTGGAGCGGTCGCACCAGCCTCTCGCGCAGGACGAGCAGGGTTCCCGTCCAGCTCCCGCCAACGAACACCGTGAGCGTCCACTGGAGCCTGGTGGAGAAGTCTGCGCTCCAGATGAGCCAGAAAGCGATCCCCACCGCCGGCAGGGCGCTCAGCGTGGCCAGGGCCGGGATGGCGTGCTCGTAGGAGAATCGCGGCTTCTTCATTCGCCGGCGCTCCGGGCCCGATCGAGGATCCGATCCAGGCTCAATGACCAGGGCCGGATCGAGTCATCCGACCCGGGAATTCAGTCCTCCAGCCCGAATCGCTGGAGTCTACGGTACAGGGCGCTCCTGCTCAGACCCAACGCCTCGGCCGCCTGACTGACGTTCCCGTCGTATCGCGTGAGGGCCTTCTTGATCATAATGCGCTCCGCATCGTCCAGAGTCAGATCTTCCATGCGTGTGGAGCTTTCCGGGCCCGGGCGAAGACCCAGGTGCTCCACGTCCACCGTGTCACCTTCGGCCAACAGCACGGCGCGCTCGACGGCATGCCGGAGTTCTCGAACGTTGCCCGGCCAGGTGTGTGACAGCAACGCGCGCATGGCCTCGCTGGAGAAGGACAGCTGCCGTCCGCGGCGACGAATCTCGGCGCGGAGGAAATGTGCCGCCAGCAGCGAGATGTCCTCGCGGCGATCCCTGAGCGGAGGCAGCTGGATCTCGACGGCGTTCAGACGATAGAACAGGTCCTCGCGGAACCGCCCCTCGGTGACGAGTGTCGGCAGGTCTGCGTTCGTGGCCGAGATCACTCGGACATCCACCCGCCGCGTGAGCGAGGAGCCCACCCGCTGGAACTCACCGGTCTCGAGCACCCTGAGGAGCTTGGCCTGCTGTGGCATCGTCAGGTTGCCGATCTCATCCAGGAACAGCGTCCCGCGATCCGCCAGCTCGAAGTAGCCCACCCTGTCGCTCTTGGCATCGGTGAACGCCCCCTTCACGTGGCCGAACATCTCGGACTCGAACAGCGTCTCCGACAACCCACCGGCGTTGACGGTGACCAGCGGCCGCCTGGCGCGCTCGGAGCCAGCGTGGAGCCACCGCGCCACGACCTCTTTGCCACTTCCCGGCTCGCCTGAGATGAGCACGTGCACATCCGAAGGGCCCACCCGCTCGATGAGGCGGAGAATAGGCTGCATCACCCGCGCTTCCGCGATGAGGTCCGGGACATCTCCCTCGCGCAGGAAGCGGTTCTCGAGCTCCAGCTCGTGCGCTCTGCGCAGGGCGCGGCCGAGCTCGATCTGGGTGCGCAGCACGGTCAACAGCCGGGCGTTGTCCCATGGCTTCTCGATGTAGTCCCCCGCGCCCTTCCGCACCGCCTCCACCGCGCCTTCGATGCTGCTCCACGCCGTCATCACGATGACGGGCAGCGTGGCGTCCAGCGTCTTGATGCGAGGCAGGAGATCCAGACCTTCGCGACCCGACGTGGTGTCTCGCGCGTAATTGAGGTCCATGAGCACGGCGTCGAAGTCACCGGACTCAAGAGAGCTCAGGATTCCGGCGGGGGTCGTAGCGCTCTCCAGCTCGAAGCCCTCGCTCTTCAAGAGCAGGCGTAGCGCCTGCAGCACGTCCTGCTGATCGTCGGCGATCAGTACTCTGGGCATACCGTCGCTGTTCACGTTGCCTGATCTAGGTTGTGGGGCGGAGGCGGGCCGGCGTCGCGTCCTCGAGCGTCGGCCGGGAGTCCGAGACTGCCTCCTGCTCGACCATCCAGCCGTCCGCCAGATGCACGATCCTGTCTCCGTATGCCGCTACGCGCTCGTCGTGCGTGACCTGAATGATGGTGGTGCCGGCGTCGTTCAGATCCTTGAGGAGGGCCATGATCTTCTTGCCCTGGCTGGAGTGGAGGCTGCCGGTGGGCTCGTCGGCCAGGATCAGCCCGGGGCTCGCGATCACGGCCCGCGCCACCGCCACTTCCTGCTGTTGGCCGCCCGATAGCTGCGTGGGGAAGAGGTCCTTCTTTCCCACGATGTGGAAGCGATCCAGGACCTCGGCCACCAGGGCCTGTCGCTCGGAGCGCTTGACGTTTCTGTACGAGAGGGGAATCTCCAGGTTCTCGTAGACGGTCAGGTCATCCAGCAGATGATACTGCTGAAACACGAAGCCGATGTTCTCCTTGTGGAGCTCGTTCCGTTGCTTGACCTTCAACTGGTGCGTGGGCTCCCCGCGGAACCAGTACTCGCCGCCGTATGCCCCATCCAGCATCCCGAGCACTCCCAGCAGGGTGGACTTGCCGGCACCGGAAGGTCCCATGATGGTGACGAAGTCGCCCGCTGCGACGTCCAGGTCTATCCGCCGGAGCACCCAGGTTCTGCCGCCCTTGTATTCGTAGCACTTCTCGACGTTGCGAAGCTTGATCATGCGGAGCTAGACGCTGATCTCGTACCCGCTCTCACGGAGCTCCTCGATGGCCTTTTCGGAGTGCGCCGTCTCTTCGACAATCTGTCCATCGAACAGGTGTATAGTGCGGTCCGCGAATTCAGCGTAGCGCGGATCGTGAGTCACCATACAGATCGTGGCGCCCTCTTCATGGAGCCCTTTGAGAAGGTCCATCACGGCGCCGCCGTTCGTGGAGTCCAGATTACCGGTTGGCTCGTCAGCCAGGAGAATCAGCGGGTCGCCCACGATGGCGCGGGCCACAGCGACGCGCTGCTGCTGTCCACCCGACAGCTGCGAAGGGTAGTGGTTGCGACGGTGGGCCATACCCACCCCTTCCAGCGCCTGCAGAACGGCGTCTTTGCGCTCCGATCCCGAAGTCCCCTCCCGATAGGTGAGCGGCAGCTCGACGTTCTCGTACACGGTGAGATCGCCGATCAGGTTGAAAGCCTGGAAGACAAACCCGATATGCCGATTGCGGATGCGCGCCCGCTGCGAGGCCGATAGCTCGGCAACCGGGTTCCCGTCGAGCAGGTACTCGCCACCGGTCGGGGTGTCCAGCAGACCCAGGATCGACAGAAGCGTCGACTTGCCGCAGCCCGACGGACCGGCGACGGACAGAAAATCACCCTCGGGAATCTCGAGGTGAATGTCTGCCAGGGCGTGCGTCTCCACCTCCTCCGTGAGAAACACTTTCGTCACCTGCTGCAGAGCGATGAGTGGACGATCCTTCTGTTCTCCGTTGCTGCTCATGTCGATTCCCTTTTCTTCGACTTCTGGTCGTTCCATGGTTCGACCAATGGTTCTGACCGATGGCTCTGACAGATGGTTCCGGTGTTCGGAGATCAGCGGATGTTGACCCTGTCCGCCTCGTCCCAGCGGGACATGTCGGTCAGGATGATCCGGTCCCCTGCCTGCAATCCCTCCAGGATCTCGATCTCACTCACCGAGCTCCGTCCCAGCCGCGTGGTGATCCGGACCGCCTCGTTGTCCCCGTCCAGTACCTTGAACAGGCTCACCGTGCTGTTCGCCTGCCCGTACGCCGGCCGGTCCACGAACAGGACGTCCTGCAAGCGCTCGATCTGAATGGTGCCATCCACGCTCAGGTCCGGACGCGCGCCCGGCGGCAGATCACCCTCCAGGCGTACTTCGACCAGCACGGAGCCGCCCTGGACGTTGGGGTCCACCCGGCGGACCCGGCCAGAGATGGAGTCCGTGCGTGTATCGACGACGACAGGTTGCCCGATCTGGACGTCTCTTGCCTGTACCTCGGGAATCCGCAGCTCGGCCTGCAGGTTCCCGGGCTGTGCAACCCGGGCCAGCATGGTGCCGGGCTGGATCCACTGTCCGATTTCCAGGTCGAAGTCCTGGATCACTCCGCTGGCGCGCGCGGTCACCCGCATGGACTCGACCCGCCTGGTCTGATAGTCCTGGATCGATTCCAGCCTGTTAACCTGCTCGCGCTGCACTTCCAGCTGCGATTCGTTGGTCTGTTCCAGGAGTGCGAGTCGGCTCCGCTCCGTATCCAGGCGGACCCTGGCCGCATCGGCCCTCTCCTGCGCCCGGCTGGCTTCGGCCCGGCTCACCGTCTGGTTCTCTACCAGCTCCGCATACGCCTGGGCGTCACGTTGGGCATCGAGCCAGTCCGCCTCCGCGCTCGCGACGGCGGCCTCCTCCTGCAGCATCAGGGTGCCCAGGGTGCGCTGTAGCTCCACCAGCCTGGCTCGCGCCGTCGTCAGCTGCTGCATGGCCTGCAGCGCCTCGAGCTCGACGTCCGGATTGCTGAGCACAACGATCAGGCTGGTGTCAGCCACGGACTCGCCCGGATCCACCAGAACCTGCTCGACCCGGCCTCCCGTCAGGGCCGACACAAAGGAGATCTGCTCGGGAACCAGCGTTCCGGGTCCCCTGACCTCACGGACGAACGATCCGCGCTCCACGGTTCCGATCAGGATGATGTCCCGATCAACGGTCGGGGCGGCCGGCTCGAGCCCGGCCAGAAAGACCGTGAGCGCGATCAGCGCCACGGCGCCGATGCCCATGTAGATGTAGCGCTTCCTCTTGCTCCTGGGCGTTCGCGCAACGTCCATCCCCGACTTGCCGGAGATGTCGATCCTGGACCGGGTCTTCCCCGGAATCTCGACTCTGGATTCGCGCTGACCGATTCTCGCCTCCTGGCCGGCACCCGTCTCGGGCTTCGGCGGTTCTTCCGGCTGCTCGCTGACCAGCCTCATCGTAACGCTCTCTGGTTCGCGCTGTCGCGGGAGCGTCACCCCCCGCTTACTCAGATTACCGTGATGCGCCCGACGGTTGGAAGGCCTCTCTCGAAAAGCCGGGCGAGCACGGGCTCGCGGACCAAGCTGTAGGCAACGGTCATGCCATCCATGACGGGATTCCAGGTTGTTTGGTTTCAGCCACTTATGTGCGTGCCAGAGCGGCATCGCCACGCCGATCCTGTCCGCTAGTGGGACGTTCGTCTCGGAACCGGACACGACCGGTGATATCTTCGGCTACCAATGGACATTCATAGCCTGTACCGCAGCCCGAACGGGCTGGCGCACCATTACAGCCGGTTCGGAGTGACGGAGCGACTCCTGCTGACCGGACATTCGCACCAGGCGTGGCCGAACGTCGGGTTCGACGGCCAGCAGCAGGCGTGGCGCGATGCGGCCGAGCACCTCGATGAGAAATGGGACCTGGCCTTCCAGCGGGCAGCCAGCGTGCGCAAAGGCTGGCGCCGGCTGCTGGACGACCCGTCCGGACACATCGCGCTGGCGCCGAACACCCATGATGTGATCGTGCGCTTTCTCTCGGCCCTGCCGATTCGTGAGCGACCGCGGATCGTGACCACCGACGGCGAATTTCACACCATCCGGCGGCAGCTCCAGCGGCTGGAAGAAGAAGGGCTCGAGGTCGTGCGGGTCCCGTCCCATCCGGTGGACCCCGTGGCTGATCAGCTGAGCCGGGCGGTAGACGGCCGCACGTCCGCCGTCCTGGTCTCCTCCGTGCTGTTCCGCAATGCCCACATCGTACCCGACCTGGACAGGGT
Source organism: Gemmatimonadota bacterium (assembly GCA_039587395.1). Classification (GTDB taxonomy): domain Bacteria; phylum Gemmatimonadota; class Gemmatimonadetes; order Palauibacterales; family Palauibacteraceae; genus JBDHIQ01. The sequence continues at coordinate 13,691 of JBDHIQ010000063.1, forward strand.
CGCGGAGTCCTGCCGGCGCCACGGAGCCCTTCTGTTGATCGACGCGTATCACTCACTCAACGTCGTCCCGTTCTCTCTGGCCGAGACCGGGCTGGAGGATGTCTACGTGGTGGGCGGCGGCTACAAGTACTGCCAACTGGGAGAGGGGAACTGCTTCCTGCGCATTCCCGCCGAATGCAGGCTACGGCCGGCCATCACCGGGTGGTTCAGCGAATTCACCGCGCTGGCCGATGATGACGCGCGTCCCCACGCCGGGGCGGGTGCGGGCACCAGCGGAGGATCCGGCGTTGCGTACGGCCAGGGCCCCGATCGGTTTGCGGGCAGCACCTACGATCCGACAAGCCACTATCGGGCTTCGGAAGTGTTCGACTTCTTCGATCGCCAGGGTCTGACGCCGGTGCTGCTGCGCCAGGTCAGCCAGCACCAGGTACGCCTGCTTGCGGATCGCTTCGACGCGTTGGACGCGGATCCCGGCGTCATCACGCGGGATCGTTCGGTGCCCGTGGAAGGACTTGGTGGTTTTCTGGCCCTTCGCGCGCCGAACGCGGACCGGGTGGCCGGGCACCTGCGGGATCGAGGAGTGAGGACCGACTTCCGCGGAGACCTGCTACGCCTGGGGCCCGCCCCCTACCTGTGTGATGACCAGCTGGTGGCCGCAGTAGATGCGCTGGCGGATGCCCTGGAGGTAATGGCCACAGCGTAGCGGCAGCAAGACGGGTCTACTCGAGCCAGGCGCGCGCTCTCTCCAGATCCCGCGGTCGGTTGAGGTTCAGGAACAGCCGCTCGGGATCGCCCAGGTCTGCGAATCGGGCGGAGTCCAGCGGTTCGAAACCAATCCTCTCCAGCAGGTGGGTCATGCGATGCCGACCGTGGTCCAGACAGTCGGCGGCCACCCGGCAGGCGTCGGACCGCACCGCCGCGCACAGGGTCTGAAGCCGCTGGTTGACGATGGGAACCACGGCACCGGGCGGCCCGGGTGACTCGGCCGGCGCCTGGTGGGCTTCCGCGGGACGGGACTCCAGGTCCGCAAGGCTGCGCAGAAGCCGCCGCCCCACCTCTCCGACCACGAACGGAAAGTCACAACCCAGCACCCAGGAGCGTGGATACCGGGCGGCGCGCAGGCCGACCTCCAGGCCGGCCAGCGGGCCGAGACCGGGCCGCTCATCGCCGAACAGCCGGATCTGGTGCGAGGCTTTGCGAAAGGAGAGGACGGTTGCCGCGGAGCCGGGATCAGACCCGGCGTCGGACCCGGCGTCGGGTTGACGGCTCCACTCCAACCGTGTGAGGGCCTCGGCATAGGCTGGCAGATCGTTGGCGACCAGCACCACGTCGCGGAAACCGGCTGCGGCCCCTTCCAGTAGATGCGCCAGGATGATCTGCCCACCCAGCTCGAGGAATGCCTTGTCGCTCCCCATGCGCCGGCTTCCGCCTCCGGCCAGCAGAACGACGGAGCCTAAGTCTCCAGTATGGGGCGTGTCAGGCCTCAAGAGACGCCAGCAGGCTCACGACCTCGGCCTCCAGGTGGTCCCGGACAGCCCGGAAGTCGGATAGCGGCATGTGCTTGGGGTCGGGGATATCCCATTCGATGCGGCGAGCGGCCGGCACCGCGGGACACGCGTCTCCACAACCCATCGAAACCAGCACATCGAACTCTCCCGGTGGAAGTTCGGAGGGAGGCGTGGATCGATGTTTCGACAGGTCGTAGCCGACCTCCCACATCAGCTCGATGGCGGTCTCGTTGACCCGGCCCGAGGGTCTGGAGCCCGTGCTGAACACGTCCACGCGGGTGCCGCCGTGGATTCGGCCGAACGCTTCGGCCATCTGACTGCGGCAGGAGTTCTCCACGCAGACGAACAGGACTCGGGGTCTGGTCATCCAGGCACACCGCTTTCCAGGGGTTGTTCGACAGTCACGGCCTCCAGAGCCTGCTCCAGATCCGCGATGAGATCCTCCGGATGCTCGAGTCCAACGGAGATACGCACCAAGCCGTCGGTTATCCCCAGTTCCTCCAGCTCTTCCGGCGCGTAGTCGGAGTGCGTCATGGAGGCGGGGTGCTCGGCCAGGCTCTCGGTTCCTCCGAGACTAACCGCGAGCTTGATCAGCTTCAACTCGTTCAGCAGTCGGAAGGCCTGGGCTTCGCCCCCATCCACCACGAAGGAGAACGTTGAACCCGGGGCCAGGCACTGCCGGCGGTAGATCTCCCGTTGCGGATCCTCCTCGGAGAGGAAGCCCAGGTACCCGACACTCAGGACCTTGGGATGAGCCGCCAAGAACTCCGCCACGTAGCGTGCGTTTCTGGTGGCCGTCGTCATGCGCACCTTGAGGGTTTCCAGGCTCCGCATCAACATCCAGCTGGTGTTCACGTCGCACGTTGTCCCGAGCGTGGAGCGGAATCCCCTGATCCGCCGGATCAGCTCATGCGAACCCAGGCAGGCGCCGGCGATCAAGTCGCTGTGCCCGCCCACGTACTTGGTCAGCGAGTAGAGCACCAGATCGGCTCCGTGCTGCAGCGGCTGTTGCCACAGCGGACCCAGAAACGTGTTGTCTACCGCCACCAGCGGCCGGTTGCCCTCGGCGTCGGTCAGCGTCTCCGCCAGCTGTACGCAGCGCTGCAGGTCCACGAGGTCGTTCGTCGGGTTGGCGGGGGTCTCGACCAGAATCAGCCCGACTTGCCCCAGGGCGCCGGCCTTCTGCAGCGCCCGCTCGAGATCCTCGCTGCGCCCGGCAGCGAAGCCGACCGCCTCGATCCCGAACTGGGTGAGGATCCCCTGAATCAGCCACTCGCTCCCTCCGTACAGCGGGTTGCTGTGGACAATCACGTCGCCCGGCCGCAGAAACGTCAGAATGGTCGTAGCGATGGCGGCCATGCCGCTGCCGAAGGCCAGGGCCGCTTCCGCGCCGTCCCAAAGGGTGAGGCGGTTCTCCAGCACCTCGAGATCCGGGTTGTTGATGCGCGAATAGATCAGGCCCGGGTCCGCAGCCGAGCTATCCTGCCGCAGCCGGCGGATGGCCTCGAAGAACTCCTTCCCCGCTTCTGCGTTGTCGAACGCGAACGTGGAAGTCTGGAATATCGGACACTTGACCGAACCGCCGGATTCGTGTGCGTCGTATCCGTAGGACATCATCAGGCTCTCCGGATGCAACTCCCGGTCACCGAGCTTGCGTCTGGCAGCCAACCTGGATTGGTGCGGCATAATCACGTCTTCGCTTGTTGTCGGGTCCATTGAGCGGGCGCGGCACGCTCACGCGCCATGGCTGCGCACCGGACAGGCGCACAGTCCCCCTGCTGATTAGAGCCGATTCGTCGCTTTCAGGTGCCTTGGCCGGAGTCCTCCCCCCGGGGCTTGCCCGCTCGCAGCGCCGGCGTCTATTGTTGTGGACAGTGTTCATTGGATTACAGGGGGTCGCTTCGGCCTCATGGCAGAAAGGGTGGTGTACAGTAACGTGAACACCGTTCAGGAGAGGATCCGCTACTGGCGAAGCAACATAAAGGGCCTGTCGTTGCGCGAGTTCCAGAAGCTGGTCAACGCGCAGCTCCCGGGCGCGGAAGTCAGCCTTGGCACCGTCAGCAACTACGAGCAGGTGTCCTCCGACGGCGTCCAGCGGGGAGGGCCGCGCGCCAGCTTCGTGGGCGCGATGAAGCGGGCGTTTCCGGAGCTGCGGCTGGCCTGGCTGCTGCTCGGCCAGGGAGAGCCGACCCGGATGGCGCAGCAGCTGACCGGCCAGGGCGGCCTGGAGGGGACAGGCGACGAGGCTGGTGGAGAAGACTCGCTGACGGGCCGCGTGCTGCGCAGGTACCCGGATCTGGACCTGCTTTCGCCCGAAGCGTCGGCGCTGTTCGCCGCCGCGCTGGCCCGCTACGCGATGGGTGAGCCCGACATGCACCTCACGGAGGAGCACCTGATCGAGCTGGCGGGCGACCTGCGGTGGCTGCTGCTGTTGCCGACTACCGGGTGGGGGTTCGAGCACGAGCCGGACTACGACAGGTTCTCCGCCTATTGCGTGGCGATGCTGCACGCGCTCATGCAAGCCATGCCCGGATCAGGCCAGGGCGATCCGGTAGCGGACTACCAGGGCTCGGGCGTCCGGGCGCTGCGCGAAGGGAGACCCGTCAAGCTGGGCGCCTGACGTCAAGCCGGGCCGTCGGGCGGCAATAGACCGCCACCGGGCGTATGTGGTCGGGGCTATGCCCTCCGAGTATTTTCCTCGCCCCCGGCCGCACGGCATGTGCTGGACGTGAGTCCGGGCCCGGCGAAACCGGCGACGCAGAGGGATTCACGCAGAGGACGCAAGCAGGAGTTGGAAGCGGAAGATGGCGACCCCATTGGACGAGCTCAGAGAGAGTCAGAAACCAGGTAGCGCCCACGACACGCATGGGCTGTCTGCGGACCAGTTGATCGGGATCTACCGCAACATGTACACGTCGCGCGCGATAGACGACCGCGAGATCTTGATGAAGCGACAGAACCGGGTGTACTTCCAGATTTCCGGGGCAGGCCACGAGGCCGTGTTGACGGCTGCCGGGATGGTCACCAGGCCCGGCTACGACTGGTTCTTTCCGTACTACCGTGACCGGGCGTTGGCCCTCCAGCTGGGCGTCACGCCGTACGAGATGTTCCTCCAGGCCGTGGGCGCCGCGGATGACCCTGCCAGCGGCGGGCGGCAGATGCCGGCCCACTTCGGTCACAAGACTCACAACATCGTGACCGCGTCCAGCCCTACGGGCACCCAGTTCCTGCAAGCGGTGGGTGCGGCCGAGGCGGCCGTGCGTGCCGATCGCCTGGAACTGGCCCGGGACGGCGAGTTCGGCGTCGAGTACCAGGGAGACGAGCTGGTGGTGGTATGCACGGGTGAAGGGACCACGTCGGAGGGCGAGTTCTGGGAGTCGATGAACACCGCCTCCAACCTCAAGCTCCCGGTGATCTACCTGTCTCGGTTCCCGTCGAGGTGAATACGGCCGGCGGCAGCATCTCCAGGCTGGTCCAGGGCTTCCCGGATCTCCTGGTCCAGGAGGTGGACGGGACCGACCCGCTGGCCAGCTATCAGGCCATGAAGCAGGCGGAGGAGCACTGCCGGGCTCGCCGCGGCCCCGCGCTGGTGCATGCACACGTGATCCGTCCGTACAGCCACTCGATGTCCGATGATGAGCGGCTCTACAAACCGGAAGAGGAGCGCGAAGCGGAGGCCCATCGCGACCCCCTGGTCACCTTTCCAAAGCGGCTCGCAGAGCTGGGAATCGCCACCGAGGACCAGATCCAGGCGATGCGGGAAGCGATCGATGCCGAGGTGATGGAGGCGGCCGATCGTGCCATGGAGAGGAGCCAGCCGACGCCGGACACCATCTACCTGCACCTGTTCAGCGATGAGGTGGACCCGACCTCGGAGGCGTTCGACACGGAGCCCCAGTTCGAGGGCGACCCCACCACGATGGTCGATCTCCTGAACCGGTGTGTTCAAGGTGACCGCCGGCCTGCAGCGCCGGTTCGGCTCGCATCGCGTCTACAATTCGCCGCTGGCGGAGGCGAACATCGTGGGGCGCGCGGTCGGGATGTCCGTGTTCGGGTTGAAACCGGTGGCCGAAGTGCAGTTCTTCGACTACATCTGGCCGGCCTTCCACCAGCTGCGGAACGAGATCACCACCATGCGCTGGCGCTCCAACGGTGCGTTCAAGGCCCCCGCCGTCATCCGCACCACCTATGGCGGCTACCTGGGCGGCGGCGCCATGTACCATTCGCAGAGCGGGGCGGCGCTGTTCGCGCACACGCCGGGGATGCACGTGGTCTGTCCGGCCACC
>JBDHIQ010000064.1:0-12228 GCA_039587395.1 Gemmatimonadota bacterium
GGTCGAGACGGGCGAGACGCGTCTGATTCCCTTCCCCGTATCCAACGTGCGTCGTCTATGGTGGGGCCCGGACGGAAGGACCATGACCGTTTTCGGCAGCCATCTGGGGCGAGGTGGCATTCACCGGATGGATTTGCAGAGCGGGGAAATCATTACGGTGCACGAGCTGGATCAAAGAGCCCCTTGGGACATAGTTAACGGGGCGTTCGCTCCCGACGGGAAGACGCTGTACGCGGTCGATTCAGGCTTTGGTGATCCTCTGGCCCGGCGGGCGGATTCAGAAGAGCCGCTGACTCTCATCGCGCACGATCTCACGAGAGGGGAGAGGAGGACGCTGGCCACACTGAGCGCGGAGGCAGCCAGGGTCGCCGTGTCCCCTGATGGGGCGACGCTGGCGCTGTACGAGCAGGACGCCAAGATGCATGGACCCGGACGGATACGCCTGCTTCCCCTGACGGGTGGAGAGGGGCGGGTCGTCTACTCGTTCCCCGACGAGGGTTCGCCTGATGGACCTCGCGGGTTCTTCGGACCCGGGGATGCACTCGCCTGGACGCCGGATGGGAGCCATATCCTGTTCGGTGGCTTTCAGAGTGGGAGCGCGCCCGCTCTGTACGCGCTCTCGTTGGAGCGAGGTGCGGCATCCCTCCTCGTGGAGACTACTGACCGCGACGGATTGAACTTCCGCGGCTTCAGCCTGCACCCCGACGGCAGCCGGATCACCCTCTGGGGGGGCGAAAGTACGGGCGAGATCTGGGTGATCGAGGGGTTGCCGGGGGGTGGGTCGTAGCCGGCTGCCGCCTGCCGAACAACTGACGGAGCGAGGTTCCGCCCTGCCAACAGCACCCCGAGTGTGCCTGTGTGACAGTTTGGCAGATTAGAGAAGAAACGGAGAGGCAATAGATGCACGAAAGCCCGCATGGTTGCGGGCTTTCTGCCAGTCGGGGCGGCGAGATTCGAACTCGCGACCTCCTGCCGTCGAGCCGCAGGCGAGACACTGAGCCAGCGCAGCTGGCGAAGAACCCCATTCGCCCGGTATAGGACCCGTACACTTCGATACACTTCAGTACACACCGATTTGGCGGTTTTGACTTCAATACACTTCCGTACACCGCCGCACACTTTGTTACAGCTACCGTGACAGTTGATCGAGCAGCGTTTAGCCAGCGGGTGGGTGATGGTCCTTGAGTGAGCATGCGCGCTCCCCCAGCGATCTAACGTTGTTGCGGTCAGTGGCGGGCGTCGCAGCGGAACCTACTCGCAAGTGCTCGTCAGACGACTCTTTTGGTGGCGGTGCCGGCAGCGATGTAGATCATGCCACCGTAGTGCTGCTCGATGGACACGTCCGCGAGCCATCGCTCCATCGTTTGCCAAGGCCGCACGTCGAAGTACTCCTGCGTGTACCCGAACGGGCGACCCAGCACCAGCACGATGCGAAACAACCAGGACGGAAGGTTCTCGGGCTGCTTGCCATCGAGCAGGACCAGTCGACCGCGCGGCGCTAGAGCCTCCGAAGCACGTCGAATAACAGCTTCGTATTCGGCCAGGTAGCCGAAAACGCCCGTCGCCAAGATGCCGTTCACTCCACGCGGCAGATTGAAGACGGCGACATCTTGTTCGACGAGTTCGACGTTTCGCCAACCGGCTTTCTCGACGCGCCTGCGCGCGACGGCAAGCATACCGCCGCTGAGGTCAACGCCCACGAGCCGACCTTCCGGCCCGAGCCGCTCGAGTAAGAGCGGGAAGTTCATTCCTGTGCCACATCCGAGTTCCACCACGCATCCGCCCGGGTCGAGGCGCAATGCGTCCACGGCCCGCACGCGGTAGGCGTGCATGCGGAGGCCGAGGAGGCGATACAACAGAGTCGTCAGGTAGTAGCTCCTTGCCCCCGCGTCGTACAACTCCCGTACCCGTTGTCTGTCCAGCATGCGTGTCCTCTTTGCCGCTGCCATTCAGGCTCTTCCGCAACTTTCAGCAATCCCGTGGGCAGGAGACATCCCTCCTTCCGCTGGTGCGCGGTCTAAACGGAGTGAATCACAGGTACGTGCGTCCCAGTAGTCGAGCATTGATCGCGACGACGACGGTGGACACCGACATGAGGGCGGCGCCCACCGCTGGCGACAGGAGAATCCCTGCGCTATACAGAACTCCCGCGGCGAGGGGAATGGCGACCACGTTGTAGCCGGTGGCCCACCAGAGGTTCTGCACCATTTTCGAGTACGTCGCGCGCGCGAGATCGACAAGCGAGGCGACATCCCCCGGGTCGGAGCGAACGAGGACAATGTCCCCGCTTTCGATCGCCACATCCGTCCCCGCACCGATCGCGATCCCGACATCGGCTTGGACGAGTGCCGGGGCGTCGTTGACGCCGTCGCCAACCATGGCCACCCGTAGACCTCGGGCCTTCACCTCATTGATCTTCGTTGCCTTCTCATCCGGGAGCACTTCGGCGAAGTAGTCGTCGAGCTCGAGCTCCGCGGCGACCCACCGGGCCACCGCTTCGGCGTCGCCCGTGAGCATCATGACCTGAATGCCCATTCGCTTCAGCGAACGGAGTGCGTCTCGGGATTCCTCCCGAATGATGTCCGCCAGGGCGATGGCGCCCTCCACTCGGTCGTCGATCAGGACGTAGACGACGGTCTTTCCCTCGGCCGCAAGCCGCCGAATCCGGTCATCGTCCGCATGCAGGCCCTGCTCCCGCAGGTATCCGGGGCTCACCACCTTGAGATCGAGTTGTCCTACCCTGCCCGCGGCACCCTTCCCCGGGATCGCCCGCACGTTGGCGGCAGGGGTCAGCGCGAGGGCGCGCTCCTCCGCGGCCCGGACCACACCGGCCGCGATCGGATGCTCCGACCGGCGCTCAACTGCGGCAGCCAGAGCCAGGATCTCGTCCTCGGCGCAGTCCCGGAGCGACACGACATCGGTCACCCCGAAACGTCCCTCCGTCAGTGTCCCCGTTTTGTCGAAGACGATCGCGTCCAGCTCACGCGCGCGCTCGAATGCCGACCGATCACGGATGAGCAGCCCCTGGTGTGCGGCAAGGCCGGTGGAGACCGCGACCACCAGAGGGATCGCCAGGCCGAGCGCGTGCGGGCAGGTGATGACCATGACGGTCACCATCCGGGAAAGCGCAAAGTTGAAACCCTCGTCGCCCAGCAGCAGCCACGCGGCCAGCGTCGACCCCCCGGCGGCGATCGCGATCATCGTGAGCCACAGGGCGGCCCGGTCTGCTAGATCCTGGGTGTGGGAGCGGGACTCCTGGGCGCGCCGGACCATCTCGATCACCTGCGAGAGATAGGTCTCCTCGCCCGTCTTCCGCACCTCGAGGGTGATGGCGGATTCCCCGTTTATCGAGCCGCCGATCACCTCATCCGCCATGCCCTTTTCGACCGGCTTGCTCTCACCGGTCAGAGCGGCCTCGTTGACCGTCGTGCGCCCTTCCACGATGGCTCCGTCGACGGGGATCTTCTCGCCCGGCCTAACCAAGACCCGGTCGCCCGGCTCGAGTTCGCCAAGCGGCACCTCCTCCGTCGAGCCGTCCGCCCGAATACGGTGGGCCTCGGCGGGCAGGAGCTGGACGAGCTTCTCCAGGGCCCTCGAAGCGCCCATCACGGACCGCATCTCGATCCAATGGCCGAGCAGCATGATGTCAATTAGGGTGGCAAGCTCCCAGAAGAAGGGCTCGCCCCGGACGCCGAGGACCACGGCGGCGCTGTAGAGATAGGCCACGCTGATCGCCACCCCGATCAGCGTCATCATCCCGGGCTTCTTCTGCCTGAGCTCTTCCACCAATCCCTTGAGGAACGGCCACCCGCCGTAGAAATAGACGACGCTTGCCAGTAAGGACTGGACGTACCGGTCCCCGGGGAAGGCGAGGGCATCCTCCAACCCCAGGAAGCGCTGGATGAGCGGGGCCAGCGCTAGTATCGGGACAGTGAGGGCAAGGGAGACCCAAAACCGGCGGCGGAAATCGGCCACCATGTGCGCGTGGTGGTTATGGTGACCGACGTGGCCTTCTGAGTGGCGCCTGTCGTGCCGCGGGCCTTGATCTCGGGGACTCGAGTGGTCGCCTCGGCGTGCGTGCTCGCTCTGTTTCATCGGTTCGGCCCCCGGGGCCAGCCCCTAGGCCGGCCCGAAGAGGAGGCCGAGGAAGATGGCTCTCCGCTCACGCATGGGTCCTCTGATAACCTTGCTCGTGGCTTACTGCTGTCTTGGGCGATCTTGGGACCTCAGTCAGCCCGACTGCCGTGGCCGGTTGGCGGTCTGCATGTGACGAATTACCCAACGCCCATTGCGACGTTCGAGGATCGCCGTCCCGCGTCCCACCCGGTCGATGTCTCGCTCTCCGATCTTGATCTCCAGATCGTATTCGAAGATGGCCCAGGCCCAGTCGCCGCCGACCCGAGCCTCGATCTCGCGCGGCCGGTAGGTGAAGCTCTCAAACTCCTCGAGTTCGGGCTTCAAGTGATGGTCCCGGTATTCGGTCCAGGTCCGATCGATCCCAGCCCCTTCAATGATCGTCAAGTCATCGCCGGCGTAAAGCGAGTCGAGGGCCGCGTAGTCCGCCTCCTCCGTCGCCGCGAACGTCGCCTCGATGACGGCAGCTACCCGCTCTACTTCGGTGGAGGCTTGATCGTGGTGCTCCTCATGCTCCTGTGCGTAGAGCGAGCGTGGGATGAGCAGGCCACCCACGAGCCCCACGAGAATACAGATGTACCTTCTATACATTTTCTTCTCTCTCCCTCGCGACAGGGTGACAGGGCGAAACGCTAGGTCGGATAACGACTTCAGTAATCGGGGCGCCGAGATTCGGGCTCGAGCCTGCGATAGCCAGCGAGGGCGCGCCAGCGGCCGCAGCGCCCACTCGCGACCTCCTGCCGTCGAGCCGCAGGCGAGACACTGAGCCAGCGCAGCTGGCGAAGAACCCCATTCGCCCGGTGTAGGGCCCGCACACTTCAACACACTTCAGTACAGGCCAATATCGGGGCTTTGACTTCAACACACTTCCGTACCCCCCCTACACTTTGTTACAGCTACCGTGACAGTTGTGGGAGCCGCAGTGCTCGGACGTCGCGCGTTCGGTTGAGCGACCTGCCTTCAGTCCTCAAGCCCATGTTTCTCCAGACGGTAGCGCATTGTGTCGCGGGTCAATCCGAGCAGTCGAGCCGCAGCCGTCTTGTTGCCGTCAGCCCTTCCCATCGCCTGCTCGATAAGATCACGCTCCAGTTTATCGAGGCTGATTCCCGAAGCGGGGAGAACCATCAACTTGTCGCGCCCCCCATCCAAACCCTGGAGATTCGAGGGGATGGATCGCAGGCTGATAGGATCTTCGTCATCGAGCAGGATTATTCTCTCGAGCATGTTCCTCAGCTCGCGCGCGTTGCCTGGCCAGTCATGTCGTTCCAACACGTTCAGTGCCTCTCTCGAGATGCGCCTGACCGGCTGTCGCAACTCCTGAGCTAGCGTCTCGGTGAAGTGGAGAGCCAGCGGAGCTATGTCTTCCGGCCGTTCACGCAGGGGAGGCAGTTTGATGGGCACGACGTTCAGTCTGTAGAACAAGTCCTCTCGAAACTCGCCCCGCTGCACGGCATCTTCGAGATTACGGTTGGTGGCCGCCAGAACTTGGACATTTACGTCGATTTCGCGGACTCCACCCAAACGGTGAAAGGTCTTCGTCTCCAGAAAACCGAGTAGCTTCGCCTGGGCGCCGGAAGGTATGTCACCAATCTCGTCCAGAAACACCGTTCCCGCATCACCGAGTTCAAGAAGTCCCTTCTTCAGGGTGCGGGCATCCGTGAACGCTCCGCTCTCGTGCCCGAAGAGCTCGCTCTCGACCAGGTGTTCGGGTAGGGCCGTGCAGTTGAGCCGAACGAAGGGGTGTCCCTGTCTGGAACTCTGTCCGTGGATTGCCCGAGCCACAACATCTTTTCCAGTGCCACTTTCTCCGGTAATGAGAACGGTTACAGCAGTCTCCTTGAAGGCGATCCGAGTTATGAGCTCGGCCACCTCGCGCATGGCCTTCGAGCGACCGACCAGACTCACGTCGGAGAACTGCCACCGGAAGCCATCTCTATAACGATCCAGTTCCTGGTGCAGGCGCCGGTTCTCCAGAGCTTGCTCGATCAGAAGAAGTGTCTCCTCAAGTTGGATTGGCTTCTCCAGGAAATGGTGAGCGCCGGCTCGTACCGCTGCGACGGCAGTCTCTACCTCCCCGTACGCGCTGATCATGATCACGGGCAACTCTGGATCGAGCTCCTTGATCTGGGGGATCAGATCAATGCCCGAGCCGTCAGGTAGCCGAAGATCCAGAAGTACGAGATCTGCAGGAGCCTCTTTCAGGCTTCTCATAAGGCTCGTTCCGTCGCCGACGCTCTCTGCCGAGTATCCGTTTTCTCGTAGATGTTCCTCCAGCCACAGCTGGATCAACATCTCGTCGTCGCATATCAGCACTCGCGGTTGGATCATGAGCTAAGGCTCTCCGCTTCTGACTCGGCAGGCAGGCTTGGACCGTCGGGAAGAACGATCGTAAAAGTTGAGCCCGAGCCTGGTTCGCTGGCCACGCGAATTCGCCCGCCGTGACGTTCAATGATCTCTCGGGAGATTGACAGGCCTAGCCCTGTACCGCTGTGTCGCGTGGTGTAGAAGGGCTTAAAGATCTCACCAACGACGTCGGAGGGTATTCCGCGACCGTTGTCCGAGACCCTAATGATGACCTTGCCATCGCGGCGATCCGTCGCAGAGGAGACGTTTCCGCCAGGACCCGTGGCCTGGATCGCGTTCATCAGCAGATTCACCAGGCTCTGTCGGAGAAGCTCCGGATCGACCAGCAGCTCCAGAGGCTCTGAGGTCAGATCCAGCGTCAGGGAGACTCCAGCACTCTGGGCAGCTGGTCGGACCAGGGTGACCGCCCTTTCCACAATCTGATTCGCATCGGCAGGAGCGACGAGCGGCTCTGCTGGACGGGCAAAGGCGAGGAGATCGGTAACCGCCTGTTCAATGCGGTCTAGCTGGCGAGTCATCTCGGTCATGATCGGCGCGAGAGCTTCGTCTTCGCCAAGACGTTTCCATACCAGATCTAGTCCGTTGGAGATAGCTACGACCGGGTTCTTGATCTCGTGGGCAACGCCACTGGCAAGTTCCCCAACGGTCGCCAACTGCTGAGCGCGTTCGATTTCTTTCTGGTGAAGCTCCTCCACTTCGGCTGACGCCCGCGCCAGCCGCCGGGTCATCTCGTTGAACGCTCCTCCAAGCTCTCCGACCTCGTCACGCTTCTCGACCTCCACCTGAACGTCGAGTGAGCCCTTCCCTACCTGGCGTGTCGCTGCGACAAGACGACTGACCGGCGCTACGATCCCACCGGATACTATCCACGCCGAGATTACGAGTGCGGCGGCCAGGCCAGTGCCGAAGACGATCGAGATCCGACGCAGGAACCGTAGCGGCCCCAGAGCATCCTCGACTGGGAACTCGGCCAGGTACCGCCAGGGAGTGTTGTCGATCTCCACGCTTGCACCCACCACTCTTCTTCCCTCGAAATTCGTGTATCGGGTCAGCGGTCCGTATGGAGAGAGAGAATCCGGGTGCGACGAGAGCAATGGACTCGCCAGAGGTGCAGCGAAATCCAATTCACCATGGATGTGCGATACGAAGAGAGGCCGACCCTTGCTGTCTACCACGAAGCTCTCGATTGAGCCTGCCGCGTGAGGCGGTATATCCAGGAACTCACCCAGCCCGCGGTCTCCCAGCACCGCTATCAAGTACCCGATCTGTGCTCCGTGCCCCGTCTCGAGGGGAACACACAGCCGGATCCCGGGCGGTGTCTTCCCGGTCGGATAACGAACAACACTGACGTTCGCCTCGCCCGACTGGTCGACCTGACCGGTGCTGCAATCCGGAATGGGCGCCCCGGGCCCGGCGGCCGCCAGCACCGACCCCTCCAGGTCCTGGATGTACAGCGCTTCGAATCCCACGAGCTCGATTCGCTTGCGCTCCAGGTAGTCCTCCACCACGGCGCGGCTTGCCACGTCTGCCATGGGACTGGCCGCTCCGCTCGCAGTGCCGGTAACTCCAGCGGCCAGGAACTCATTCCCTGACGCGATGGCAGTAAGTCCGAGGAGTTCAGCGTCGAGCTGATCCCGGACATGCTGTGCACCGAAGTCCGCGATCGCGTCGAGCTGTCCCTCGAGCAGTTGCTCGATGATGTCCTGGCTCTCCAGGTATCCCAACATGTTGGAGCCCACCAAGGGAACCAGCGAGAAGACCAGGAACCAGATGAGCAAACGACGCCCCAGTCGACTGCTCAGTGGATTCTGCCCGAACTTTGACCACGACATGCTCTCCGCGTCCTTTCTTTCGCTTCTGAACCGCGCTCACCTGCCCGGGCAAGAACGGGGCCTGATCCTAGAAATCGTAACTCTCTGTGGGGTAACCGCTTAGTAACCACGCCTCACGCAAGGGTGCGTGAAATGGCCCGCAAATAAGTCTATCGGCTTGGCGAAAGTGGGGCAAATGCCGCAGTCGTGGCCGCGCCCGTTCACCGCAGGATGAGCCGTAACTCCATCCACTCAAGCCGGTTACAGCACATGAGCATCCTTCGGAATGGTCGTTGCCATACAGATACTCACACACGCGACCTGTCAGGGGAGGTACGACATGACTTCTAGAATCGCGCGCGAATGGCCGGTGGCAGCGCTGGGTCTTGTGCTTGCCGCTTGTGCGGGATCTGACAATCCAGTGGCTCTGGCCGACCGAGAACCCCACACGGAGCTGGAAATCGACGCCGCGGTCGTCGAGACTTTCGAGGAAGTGGAGCTCCACGCCCATATCACGGAGCATGGGAGCCCCATGGGCCTACGCGAAGTGCACCTCGAGATCGAGCACGCCTCGGGCGGCCCGGTTCGATCGGTTCAGATGAGCCCGGAGGGGGATGAGTATGCAGCACACGTGACGTTTTTTCAGCCCGGCGACAACCACGTCACGATCATGGGACGCCCGCCACGCCATGGTCTGATGATGACCCTGGGAGAGTTCGAGGTGCACGCCGAGCGCCGGCACGAGGTGATCGGCGATTACTGGGTCGAGCTCGAGGTACTTCCCGCTCCACTGTATGAAGGAGACGACGGCGACATTCGACTGCTCGTCTACGAACATGAGGATGGAGGGCCAGGGCACGAAGCCTCGGGCCTACATATCACCGGATCGGTTCATCTTCCCGGCGGAGGAGAGGTCGACGTCGAGTTCGAGGAGCTGACCCACGGAATCTACGAGGTCCGGCATCGGTTCGTGCTCGCTGGCGTCTACGAAATCCATGTCGAGTTGGAGGGCGATGCCCACGATGGAGGGAATGATGGACATGGCGGAGAAGATGAAGGGCATGGAGATGAGGGCGAAGAGAGCCACTCGGAAGGCGAATTCCACATCCCGGTCTTGAGCCCGTCGACCGGTGAGGCTCCAGGACATGGGGACGATCAGTCGGGAGGTGGTCATGGGCACTGAACGGTTATTCAGGCGTTATCTGGCGCTGGCGGCGATCGTCACTTTTATCGGGCTATCCGGCGGAGAAGCCCGAGCGCAGGAACAGGCAGAGGAAGACGAAAGTCCTGTCCTCCCGACTACCGCTTTCGTGCTCAGCGGCTACGCCACAGTCGGGTACGAGTATGCAACCCAAAGCGATTTGAATCTGAACTCGTTCACGGCATCCTTTAACCCGATCTTCCTGTTTCAGTTCGGCGATCGGTTCCTGTTCGAGGCCGAGTTCGAGTTCGAGCTGGCGGGGGGGGTTACGGAGACCGGGCTGGAGTATGCCCAGATCGATTGGCTGGCTACGGACAACCTCGCTCTCGTGGGCGGCAAGTTCCTGCTGCCGTTCGGCGTGTTCGGGGAACGGCTTCACCCGACGTGGATCAACAAGTTCCCCAGCTCACCGCCGTTGTACGGTCACCACGTGGCCGCATTCGGTGTGGACCCGCTTCTGCCCATTTTGTCTGATCTGGGCGTGATGGCGCGGGGAGTCGTTCCTGTCGGATCCTGGCAGCTGAGCCTGAACGGATACGTCACCCAGGGTCCGGCGGGCGAGGCACACGATGACGAAGGGGAAGGCGCAGAAGAGTTGGCCGAAATCGGGTTTCCTGCATCGACCGGTGATAACAACAGCGGCAAGATGGGTGGATTGAGACTGGACATTGCCCTCCCGCCCTGGTTCGAGGTCAACGGTTCGTTCATGAACGGAGACTACGATGAGGAAGGGGTACTCGATTTCACAGGATGGAATCTAGCGGTAGAGGGTCGGTACGCCGGTCTGGAAGTGCGTGGAGAGTATATCCAGACGAGGCAAGAGATCGAGACGCTCGAGGGGTTCCCCACTCTCCGGCGCCATGGGTTCTACGCGCAAGCAGCATATCGTGTGGGAGACTTCGAGCCCGTCTTCCGCTGGACCCAGATCTTCGATGATCAGCTCGAAGGAGAGGTCGTGAAGGAGGGAGCCTGGCAAGCCGGGTTCGGACTCAACTACTGGTTCACTCCCTCCATAGCGTTGATGGGGGGATACGAGCTCAACCGGGAAGCTGGCGAAGAGTTGGAGAACGACCGCTTTCTGGTCCACTTCGCCTTCGGATTCTAGGGAGGAAGCAATGCAAATCACTCGAAGACCAAGGACAAAGAGCCTTTTTGCGACCCTGCTCGGAGTGATCTTGCTTCCGCTCTTTAGTGCGGAAGCTCAAGGCCAGCAGATCGATCCTGTCCGGGTGGCAGAGGGAGCAGCCGTCTACGGCTCCATGTGCGGTCGGTGTCATAACGTCAGGTCGCCGCTCGAGCGCACGGATCGCGAGTGGGTTGTGATCATCGCCCACATGCGGGTACGTGCGAATCTAACCGGCGGGCAGGTGCGCGATGTCCTGGCGTTCTTGCAGGCGACTAATGGGCAGCCACAGGTGTCGGCCGCTCACGGTGAGGAAACGAGCGAACTCCTGGCTCAGGTAGGCGACGATGGGACGATGGACGATCCGGAAGGCGGGCTCTCCGCTGTACAGATCGATTGGGTCCTGCGGTACCTGGCGACCATACGGTGAGCTGAAGGCATGACTCGCAGGAAGATGGGAAACGCCATGCTGGTGGCTGGCATCCTCCTGGTGCCCTGGGCGGAGTCTGCGGCCGACCCGGGTGAGGATTCCCGCAGTCGCAATCTGCAGCTTAGGACGGTGAGCCGGCCCGCACTCGACGTACCGGACATCTCGGAGAGAATCGCAGCGTTCCAGGCTGAAGAGACTTTCAAGCGTCTGTGTGCCGTCTGTCACGGGGAGCGAGGCGAGGGAAACGGTCCGGCCGCCGCAGCGCTTCGACCAAAGCCGGCAGATCTCACGGATCCTGACAGACGCAGCATTCCGGAGCAGCAGGTTTTGGAGATGATTCGGAAGGGAAAGGGGACGATGCCCGCCTTCGGAGCTGTGCTGAAGGATGGTGAGCTCGAGGCAGTTTCCAGCTACGTGGTCTCACTATCGGCAGAGCCAGAATTGCAGTAGGAGCGCGTACGGCCAAGCTCGAAATCAGCGAGGGCAACTATGAGATGGGTCCACAAAGACCGTGGAGCACTGGGGCTGTTGTTTCTTCGACTCGGCATCGGAACGGTCTTCGCAGCTCACGGATGGAGCAAGCTGTTCGGCGATGGAGTGTCTTTCGTGCAGGAGATGCTCGCGATTGCGAGCATCTCCCTTCCGGACCTGACCTTGTATGCCGTCGCCGTTCTCGAATTCGTTGCGGGTCTGGCTCTGATAACGGGTGCCTTCACCAGACCTTTCGCGGCGATTCTTTGCATCGAGATGCTGAGCGCAGCGGTTCTGTTCCATGCCGGGCAAGGCTTCTTCATCGTTTCACTTCCCAACGCTCCGCTGGCCTATGGCTTTGAGTATCATGTAGCACTGATAAGTGGCCTGTTGTGCCTGTCCCTCGCAGGACCGGGAACTGGCGCTCTCGGCAAGTTATTGAAATCGGGGCGTGAGAGATAAGTGCCGCCGGCTCGCGCGGTAATGCCGGATTTCTGGCGGTCCAGACTCTCCCGCACCCTGCCTAAGGCCTCCCGCCCAGCGGATGGACACATTCGATAAGATCGAAGCCTAAGGCCCTCTGAACGGGAATCAGGCGCGCCCCTGTTACAGCTACCTCTCGCCCACCGTTAACGCTTGACGTTATTAACGTGTGACGTTATTATTTGGCGTGATCAAGAGCTTTCGCGACCGT
>JBDHIQ010000259.1:0-2935 GCA_039587395.1 Gemmatimonadota bacterium
GACCTGATTGTTGTACCGTATCACGACGTCGGGCTGGCCGTGCTGAAGACACTGGCCCGTGACTCGGGTGTCAACATCACGGCCGGGCTTCCTTTCCCACGAACTTCGCCCGATCATGGAACGGCGTTCGACATCGCCGGGAAAGGGATTGCGGACCCCGGGGCCACCCGGGCAGCGATTGAACTGTGCGCGCGATTCTGTCGGTGGTCGGCTAGCGGCCGGCGGGAGACAGGGAGGGGAGAGACGAAGGGATGATTCGCCTGCGTGGCGTGACCAAGGAGTACCCCCGCAGCGGCGCCGCCCTCAGCGACGTCAGTCTGCACATCCGGAAAGGCGAATTCGCTTACCTGACGGGTCATTCGGGCGCCGGCAAGACCACCGTCTTGCAGCTGATCCACTTTCAGACAAAGCCGACACGAGGCGACGTCCGCGTCTCCCGGTACACCTCTACCGGCATCAAGCGTCGCGAGATTCCGGAGCTGCGGCGCCGTGTAGGGTACGTGTTTCAGGACTTCCGGCTCCTGGAGCGGTTCACGGCTGCTCAGAACGTGGCGTTCGCGCTGGAGGTGACGGGAACCGCTCGGAAGCAGATCGAGCCGAAGGTTCAGCGCCTGCTCAGCCAGGTGGGGCTGGCCGCCAAGGCGCGCTCGTTGCCGTCAGAGCTGTCGGGCGGAGAGCGCCAGCGGGTAGTGATCGCGAGGGCGCTGGCCACCGACCCACTGGTACTCCTGGCTGACGAGCCGACAGGCAATCTGGATCGCCGAGCGACGGATGGAATCTACCGGCTGTTCCGGAACATCAATGGACTGGGGATGGCCGTGGTGATGGCAACCCACGACTCCGAGTTGATCAAGCGGAGCACGGACGTGCGCATACTGGAGCTGGAGCAGGGACGACTCGTGTACGACTCGGCGCCCGGTCAATCTCCGGCAGTCGGAGCCGGTTCCGGGAAGGAAGGTGCCGCGTGAGGTCCATACGCGAAGGACTCGCCGGCTTCCGGAGGGCACCGCTTCTGGGCAGCCTGTCCATCACCTCCATCGGCCTGAGCCTGCTGATCATCGGTCTGTTCGCGTTGAGCGCCCACAACGTCGATCGGGCGCTATCCGATGTGGAAGAGCGCGTGGAAGTGGTCGGGTATCTGATCGAGGACGCGGGGGAGGATCGGGTCCGCATAGCCCGTCAGGAGATTGCCGGCTACCCGGAGGTCGATGAGGTTCGGTACGTCTCCAAGGTCGAAGCGCTGTTCGATGCGTCGCGAGATCTGCCCGAGTTTTCGGACGTCTTCTCCGACCTCGATGTGAACCCGCTGCCGGCATCCCTGGAACTCACGTTTAACGAGGGCTTCCGCGATCCGGATCACGTGGCTGCGGTGGCCGAGCGGCTCTCCACCTACGAGTTCATCGATGACGTTCGCTACGGCCAGGGGTGGGTGGAGAAGATCTTTGCCTTGAGACGCCTGGCCGGCGGCGGTGCCCTCATCCTGGGCGGGGCGTTCGCGGGCGTCGCCGTGCTCCTGATCGTGACCGCAGTCCGCATGGCCATCCTGGCGCGCTCGGAAGAGATCGAGATCATGCAGACCGTCGGTGCCACCGAAGGCTACATCCAGCGGCCTTTTCTGGTCGAGGGCCTGGTGACCGGACTGCTTGGTGGTGGATTGGCTCTCGGCCTGACGCGTATCGGTTACGTCCTCATCACGCGCTCGTTCCTTCCGCTGGAGTGGCTGCCGGACCTGTGGATCGTCGGCGGCATTGGCGCCGCGGGCCTGCTCGGGATGATCGCAGCCGGCTACGCCGTCCGGCGCGAGCTCGGAAAGTCGTATGCGCTCTAGGATCCAGGGCCCGGGCGAATCCGGACCGGGGCCGCTGCGCAGGAGACGCCTGCTGCCGTGGGCGCTGGCCGGACTCGGCCTGCTTTCCAGCTATGGCGCCGTGCGGGGACAGGGCCAGGAGGACCCCCTCGAAGAGCAGATCCAGGAGAGTCAGAGTCGGCTCGACGCCATCCGCGTCGAACGGGAGCGGTTACGGCAACAGCTGGAAGCGCTGACGAGCCAGGTCCACAACGTTTCCGAAGAGATTCGCAACATCGAGAGCCAGATCGGGATCTCGGCCAGCGCGCTGGCCGAGATCGATGTCCAGATCGGAGCGCTGCTGGAGCAGGTGACGATCCTGACCCGGGACATGCTGTTGACGCGTGACAAGCTCACGGCCAGGCAAGTGGTGCTCCGGCAGCGCCTCCGGGAGATCTACAAACGGGGACCGCTCGGGGGCGTACAGGTCCTGCTGGCGGCAAACTCGTTCTCCGACCTCATCAACCGCTACAAATATCTCCACCAGGTCGCGTTGTTTGATCGCCTGCTGGTGCAGGAGGTCGGCCGGCTCGAAGAGCAACTGGATGATCAGCGGGTGCGGCTGGAATCCGAGTTGGACCAGGTGAACGATCTGCGGCGCCTGAAGGGCCGCGAACTGGATGATTTGCGTCAGCTGGAGCGCCAGCGGGAGCGCCGCCTGGCCAACTACACCACCCGACAGACGCAGGCGGAGAGCCGGATGTCGCAGCTGGCGGAAGATGAGCAGCGGTTGCGCAACCTGCTGGCCGAGCTGGAACGGGCCCGGCGTGACACGGAGCGGCTCGCCGGAGCGGCCAGCGTATCCGCGGCCAGCGTATCCACGCTGCGCACGTCCGATCTCGGCCAGCTCAGCTGGCCGGTCGAGGGCAGCATCGTGTACAGCTTCGGCCCCGAGCGGCAGGGGACCACCACCACATTGCGCGAGGGGATCGGGATCGGGGCGGCCGTCGGCACACCGGTCAAGGCGGTGGAATCGGGTAGCGTCCTGTATGCCGGTCCCCGCAATCTCTACGGTCAATCGGTCATCGTCGGTCACGGGGGCGGCTACTATTCGGTCTACCTGTACATGCAGAGCCTGAACGTCGTGGA
>JBDHIQ010000260.1:0-2640 GCA_039587395.1 Gemmatimonadota bacterium
CTCTTGAGCGAGCTGCGAGCCGGCTCCCCCGAGATGATCACTCCTGCCGAACTGGGGAACCTCGCGCAGTTCGTGTCGGGCCGCGGGCTGCACGACCAGGCGGTGGCACTGGCGGAGGACCGAGTCGAGCAAGCCCCGGGCCCGAACGCACAGATCGGTCTGGCCGAGGCGCTGACTGCCGCGGGCCGTTCCGGGGAGGCGGTCGAGGCCTATAGGACAGCTGTAGAACTCGATCCCGAGCAAGGGGAGGCGCTGGCAGCGCGCATCGCCTGGCTGAAGACGGGCATCGAGGCCGGGCGTGCGCCGGTCACACTCACCGAGGATGAGCTGGCACGGTACGTCGGCAATTACGGGCCACGGCGCATTCGTCTGACCGCGGGGAGACTTGTTTACTCGCGCGAAGGCGCCACGGAGGCCACGCCTCTCACCTCGCTGACCCGGGAGCTGTTCGAGCTGGAATCGAGCAACACGTTCCGGATCCGCTTCGTGCTGGACCGGTCGGGAGTCCCCACCAAGATCGTAGGGACGTACTCAGATGGCCGCACGGACGAGACCCCGCGCAGCAGGGGGTGAGCGGAACCCGCACACAGCCGCATTTGTTTACCCGGCGCCCGGTTCGCCATCGGCGGACGAATACGCCCATTGAACATGGAGAGACAGATGCGTCAACGAACGATAACCGGCCTGGCGGCCACTTCCAGTCTCCTGTTGCTGGTCGCGTGTGGCGGTGAGCAGGCGGAACCGGCCAGCGAGGCCGCTCCGGAAGCTCCGGCAGAGATGACGACGGCGAGCGACATGCCGGAAGTGAGCGGCCTCGCACTCTGGGAGCACCTGCAGTCAGCAGACTACCGGGCGAACTGGGAGCTGTGGCCGGGCAAGGGTGAGAAGTACGAAGGCACCGAGCCACACGGCATGCTGCTCACCACGTACCTGAACGAGGTCGCGTACGATGCCCTCACGAACGCAGCCGGCCGGATGCCGGCCGACGCGATCATCGTCAAAGAGAACTACATGCCCGACGGGACCCTGGCCGCGATTACGACCATGTACAAGGTCGAGGGCTATAACGCCGAGGCCGGTGACTGGCACTGGGTGAAGTTCCTGGCCGACGGGAGCATCGACATGGATGGGATGGCCCAGGGCAAGGTGGCGATGTGCATCGGCTGCCACACCGGGAAGGCAGACAACGACTACGTCTTCACCGGCTCACTGTCAGGCGGGGGCGACTAGCCGGCGGCGCTGCAGGCTCCTCCACCGAGGACACAGAACGTGGCGCAGTGCGGGTGGTTCAGCCGTACGACGGTCTCCGAATCTGCCAGGGTCGAACCGAGCTCGAACCGGGCGTCGTAGGGGAGTAGCGTGCAGGCCAGGACGGTCGGTCGGTCCTGGCCTTTCCGCTTCACCACCATGCGGCTCCAGCCGCACATCATCTCCTCGGGCTGCCGGTCCAGGATCTCCCAGCACCCGACGGTGATCTCAGGCACGTCGGCTGACTCGTCCATCTCCGGGAACAGCACCAGTTCGACTGGATCGCCGGCATCGACGGAGACCTGTTCGGCCTCGAACAGCTTGGCGTAGCCACGGCGAGTCTCTATAGGGTGTTCGTTCCAGCGAGTCCGCCCGGCCACGGAGATCCGAAACCCTTGACTGGACAGCCAGCGCAGCCCGTCCATGGCGACCGGCCACGACCCTGCTCCTCGCTCGCTCTCGTGCAGTTCCGGCGAGTAGTGATCCAGGCTCACCCGAAGCGTCAATCTGTCTCCGTACTCCCGCTTCAGCTCCAGCAAGCCGCTTTTGAAATCGGGCCTCTGCATCGGCTGCATCGCATTGGTGAGCACCAGCGCCTCGAAGCCTCGCCGCAACGTCTCATCGAGCATCGCGGTGAAATCCGGGTTCATGAACGGCTCGCCACCGGTGAACCCGATTTCGTGGGTCGGCAGGCTCAGCTCCTCTACCTCGTCCAGGAAGCCCTGGACGTCGCTTAAGGAAAGGTACGAGAGGCGATCGTTGGTCGGACTGGACTCGATGTAGCAGTGTTCGCAGGTGATGTTGCAGAGGGTGCCCGTGTTGAACCACAGGGTCTGCAGGCTGTCCAGCTGTACCCAGGCGCGCTCCTGCCCGCCGGCGGTGACCAGCGGATCCAGGAATTTCCCGGTCTGTTGATGCTCGGACTGCCGCACTGCGGCGCCGGCGGATTGGCTCGCTGCGCTCATGTGGTCTGCAATTCGCTCCGGAAACGGGCTACGGCCGCCCAACATAGCGGGTTGGGATCGGGGCAGCACTCTGTGAATGTCCCCCGTGGACAGATGGTTCCCGTGGTTCCCGGAGCACCGATCCTGCCTCCAGGAGGTGCTTCCCTTGTTACCCATCGGCTCGAGTGGGCAATACCCACTTTTTCACATGGTAGTTAGAGCGATCCCCGCCTGCCGAAACCTGTGGCGCTCGGACCGGTACCAAGCCCACATGACTCTGACCGGCCTGTCATCGCCCCACGACCAGGGCGCGACTTTCGTTGAGCTATTTTTTGACCTGGTGTTCGTATTCGCGGTCACACAGGTCACGCATTACCTGATCACGCACCTGCAACCGGTGGGGGTGCTCCGCGCGGTCGTGGTCTTCTGGCTCATCTGGTGGGCCTGG
>JBDHIQ010000261.1:0-4494 GCA_039587395.1 Gemmatimonadota bacterium
CATGATGCGGCCGGCCAGTGTGAACGGCAGCTTGATCGGCTGGTACCTCCGGTAGTCCGCCAGGATGTTGAGGTAGTTCAACGACCCGACGGTCGGCGCGACCTCCAGCCGGTATCGCGTACCCATGAGCGGGCTCGTGCCGCCGAAGATAGAGGTATCATACACAAGCGCCGCGCTGCCCACCGTCACGTAGATGTCTTCCGGCGACGCCAGGTCCGTGGTCTGCTCGAAGAAGATCTGACCGGTCGCGGGATCGTAGGCGATCTCCTTCACTTCCAGCGCAAAGTCGATGTTCTCCAGGCGCGCGCCGAACTCGATACGGTGCACGCGATTCAGCGGATAGGCGATCGTGGCACCCAGCTGTCGGCGAATCTCGAAGAAGCGCTGTTCCTGGTACACAATCACGGGTCGGTCGTCCACCAGGCCGGCGATCTGGCTGAAGGCGAGGCTGACATACGGAATCTGGCCGCCCAGCACACCCCAGTTCCAGCGGGAAGACCGGTTCTGGTATCCAACCAGCAGCGCCGTTCCCTGGATCACGTTCCCGTAAGAGGTATTGATCTGCAGCAGCGCTGACACGTTCCGGTTGCCCAGCAGGTCACTGAATGACGCGGAGATCCCGCCGGCGAAGAACACGCCGTAGCTGCTGGCCCCGAACGCCAGGCTGGGCTGCGATACGAAGTCCAGCGAAAGCCTGGGCTTGACGTGATGGGATCGGCCAGGCCCAGTCGCTCGTTATCGAGCAGCTCTACAATCTCCAGCGAGACGCGCTCACGCGGCGGTATGACCGACGGATCCACCTCCGTCAGGAAGTCCGGCGGTGGAGCCCCTGCCAGTGTCTCCTCCGACTCCGTTACGTAGATCTCGAAGTTGAACGGTCCGCCCTTGTTGACACTGAACGCCAGGTCTCCGGTCTCCTTGGCCACCGAGATGGCCGGGCTGAGCGCCGTCAGCCCGCTGACACCGGTGTACAGGTTGGTCACCAGGTAGACGTCCCGGGTCTCCATGTCTATCCGGTAGATGTTCGAGATCCCGTCATGGTCCGATACGAAGTACAGGCTCTGGCCGTCCGGAGACCACTGCGGGTTGATGTTCTTCCCATCCAGGTAGCTTGGAAGCTCCTCGATCTGGCCGGTTTCCAGGTCGTACATGGCGAGGCGGTACGGGCCGAAGGTCAGGGTTCTGAGATCGGCGCCGAAGCGCTCGGTGACGAACGCGATGTAGCGGCCGTCGGGCGACCAGGCAGGCTGAAGGTCACCATAGGGGTCCTCGGTCAGCCGCCGCAGTTCCTCCGAGTCGAAATCATAGATGTACAGATCCGTGAAGCCGCCCTGGCTTGCCGCGAAGGCAACGGTGTTGCCCTGTGGCCCCCAGGTGGGCGAGTAGATCTCGCCCAGCTCGGGCGTCTTTGCCTCCCTGACTATCTTGTGCCGATCCATGTCCATGATCGTCACGATCGGCTTGCCCTGGTTCACGGCGGAAAACAGGAAGTGCTTCCCGTCCGGGTGCCAGGCACCGGCCGAGTTGATCCACTGCAGGCTCTCGAAGTGCGGATCGACGGCGTTCTTGGTCAACTTCTTCGTGACTTTTCCGGTCGCCACGTCCGCGACGAACATCTCGATTGCGAACCGTCCACGCTCCGACACGTACACCACCTGCTGGCCGTCGGGGCTGATCGAGGGACCCAGGTTAAGCTGGCCTCCTGTGTGTTCCTCGTAGATGACCCGGCGTCCGAAGTCCTCGGGATCCTGTGTCTCGTCGGCGATGGACGCGAAGTAGTCAACCACTTCCTGCCGCCAGCGTTCGGACAGCTCGTCGATGGGCACCTCTAGCACGGCTTCAATCGAGCCCAGGGGGTTCCCGGTGCGCCCCGCCAGCTTGAGGATGCGGCCGATCTTGTCCTCTCCGTAGTTCCCGGCCACATACGACCAGAACGCGTGACCGTACCGGTACGGGAAGTACTTGGGATTATTGAGATCCGGGATAGTCGGGAACTCGTCGATCGCGATGGCATCGCGGATCCACATGGTCGTGAACGGGTCGATGGGACCGACGGACAGGTATTCCGCCATCCCTTCAATGAACCACAGGGGCAAGCGGATGGCTCCAGGGATGTCGGGTCCGGTGGCGGACGGGCCCTGTCCGGTCATGTCGAACTGGAAGGCGTGCACCATCTCGTGGCCCAGCACGTGATCCGACTCGGCCAGCGTGGCGGCCAGCGGCAGCACGATTCTGCGCTTCAGGACGTCGGTAAACCCGCCCGTGGACTCGTCGATCTGCGAGGGAGTGGCGTTGGTCTGCTCGAAGTGCGCGTGGTTTGCGTACAGGACGATCGGCTGACGCCGCTGGAACTCGTGGTTGAGGAGCCGCGACAGGCGAGCGTACCAGCGTTCGGCCATGCGAGCCGCCATCTCGCCGGCCTCTTCTTCGCCCTTGTACCAGTAGATGTCGAAGTGCTCGGTGTTGATGACCTCGAAATCAAAGGTGGCGTACTGGACCTTGTTGCGGCCGAAGTAGCCGGAGTACTGAGCACTGGCCGTCTGGACGGCCGGTCCCATTACCAACGGGCCGACAGCCAGAGCCACCACAGCGATCATACGTCGTGCAGACATTCAAAGCCTCCAATGACGCCGGTCCGCCTGGCCCATACACTGGGCGTGGGCGCCACCGGCGGCAGACACTCCAGGCAAGGTCGAAAACCCGGCCCATCGGCCCGGCTCCGCCCCGCCATTGTACCCCTGCGTTCGAACCATCGCCACCAGACAGCACCGGCATCGGCGGGCAATCGAGCACAACGCAGCTGAGCCGGCAGGGTTGGACCCTCTGACACTTAGAGCCTTCCTCCCGGCATTATGTTAAAGCCCCCCGACGTCCGCCGGGTTCCGCGTGATCCAGCCGGTGCGGTGCGTGCGATTCTATCGGATCGGCGGGTCCGTGGGACATGGGAACAGCAAGCCGCCGAACTGTCTTCGTGCAGCCTCGGCGGACGCAAGCGTGCCGAACGGACCCGCGATCACCCGTCTCAGGCCGTCCGTACCCGGCTGCTCTCTGGCCTCCAGGCCCGCTTGTTCCAGTTCCCGGCGAAGCGCGGCCGCGTTGGATCGTTCGCGGAAAGCCCCCACCTGCAGCTCCAGGCAGGAGGGATCGCCGGCCATCTCGAGTATCGTGATCCGGACATTCGCGGTCCCGGGACCAACGAGCGGGCCCCGGCTCGGGACAGGTCGATGATCCTATCGTCCACGAACGGGCCCCGATCGGTGATCCGGACCTCCGTGCGGCGTCCGTTGTCGAGATTCTCCACCTGGACGATGGTCTGGAACGGCAGCCACTGATGGGCAGCCGTCATCTCTTCCATATCGTAGATTTCCCCGGATGCCGTGCGACGGCCGTGAAACGGCTCTCCGTACCAGGAGGCCACACCCGTCTCGCTCCAGCCCGGCGCCGCATCCGCTGCGGGTTCCGCGACGGGCGGCGTCCGCGCGCTGCACGCGACAGCGGTCAGACAGAGGACCAGGACAGAGTCACGAGGACGCATCATGCGAAGTGTCGACTACAGTATGAGAAGAGAGCTGCCGGACACGCCGTACGAGACGGCCGTCCAGAGGGTCACGGATGCGCTGAAGTCCGAGGGTTTCGGTGTGCTCACGGAAATAGACGTCAGGACCACCTTTCGCCAGAAGCTGGACGTGGATTTCAGACCGTACGTCATTCTGGGCGCCTGCAACCCGCAGTTGGCGCATCGGGCGCTGACGGAAGATGCCGGCATCGGCCTCCTACTCCCCTGCAACGTGGTGGTCTCCGCGACGGAGACCGGGTCGGAGGTCATCATCGCCCGACCGCAGGCCATGCTCGGAATCGCCGACATCGATGGGATCCAGTCGGTGGCGGAGGAGGCCGAAGCCAGGCTCTCGCGAGTGCTTGACCGGGTCTGACGCGTCATTCGCCGTCGGCGATCGGGTTCTCGACTGCCCCGATGAACAGGACAGTGCCCGAGAATCTCTCCCGTATCGCGAACAGGAAGGGACGGTCGGCTCGGACCATGGGCGGCAGGGAGGTCACACCGACCCCCACAGACGTGGCGGCGGCCGCTTCGGTCCCCTCCTCGTTAACGTCGATGAACGTCTTCTGTTTCACCTCCGTCACGTAGAGATTTCCGGGGAGGACGGCTCCCTGCTCGACCAGGCGACTGAAGTCCGCACGTACGGGATCGAAAGCATCCACCATGCCCATGGCCTGTAACGGATTGTTGAGCGTCTCCTCCCACTCGAGCCGGAATCGGGGCAACCCGAGCATGATGCGATGCTCGGCAAACCCCTCCACCCAGGTCGCCCAGGTCTCGGCGTCCAGTGCCGCGATCAGGTCGTCCAGATCGTGGCCCGGATTCGGAACCAGCACGGTCATGCTGAAGGCGCTGCGGCCATAGCGGAGATCCACGCCCTGGAACAACTCGGTCTCCAGGTGGAGGAAGTCCCCGTCCCCCTGCATCATCGGCAC
>JBDHIQ010000262.1:0-2568 GCA_039587395.1 Gemmatimonadota bacterium
GTGATCGACTGGCGGCGCGATTTCCACGCGCATCCGGAGTTGGGGAACCGGGAGTTCCGGACAGCCGCCATCGTGGCCGAGCACCTGGAGAGCCTGGGGATCCAGGTGCAGACCGGAGTGGCACACACCGGAGTCGTGGGCCTGCTGAGGGGAGGCAGGCCCGGACCGGTCGTCGCATTGCGGGCCGACATGGATGCGTTGCCGGTCACGGAAATGGTGGATCTTCCGTTCGCCTCCATAGTCCGTACCGACTACAACGGGCAGGAAGTCGGCGTGATGCACGCCTGCGGCCACGACAACCACGTCGCGATTCTGATGGGCGTGGCCGAGGTGCTGTCACGGATGCGTGACGATCTTCCGGGCTCGGTGAAGTTCCTCTTTCAGCCCGCCGAGGAGGGGGCGCCCGCCGGTGAGGAGGGCGGGGCGGACCTGATGATCCGCGAAGGTGCGTTCGATAATCCCCGGCCGGACGCGGTGTTCGGCCTGCACGTGTTTCCCGAAACCGTGGGTACAATCCACTACAAGCCTGGCGGCTTCATGGCCAGCTCGGATGGGCTGCGCATCGTTGTGAAAGGGCGGCAGACGCACGGAGCGATCCCGTGGGGCGGTGTGGATCCAATCGTTGTGGCCTCGCAGATCGTGCTGGGCCTCCAGACCGTGGTGAGCCGGCAGCTGAACATCACGGAATCGGCAGCCATCGTCTCCATCGGCTCCATCCACGGTGGTGTGCGAGGCAACATCATCCCGGAGGAAGTCGTGCTGGACGGAACGATCCGGGCGCTCAGTCCGGAGAACCGCCGCCGCGCTCACGAAGCCGTTCGTCGGACGGCCGAAGGGATCGCAGCGTCTGCCGGGGCAACCGCGGAAGTCTATATCCTGTATGGCTATCCGGTGACAGTGAACGATCCGGATCTCACCGCCCGGATGGTGCCGACGCTCCGCCGGGTGGCAGGAGCGGAGAGGGTGGTGGAATCACACGCCAAGACCACGGCAGAGGACTTCTCGTACTTCGCGCAGGAGGCGCCCGGGTTGTACTTCTCGCTGGGGGTCACGCCGGTGGATGTGGATCCGGCCACGGCGCCGAAGAACCACTCCCCGTATTTCTTCGCCGACGAGGCGGCCCTCATGGTCGGCGTGCGCAGCCTGGCGAACCTGGCCGTAGACTACCTGGAGGGTCACTCAGACCGGTAGCGCGCCAGCAGCCCGTCTGCGAGCTCCTCGAGCTCCCGTTTGGTCTTCCCATCGAAGTGGCCAGCGCACACCGCGCCGTAGTGTGTGCACAAGGCCACGCAGGCCGGTCCCGTGACAAGCCCGTCCGCCATGTTGAACAGGACGTTGTCCTCCTTGAGGATATGGTTACGGATGAGCTCCACGTATCCGTAGCCGGCGGTTCGGAATGTTCGCCACGCATCTTCATCGCCGTCGCGCACTGCGGGAAGCGCGTCCTTCATCTGACCTGCATAGCCGCGGCCTATCTCGTGCTCCTGCAACATCACGGCGATCGGACCCGCGTGCCTCGGTACGCCTCGTGCCTCCAGCTGTGGAAACAGAAGGTCTTCTTCCTTGCCATGGTGGCAGGCATCGGCGAACAACCGGATGAAGGCCACGCACTCGGCCAGGCTCAGGTGATCCGGATCCTCTCCCGCGTCCACCCGCTGCAGCAGCGTTTCAAGGACGTCTGTAACCTGAAGGATTCTCTGGTGCTCCTCGCGCAGCAGCGCCGTGGCGGTCTCCGGGTGTGTCATTCCGAGTCTCCTGAGTGAGGGCCGATCGACATCACACCCGACCGTAGAGCACACGTTCACCGTGCGCAACCGTCCCCCTTTCACTTCGCCGCGCGCAATTGCAGCTTCCGACAACTGGAACGGCACGCTCAGCGACCGCACACCCCTCAGGTGAGGATCATGGACGACGACCAACGGAAGACACACCAGCCGGAGACATCGGATCTCACCCGCCGTGACCTGGTCAAGCTCGGGGCGATCGGGATGGGGGCGGCGGTTCTCGGAAGCGCTGCCGGCTGCGCGCCTTCGGGCGCGGACAGATCGAGCGCGACGGGAGGTGGACCGGATCTCGGTCCAACGCCGGACCTGCTTGCCGCGCCGCCCATCGACGTGGTGCGGGTCGGTTTCGTGGGGATCGGAGGCATGGGATCCGTACATCTGCGGAATCTCCTCAACATCGACGGAGTCCAGCTGAGCGCGCTGTGCGACATCCGGCCGGCCCATGCGGAGCGGGCGCGCGATTGGGTGCTGGAGGCGGGCCAGCCGGAGCCTGCGCTGTACACCCGTGGGGAGACGGACTTCGAGCGGATGTGCGCGGAAGAGGAGCTGGACCTGGTCTTCACCGCGACCCCCTGGCGCTGGCATGTGCCCGTGTGCGTGGCAGCCATGGAGAACGGGAAGCACGCGGCCACCGAGGTACCAGCTTGCTACCGACTGGATGATTGCTGGGAGCTGGTCGAAACGGCGGAGACGCAGCAGAAGCACTGCGTCATGATGGAGAACGTCAACTACGGCCGCGCCGAGATGATGGTGTTCCACATGGTACGGCAGGGGATGTTCGGCG
>JBDHIQ010000065.1:0-24608 GCA_039587395.1 Gemmatimonadota bacterium
CAGCCGGCGGTCCTCGGGCGGCACTTCGAAGTCGATCTGCACGACGCCTTCTGTGGAGAGTCTGGCCGGACCTCCACCCTTCTCCAGCAGCTGATCGTGCTCGTCGCTCAGCGTCTTGTACGCCCACAGCATGTCGTAGCGCCGCAGGACCCCGACCAGCTGACGATCCTGCTCGTCCGTGACAACCGGGATCTGCTGTACGTCGCTCATGCTGAAGCGGCGGAATGCTACCCGCATGGTATCCTGCGGCCGAAGGGTGATCACCGTCGTGGTCATGACGTCGGCTACCGTCAGGCTATCCCCCTCCGTCTCGATCAGGCCCAGCTCCAGATCCGTGTCGGCCACGATGCCGATCAGCTTCCCTTCCGGATCGGTGACCGGCCAGCTCCGCGTCCGCCGGGACCGCGCTCGTGCGGCCAGCTCGAGCGCCTGAAGATCCTCGGACACGGTCTCGTACTCCTCACTCATCGCGTCCACGACCAGCAGCATGTCCAGAACGCTCACCTCGCGCTCCGGACCCTCCAGACCGCCCAGCCGCCGGAGCTTGACCGAGTAGATGGAGTCACCGGTTGCGTGCGACTGCGTCAGGTAGGCCACCCCGACCGCGAGCATCAACGGCAGAATGATCAGGTAATCGTCCGTCATTTCGAACAGGATCAATACGGCCGTGATGGGAGCGTGCGCCGCCGCACCGAACACCGCGGCCATGCCAACCAGCGCGTACGCACCCGACGGGGCCGTCCAGCCGGGGAACAGCCCGTTGGCCACGGCCCCGAACGCACCTCCGGCCATGGCGCCGATGAACAGGGCCGGCGCAAACACGCCGCCTGATCCTCCCGCCGCAAGCGTGACGGAGGTAGCCAGGATCTTGAGGAAGACCAGTGCCAGCATGAGCTGGAGCGAGAGGCGCGAGGCCAGGGCCAGCTCCATTCCCTCGTAGCCCACCCCGAAGACCAGGGTGGTGCCGAAAAAGCCCATCGCTCCAATCGTCAGGCCGCCTGCCACAGCCTTGAGAATGGCGGAGCTTCCCCAGCGCTCGAACAATTCCTCGAAGGTGTAGATGCTGCGCACGTAGAGTGTGGCGAGCAGGCCCAGCAGCGACCCGAGGATCAGGTACAGGAACAGTTCGCGTGGACTGACCAGGGCGAACCGGTGGAGCAGCGAGAAGGCCGGTTCGGGTCCCAGGACAGCCCGCGACAGGGCAGTGGCCGTCACCGACGCGACGACAACCAGGCCGAAGGAGCGCGCCGCGAAGTTCCCGAGGATCACCTCCAGGGCGAAGAGGACACCCGCGATGGGCGCGTTGAAGGTCGCGCCGACGCCGCCGGCCGCTCCGCAGGCCACCAGCAACTTCTTCTGCTCGGATCCAAGACCGGTCACGCGGCCCACCACGCTCCCCAGCGTGGAGCCGATCTGCACGATGGGACCCTCACGGCCGACCGAGCCCCCGGAGCCAATGGAGATGGCGCTGGCCAGCGCTTTGACGCTGGCTACCCGGGCACGGATATTCCCCCCGCTCGCCCGCACCGCGTACTGCACCTCCGGCACGCCGTGGCCCCTGGCTTCGGGCGCCCAGCGGCGGACGATCAGGACTACCACGACCATTCCGATTGCCGGTGCGAGCAGGACATGGAGGTTCTGCAGCATCCCGGGCAGGTTCAGCTGCGCCGGGATCCGGCTTCCCTGATCGAACAGGGCCCACTGGACGGCTCGAATCAGCCACCGGAACAGGATGGCCCACGCCCCGGCCAGCAAGCCGACGATGACGGCCAGCACCACCGGGCCGGCGGTGGCCGAGCGCTGCAGTCGATAGCGGATGTGACGCGGGAGCCGGAAGCTCGTCATCTGGACCCTTGGGCAACGATTGTCGCTGTTGCGAGTCGCAAGGTCGGGGCGGGATCAAACGAGGGCAATGCCGCCGTTCCGGTGTCGGGGCGGGCGAGTGCCGTCCAACGGTCAGGCCGGTATAATCCGGCCATGGAGAGACCACTGTGAAGAAACTGGAGTCAGCCGGCAGAAGCGGGGTCGCGGTCCGCGCGCTCGCCGGCATGCTGGCCTTGCTGGGCCCGCTGGCGACCGCCGCGTGCGCTCCGGATGCCGCACGTGTCTCGGGGCGCGTGGACCTGCCGGAGGGACTCGATCCGTCCAAGGTCACGGTCGTCCTGCTCGACGTGGCCGCCGACACGTTGGTCGCATCCACCACGCCCGGAGTGGATGGGTCCTTTCAGATCGAGGGCCAGAGAGGCTTCTACTGGCTGGCGCTGCAGGCCGGTCTGGACGCCGACGGCTCCGCAAACGACAGCCGCGATGGCGTCAGCCCGACCGACACAGGGGTCATTCCGCTGTGGCTGGATGGGGACGCGGAGGTAAGCCTCGACATATCGGGAAGCGGCACGTTCGCTGATGCGGAATCCGGAGCCGCCCGGTTCGCAGCGGCGGTCGAGTGGCTGACGGAGGGGCGCGTGGGTGAGGCGGAGGGCGCGGAGGTTTTGCCGGCCGGGCTGCGGCGCAATCAGCCCGCCGGGCTCGACCTGCTGATCGCCCTCGCGAACGCCGAGGCTGGAGAGCCCCTAGAGGAATCCACGGCGGCTCGCGCCCGCTCCAGGCTCGCCCCGGACTGGCCGCTGTGGAGCTACTTCGAGGCGGAGCTGCCCCTGATGCGCTTCGCATTCCAGCGAAACGATGATTCGACGCCGACCCCGTTGCCCATCTATCAGGACCCGGAACGCTTTCAGACCTACGTGGATTACCTGGAGGAAGTGGCCCGTTCGCACCCGGACTGGACCGTCAGCGCGGCCGGTCTGTTTCACGCCATGCAGGCCTCGTACATGGCGGATCGCACGATGAACGCAGACGGCTACATGGTGGCGCTGATCAACGGATTCTCGGGCACTCGCTGGGCGACGGAGGCGCGCCGTCAGCCGAACCCGGTCTCTGCTGTCCGGCCCGGCCTGCCGGTGCCTGAGTTCAGCGTCCGTTCCCTGGAGCCGGGAGTGGAGTACACGCCGGAATCGTTCGCGGGCAAAGTCACCCTGATCGATTTCTGGGCCACCTGGTGTATACCGTGCGTGGCCGAGATGGAGAACCTGCACGACACCTACGAGAAGTACGCGGAGCGCGGGTTCGAGATCCTAAGCGTGGACGTCGGCGAGAACCCCGTGAATGTCGCTACGTTTCAGGCCGAAGACTGGCCGATGCCGTGGCATAACGCGTGGATTGATTGGAGCTCCCAGGTCACGGAGGCGTTTGAAATACCGGGACTGCCGCGCACTGTTCTGATCGGGCGCGACGGGATCATTCTGCCAAGAGCGGTGGAGAGGGCACTGGCGAACGATGAGAACTGAGCGGACGGCTCGAGGGTTGGGATTGCTCATCGCGCTGGCCGTGTGCACTACAGCGCTGACCACTACGGCCCCCGCCTGGGGCCAGACGGGAGAACGGCCGCTGCAGCCGCCGACGTCGGAGATTGACTCCGGCGGCGTCGATGTGGTAGAGGCGGCGCCAAGCCGCGAGACACGTCTCCCGCAACAGCCGCGACAGGAGTGGCAGGAAGCGGTCACCGCCCGGGCCCTGGCCGCCCGCTCCGTGGTGCGCCCGGGGGACCAGCTCCCGCTGGCCGTGGTGCTGGACCACGACGAGGGATTCCACTCTTGGCCCCGACGACCATCCAGGCAGTCCGTCTGCCCCCCGGAGCCGAAATCGGCGGGGTGCAGTGGCCGCCCATGGAGCCCGTGCGCGTGCAGTACACGGATGAGCCGGTCGATCTTCTGTCGTATGTCGGCACGTCGGTAGCCTTCATCCCGCTCAACCTGGCGCCGGACCAGCCGCTGGGACCCACCCGGGTGGAGCTGCGGGTCCAGTACCAGTCCTGCGACGACCGGATCTGTTATCCGCCACAGACCGTCTTCCTCACGATCGACTTCGAAGTCGTGGCGGCGGACGCGCAGGTCTCGGTCGAGACGAACGAGCCCGAGCTGTTCGCCGGGTTCGGGATAGAGGGCTTCCGGCCGGAAGGCGGCATCGGTGCGGGCGGCGGCCGGTACACTATACCGGCCTACATCAACGTATTCGGCTGGAACTTCTCGTTCGATCCGTCGGGGTTCGCCGGGATCGGGTTGCTGCTTCTGCTGGCCGCGCTTGGCGGTCTGCTGCTCAACGTCACGCCGTGCGTTCTGCCCATCATCCCGATCAAGATTCTCGGCCTGTCCAAGGCGGCCGGAGACCCGGCGCGCATGCGGGTGCTGGGCGTCGCCATGACGCTGGGCGTGGTCTCGTTCTGGCTGGCAATCGGTGCGGCCATCGCCTTCATCGCAGGCTTCACGGCCATCTCCAGCCTGTTCCAGACCGGGTGGTTCGCGCCCCTGGTGGGCGGGATCGTGGGGGTAGCGGGCCTGGGGATGCTGGGTCTGTTCAGCGTCAGGCTCCCGCAGGCCGTGTACAGGATCGATCCCGACCAGGAGTCCATTCCCGGTTCGTTCGGGTTCGGCGTGATGACGGCCGTCCTGTCCACTCCGTGCACGGCACCGTTCATGGCAGGCGCCTCCGCGTGGGCCACGCTGCAACCCGCTCCGCTCACCCTGGCCACGTTCGGGGCCATCGGGATCGGCATGGCCATCCCGTATCTGCTGCTCTCGTTCCGTCCCGGCCTCGTGAGCCGCGTCCCACGCACCGGGCCGGCCAGCGAGCTGGTGAAGCAAGTCATGGGGCTCTTCATGCTGGCCGTCGCTGCCTTCTTCATGGGAAGCGCCGTCTCCGCCTGGATGCAGACGCCGCCTGAGCCAGCCAGCCGGGCCTACTGGTGGGTGGTCGCTGCGCTGATCGTGGTAGCCTGCTTCTGGCTCTTCTACCGGATCATCGGGATCGCCTCCTCGCGGACCCGGCGCTGGGTCGTGCAGGGGGGCGCGCTGCTGGTCGCGGCTCTCGCCCTGACTCTCGCGCGCGGGTTTGCCAGCCACGGGCCTATCGACTGGGTCTACTACACGCCCGAGCGCTACGCCGCTTCCGTCGCGGCGGGTGATGTGATCGTGCTAGACTTCACGGCCGAATGGTGCTTGAACTGCAAGGCGCTGGAGGCCGGGGTGCTGCACCAGGAGGAGATCGTGGAGCTGCTTCAGCAGCCGGGAGTGGTCGCGATGCGGATAGACCTGACTTCCGACAATCCTGACGGCCAGGCGAAGCTTCAGGAGCTCCAGTGGGTGGGCATACCACTGCTTGCTATCATCGGACCCGCCACGGGATACGAGGAGCCCATCCGCTACGACAGCTACACGACGGGCATGGTGGAAGAGGCGGTGGCACGCGCGGGCGGAAACCCGCCAGCCTCCGACTGACCGCGCGCCTCTTCCTGAGCGTACGGCGTCTTACTAACTATATAGGCTGTGACTCCAGAGACGATTCCACACCACATCCAGCTTCGCGCGGCGGAACGGCCAACCGCACCGGCGTACTGCGTGCGTCAGGATTCCGGCTGGGAAGCTACCGACTGGGCTACCTACGCCGGCCAGGTGAGCCAGGCAGCCAGGTCGATGATCGCGCTCGGGCTCCCGGCCGGCGGCACGGTCGGCATCCTGGGATATAACCGTCCCGAGTGGGTGATCTTCGACACGGCGGCCATGACGGCCGGTGCAATTCCCGCCGGCATCTACGCCACCTCTTCGGACGAAGAGTGCGCGTACATTCTCAATCACTGCCGTGCGCACCTGCTGCTGGTCGAAGACGAAGAACAGCTGGGCAAGATCCAGCCGCAGCTGGATCAGCTTCCACACCTCCGATACGTGATCACGATGCGCGGGGTTGGGCGCACGGATCATCCGGCGGTGCTCACCTGGGAGGAGTTTACGGCAAGCGGGGAGGTGGTGAGCGAGTCGGAACTGGAAGCCCGCCTGAAAGCCCTGAAACCGGACGATCCGGCCACGCTGATCTACACATCGGGCACCACGGGTCTGCCGAAAGGCGTGACCCTGTCCCACGACAACCTGGTGTGGACCGCGACGCAGGCCGTGGAGCTGCTGGATCTGAGGCCCGACGAGAGGGGGCTGTCGTACCTGCCGCTATCGCACATCGCGGAGCAGATGTTCTCCATTCACATCGCGTCCGTGCTGGGGTGGGCTACCTACTTTGCCCAATCGTTGGAGCAGTTCGCCGACAACCTCGCGGAGGTGCGTCCCACCTTCTTCTTCGCCGTCCCGCGCGTCTGGGAGAAGTTCCGCGCAGGCGTAGAGGCTAAGCTAGACGAGGCCACGGGGGCGAAAGCCAGGCTGGTCGCGTGGGCGCGGGACGTGGCCACGCGGGTGGTCGATATCTCGAACGAAGGCAGTCAACCGGGGCCGCTGCTCAACGCCCGCTACCTGCTGGCGCATCGGCTCGTCCTCGGCAAGGTCAAGAAGGCCCTGGGGTTGGACCAGGCGCGTGTGATGGCAAGCGGAGCGGCTCCGATCTCTCCGGAAGTTCTGCGCTTCTTCGGGACGCTGGATCTGCCGATCATCGAGGTGTACGGTCAGAGCGAAGGCTCGGGCCCGACCACCGTGAACCGGCCGGGTCAGACGCGATTTGGAAGCGTTGGACCGGAGTTCCCGGGCACCGAGGTGCGTATCGCCGACGACGGCGAGGTCCTGCTGAAGGGCCGCAACGTCTTCCTGGGCTACTACGGGGAGCCCGAGGCGACGGCCGCGACGCTGATAGACGGTTGGTTGCACTCCGGCGATCTGGGCCGGGTGGATGAGGACGGGTATTTTTGGATCACCGGCCGCAAGAAGGACATCATCATCACGGCGGGCGGCAAGAACCTGTCGCCCGCGGCGCCGGAGCGTCGCCTCACCGACCATCGGCTTATCGCCAACGCTGTGGTGGTAGGAGACCGGCGCCGCTTCCTGTCCGTGCTCATCGCCTTGGAACCGGAAGAGGTAAAGTACTTCATGACGGTACACGGGCTGGAGGGTGAGGCGGCCGAGAATGAGGCCGTGAGGCGAGAGATCCAGGCCGCGATCGATGAAGTGAACGGGCACTTCTCACGGGTCGGACAGATCCGGAAGTTCGCGATTCTGCCCCAGCCGCTGTCAATCGACACTGGAGAGCTGACTCCCACCCTAAAGGTCAAGCGCAACGTCGTGGCTGAACGCCACGCGGATCTGATAGAAGAGCTGT
This sequence comes from Gemmatimonadota bacterium, assembly GCA_039587395.1. Taxonomy (GTDB): domain Bacteria; phylum Gemmatimonadota; class Gemmatimonadetes; order Palauibacterales; family Palauibacteraceae; genus JBDHIQ01. The sequence continues at coordinate 7,144 of JBDHIQ010000065.1, forward strand.
ACGCCGGGTAGGGCAGGCCGGGCCTGTCCAGGTTTCACTGTCTCCACGTTTCAGCGATCTCCACCGATAGAACCACTCTCACAGGAGGTTCCCGATGCGCAGGCTGATCCCCTCACTCATCGCGTTAGTGCTCGTGCTCTGTAGCGCATTTCCGTTGCAGGCGCAGGAAGAGACGACAGAACTGGCGGATCTCGTGCAGGTCACCGAGTTCACCGTGGCTCCCGGCCACGCTGCCCAATTCGAAGCAGGAGTGCACAAGTACCTCGAGGCCGCGAAGCTGGCTGAAATCCCGGAAAAGTACTCGTTCGACGTCTATCAATACGATGATCGCTACGTGATGGTAGGGTTTCCGGAGAACATGGCTGAGTTCGACGAGGACGAGGATGCCTGGATGGAGCGGTTCATGGGCACGCCGGGCGAAGCCGTGGTCATGGAGGCGTTCGGTATGTTCGAGGGTCTCGACATGCAGATCCACTCCACCATGATGGCCACGATGCACGAGTGGACGCACCTGCCGCCGGGTGGTTGGACTCCCACGCACAAGGGTATCGTGGTGATCGACAACTGGGTGGCGCCGGGCCATTCGGAGGCGTTCGGCGAGAACTCTGTGAAGATCGCGGCGGCGCTCACGAAGATGGGATATCCGTATCCGGTCATCGCTCACCGGACCCGAATCGGCGACGAGGGCATGTTCCGCTGGGCGATCTTCCATGATGGCCTGGCCAACTACCACGGCGAGAAGAGCATCGAGGCCCATCTGGAGAAGGCCGGGATGTTCGAGGAGTGGGGCGCCATCTTTGAAGAGCGGGCTCCGCTCATGCGCAAGGTGGCCAGCTACGAGGCCATGTACCGACCGGACCTCAGCTATCGTCCGGGGATGTAGCGGCCAGACCTGTTCTCGACGGGGGGACGGCGCCCTGCTGTCCCCCGTCACGACGTTCCGCAGGGCACTCTGCCGGGCAGGGTAGTTTGCCATGTGTCGCGACGCGGCTGCATAATGGCGGCCATGTCTAGATCCCTTGCGCCTGCAACGACTCGCTCAGGTCTAGTCCTACTCGCTCTGGTTTCAGGCCAGGCGACCGGGCCGGCCGCTGCACAGGCCGCCGCACAGGTTGCGCCCCAGGAAGACCCGCTGCTCGCGCGCATCGACGCCCGGCTGACCGAGGCCGAGGCCGAGTTGATCGAGATTCGCCGCGACCTGCACCGGCACCCGGAGGTCTCTGGACGGGAGGAGCGCACGGCCGGCGTCGTAGCAGATCGCCTGCGGGCGCTCGGTCTCGAGGTCGAGACCGGAGTGGGTGGACACGGCGTGGTCGGAGTGCTGCGCGGAGGCCAGGCGGGACCCGTGGTGGCCTTCCGGGCCGACATGGACGCCGTCCCCTCCGGCGCGCCCGACCCGGTCGAGTTCAGTTCCGAGAACCCGGGCGTCCGTCACATCTGCGGACACGATATCCACACCACGGTTGGCCTGGGTATCGCCGAGGCACTGAGCGCGGTACGGGAAGATCTCCCGGGAACGGTCAAGTTCATCTTCCAGCCCTCCGAGGAGAACATCCAGGGCGCACGAGCGATGCTGGAGGAGGGCGTGCTGGACTACCCGGCCCCCACCGCTATCTACGCGTACCACACCGCGCCGCTCGAGGTTGGCCAGATCGGCGCGATCCAGGGAATGGGACTCACGGGCTTCGACATCGTGACCGTGACCGTGAGCGGAGACGGGGACATCGAGACCGCTGCTGCGGCCTACGCGGAGGTCATCGCCGGTATCGGGACCATCGGTCCGCCGGGCAGCCCGAATGCAGCGGCTCCCGGGATGTCCGAGTTCATCCACGTGCAGTCCGGCAGGCCGGTGCGCAACGGCTCCAACTACGTGTTTCGAGCCCAGGTCAGGGCCACCAGCGAGGACCTGTACCGCAGCGCGAAGTCGCGCATCGCGGAGGGGATCCGTGAGCTGTCGTTCGACGGCGTCGACTACCAGATCGATCACCGGGACCGGGTGCTGGCAGACATGGTCAACGACGATGCGTTGGTCGCCGCCAGTCTGGACGTCATCCGATCCAGGATCGGCGAGGATGGGCTGCTGGTCAGCACCACGACGACGCCGTATTTCGGTGAAGATTTCGCCTTCTTCCAGCAACACATACCGGGTGCCATGTACTGGCTGGGGGTCTCGAACTCGGAGAAGGGAATCGTCGGGATGCCGCACAGTCCGGGTTATGTGGCAGACGAAGGGGCCATCCTGGTCGGAGCCCGAACGATGTCCGCCATAATGCTGGACTATTTGCGAACCCACTGACCGACAGAGGACACACTGAAGAGGAGAAACCGCTCGATGAAGCCAGTCCGGAGAGCAAACACCGATGCCCACGCGTCCCTCGCCCTCGTTCTGACGCTAGTCTTGTCGCTCGCCGCGTGCGGAGACCGGGCGCGCACCGAGTTCATGGCTGATGAGCCGGGGTCCGGGACGGAGACGCCGTCGGAGGCGGCGGAGTCCACCGTCGGTGAAGTGCCGACCGGGATCCGGATGGGGGCGGCGGCTACCGCCCAGCTGGGCGGAACCGTGTACGCGACAGTCTGCGTCGAATGTCACTCCGGACGAAGCGAGGAGCGGGCGCCGGGCTACACGAGCCTCTCCGGCATGTCGCCGCGGGCCGTCTTCACCGCGCTCGACCAGGGTCGGATGCGGGTGCACGGACAGGATTTGACGGCGGAGGAGAAGCGGGCCGTGGCAGAGTTCCTGACGGGGGCTCCCCTTGCGGAAACCCCGATGCCGGAGGCCGCGTTCTGTGAGGCTTCGGGTGAAACCGCCCCCGGCACCGTTTACTGGTCCGGCCACGGCGGAGACCTGGAGGCCACTGGCTTCCGCACCGCCGCCCAGGCCGGGCTCACGGCGGACGACGTACCGAACCTGACGCTCAAATGGGCGTTCGGGATCCCCGATGGCGTGCAGACACGCTCGAAGCCGGCGGTGGTGGGCGACCGGGTGATCGTGGGCAGCCAGTACGGCGAGGTGTACTCGCTCGATCTCGAAACGGGCTGCATCCAGTGGACGTTCGCGGCCGAGGCGGCCATCCGCGGGGCCGTGGTGATCGGGGAAGGGCCGGGGGGCATGCAGACCGCGTTCTTCGTCGACTTCCGCACCGGGACGTACGCGCTGGACGCGGCGACCGGCAAGCTGCTGTGGACGACCCGCGTGGGCGAGCACCAGGACGCCAGCAACACCGGATCGCCCGCCCTGCACGACGGAAAGGTGTTCGTGCCGGTGTCGTCCATGGAAGTGGTTACGGCGCAGGATCCCGAGTACCCGTGCTGCACATCGTCCGGCGAGGTGGTGGCTGTCGATGCCATGACCGGCGAGGTCATCTGGCGGCACCGCGTGGTTCCTGACGAGGCGGTCGAGGTGGGCGCGAATGAGCTGGGAACGCCGGTGTTCGCCCCATCCGGCGCACCGGTCTGGTCGAGCCCTACCGTCGACGCGCAGCGAGGCCTGGTGTACGTCGGCACCGGCGAGAATTACACGCGGCCAGCTTCCGCGACCAGCGATGCCATCCTGGCCCTCGACATCGACACAGGCCAGCTCGCCTGGTCCATGCAGGGCACGGCGGACGACGCCTACAACCTGGCGTGCGTCGCCGAGGAGAACACACAGAACTGCCCGACGCCGATGGGCCCGGACGTGGATTTCGGGATGGCCCCGATGCTTAGCACACGCCCCGACGGCAAGGAGATCCTGGTGGTCGGCCAGAAGTCCGGTGTGGTGTGGGCACTGGATCCTGACGCGAATGGTGAGGTGCTGTGGGCCACCCGGGTCGGGAAGGGAAGCGCCCTCGGCGGAATCCACTGGGGGATGGCGACCGACGGGTCGCTGGCCTACGCCACCAACAATGACCACCCTGGCGGCTTCCTCGGGATAGAGGATCCCGACCTCGAGCCCACGCCCGGTGTCTACGCCCTGGATCTCGGCAGCGGAGAGGTGATGTGGAGCGCCCCGGCCGATCCCGCCGTGTGCGGCGATCGGGAGGGCTGCTTCGCGGCCAACTCGGCGGCCCCGACGGCCATCCCGGGCGCGGTGTTCGCCGGCAGCCTGGACGGCCACATCCGCGCCTATTCGACGGATGACGGGTCCGTGATCTGGGAGTTCGATACGGCGCGCGAGATCGAAACCGTGAACGGGATTCCGGGCAAAGGTGGGGCGCTGGACGGACCGGGCCCGGTCGTTGCCCGGGGCATGCTGCTGGTGAACTCGGGCTACAGCCTGTTCAACGAGATGCCCGGCAACGTCCTGCTGGCGTTCGGTGTCGAAGAGTAGGACGCCAGAGGACTCCAGCCGGCCGGTCAGATGAACGGAATCATACTCGCATTCCTGCTTGTCCTCGGGCTGGCCTCAGGGAGCTTCTCAGGGCCCGGGGTTCCCCCTGCGGTTGCGGGCGGAGGCGTTCCGCCGGCAGCGCGGACGGTCTCCGAGCTCTCGCACGGCCGCGTCGACGCAGCGGACCTGGAGCGCATTGTCCGCCGGGCGGAGCAGATGGCTCCCCTCAATAGCCTGCTCATCGCGCAGGGCGGAGAGCTGCTGGTCGAGGAGTACTTCCGCGGCATGCGGGCTGATCGTGCGGTCAATGTGAAGTCCGTCTCGAAGACGCTGCTGTCTCCGCTGATCGGGATCGCGATCCGGGACGGACTGATCGAAGGGGCGGATCAGCCGATCTCGGAGCTACTCCCGGACTACTTCGAGGGCAGCCGGGGCGCCGATCTCGACCCCCGGAAGCGCGAGATCACCCTCCACCATCTTCTCAGCATGACGGCCGGAATCGAGACCACCAGCTTCCGCAACTACGGGGCCTGGGTGTCGTCCCGTGACTGGGCGTGGGATGCGCTCCGCCGGCCGATGGAGTGCTCCCCCGGCAGGTGCTGGGAGTATTCGACCGGCAACACGCACCTGCTTTCCGTGATCCTCACCGAAGCGTCCGGCAAGTCGACCCGCCAGTACGCGCGCGAGGTCTTCTTCGGCAAGCTCGGCATCCCGGTACACGAGTGGGACCGGGATCCACAGGGCCGTTACCTGGGTGGCAACAACATGGCCATGCGGCCACGCGACCTGCTCAAGTTCGGGCAGCTGTTCCTGGAGGGCGGGAAGTACGAGGGAGAGCAGGTCGTACCGTGGGAGTGGATCCTCGCTTCGTGGCAGCCGAACGGCGAATCCCCGTGGAACGGCCATCGCTACGGCTACCTGTGGTGGACCGAGAACTGGGGCGGTGAGCAGGCCTATTTCGCCTGGGGATACGGCGGGCAGTACGTCGTGCTGGTGCCCCGCCTGGAGCTGGTGGCCGTGGTGACCTCGTCTCTCGCAAACCGCCGGAGAAGACACACGCGAGACCTGCGCAACTTCTTCGACGACGTGGTGGTCAGGACGTTCAGCGAGGCGGCTCGAGGGGACTGATCTGGCTGTCTTGCCCCCGCCAAATCCCCATTCAATACTTACTTCCGGACGTTGATACGGGCTGGAGCGGGCAACCTTCTCCTGGGAAAGGCCCTCCGCCATGGACGACCAGCACAGCCTGGAGCGCCTGACAAGCGCGCTGGCCGATCGCTACCGCGTGGAGCGGGAGATCGGTCGTGGCGGCATGGCGACCGTCTACCTCGCCGAGGATCTCAAGCACCGCCGCCGCGTCGCGATCAAGGTCCTCCTGCCCGAACTCACGGCCGGACTGGGGGCCGAGCGCTTCCTACGCGAGATCGAGATCTCCGCCAAGCTGACGCACCCCCACATCCTCCCGCTGTTCGACTCGGGAGAAGCCGACGGCTTGTTTTATTACGTGATGCCGTATGTGGAGGGAGAGTCTCTCAAGGACCGGCTGAAGCGGGTAGGCAAGCTGTCCGTCGAGGAGACCGTCCGGCTCACCGACCAGGTCGCCTCCGCGCTCATGTACGCGCATGACCGCGGCGTCGTGCACCGCGACATCAAGCCGGCCAACATCCTGCTGACCGGGGACCAGGCGATCATCGCCGATTTCGGGATCGCCCGGGCCGTGGAAGCCGCGAGCGCCGAGGGTCTGACGGGGACCGGCGTGGCGATCGGGACGCCCATTTACATGAGCCCGGAGCAGGCGATCGGGGCGGGGAAGGTAGACGCGCGCGCGGACATCTACGCCCTGGGCTGCGTCGTGTACGAGATGGTGAGCGGAGAAGCTCCGTTCCAGGGGTCCGGCCGGCAGGCGATCATCGCCAAGCAGGTGATGGACCGGGTGCCCAGCCTCAAGAAGACCGACCCGGCCATCCCGGTCTACGTGGACCGAGCCGTCTCGCAGGCCATGGCCACGAACCCGGACGACCGGTTCGACACGGCGGGCGGCTTCGCGGAGGCGCTGACGACGGGCACCGTCGTGCCCCGGGTCCGGGCCGAGCGGGCGCGCAGGGCCCGGCGTCGCGCCTCGTTCGCCGGAACCGCCGTGGCCACGGTGGCGCTGGCGGCCTGGGGGATCAACGCGCTGATGAGCGGGCAAACCATGGACCGCCTGGCCGTGCTTCCGCTCACCGATCTCACGGGCGACCCGGACCAGGCGTTCGTGGCGGCCGGCGTGCACGAATCGCTGATCAAGGAACTGGGGAACCTGGGGCTGTCCGTCACCTCGCGCCGAACGGCAAACCAGTACCAGAACACGGACAAGGGGATCGCCGAGATCGCCGAGGATTTGGGCGTGGACGGAGTGATCGAAGGTTCCGTGTTCCGCGACGGCGACAGCCTCGAGATCGCCACCCGATTGTACGATCGGGATGAACAGGAGGTGTGGACCGGCTCCTTCGATGGCGTAATGAGCGACGTGGTAACGCTGTACCGGGGATTCGCGCGGGCCATCGCAGGCCAGATCCGCATGAGCCTGAGCGAAGAGGAGGACGCCCAGCTTGCCGAGGCGTCCCCGGTGAATCCCGCAGTGTACGAGCTGTACCTGCGAGGGATGCAGCTGCTCAACACCTCCAGCATACGCGCGCAGGAAGACAACGAGAAAGCGATCGATTACTTCAACCAGGCGGTCGCCCTGGATCCGGCCGATGCGCGCGCGTACGCCGGCCTGGCCCTTGGCTGGGCTACCATCGGGCACGGGGCGAATCCTCCCACCGACGCCTGGCCTCGGGCGCGAGCGGCGGCGGAGCGCGCGATCCGCCTCGATTCCACCCTGGCCGAAGGCTGGCAGGCGCTGGCCGACTACAAAGCCTACTCGGAGCGAGACTGGGAGGGAGCCGAGGAGGCGTTCCAGAAGGCCAACCGGCTGAACCCCAGCCTGGCCATGAATCACTACCACTACGCCTGGTACCTGGCGCTGTTCGGGCGGGTGAAGGAAGCACTGGTCGAACACCGGCGGGCGGCCGAGCTCGATCGTTTGACTCCGCTTCACACGCTGTGGATTCCCGCTCTCTACTGGTACTCGAGGGAGTACGACAAGGCGCTGGACGAGGCGCGGCTTCTGACCGAGGAGTATCCGGACCAACCCCTGATCTGGCGCATTCTGGCCCTCAGTGCCCTGGAGGAAGGGCTCGAAGAGGAAGCCATCCGGGCCATGGAAAGGGCCGTGGAGTTGAGTCCGGGAGAAGCCCGCCGGCAGGCCGTCGTGCACGCTCGGACAGGCCGGAGAGAAGCTGCACTGGAAATCCTGCGAGAGCTGGAGGCGCAGCCGCCCATGCCCGGGCGTGCGCTGGCCATCGCGAGGGTTCATGCGGCGCTGGGGAACCGGGAGGAGACGCTTCGCTGGCTGGAGTACGAGCCTCCCCACGCACACGTGGCCTGGTACCTGACAAGCCCGGATGTCGAGTTCCTTCGTTCCGATCCGCGCTTCCAGGCACTGGCACGGCGCATGAACCTGCAGCTGGAGCCGGGGCAGGCGCTTCCGCTCGCGCTTCCCCCGGAGGTGCGCCCGCTGTCGGGAACCGGCGGATAGCATCAAGGCCTCAACGAGGCAGAAGCGTTGATTCGGCCCCGTCGCCCGTAGTAGAATCGGGCGCAACGTTTGCGCGAAACCTCAGTCGTCTCTCTAACCCCCCGGAGAGCGAACATGGACAACCTGCAGCGTCTCACCGCTGCGCTGGCCGACAACTACGCCATCGAACGCGAGATCGGTCGCGGTGGCATGGCCACCGTCTACCTCGCACAGGACAGGAAGCACGACCGCCCAGTGGCGATCAATCCACCCCGAATTGGCCGCGGGACTCGGGTCCGATCGGTTCGTGCGGGAGATCGAGATCTCGGCCAACCTGAGCCATCCCCACATCCTGCCCCTGTACGATTCGGGAGAGGCGGGAGGCTTCCTCTACTATGTCATGCCGTACGTGGAGGGAGAGTCGCTCAAGGACCGGTTGGACCGGGAGGGCCAGGTCTCCGTGGACGAGGCACTCCGGCTCACCGACCAGGTCTCCTCGGCCCTCACCTACGCGCACGAGAAAGGGGTCATCCACCGGGACATCAAGCCGGCCAACATCCTGCTGGCGGGCGACCAGGCCATCGTGGCCGATTTCGGGATCGCCCGGGCCGTGGAAGCGGCCGGCGGAGAGTGCCTCACAGGGGTGCCTCACAGGGACGGGCATGGCCGTGGGGACCCCCGCGTACATGAGCCCCGAGCAGGCCGTGGGCGGGGCGGAGATCGATGCCCGGACCGACGTCTACGCGCTTGGTTGCGTGCTGTTCGAGATGGTGAGCGGCGGGCTGCCGTTCGAGGGGACGGGACCGCAGGCGATGCTGGCCAAGCAGGTAGCCGACACGGCCCCGAGCCTCCGGAAGACCGACCCGCAGATCCCCGTCTACCTGGACCGGGCCGTCGGGAAAGCCATGGCCACGGACCCCGGCCAGCGGTTCGCGACGGCGGCCGAGTTCACGGACGCCCTCACCACCGGCACGATCGTCCCGAAGGTCGGGGCGGAGAGAGCTCGCCGGCGCGGGCTTCTTGGAGGTGCGGCCGCCGCCGTCCTCCTGCTGGTGGCCTGGGGAGTCACCGCGATGACGGGTGGGCAGCGCATGGAGAGCCTGGCCGTGCTGCCCCTCACTGATCTCACGGGCGACCCCGAGCAGGAGTTCCTCTCCAGCGGCGTGCACGAGGCGCTGATCTCCGAGCTCGGGCAGCTCGGGCTTTCCGTCACCGCGCGGGCCACCATGGCCAAGTACCGGGACACGGAGAAGGGCATCGCGGAGATCGCCGAGGAGCTGGGCGTGGACGGCGTGATCGAGGGCTCGGTGTACCGGGGCGGGGACAGCCTGGAGATCGCGACCCGGCTATATGACCGGAACGAGCAGGAGGTGTGGACGGCGAGCTTCGACGGGGTGCTGGAGAACGTCGTGGCGATGTACCGGGGGTTCGCGCGGGCGATAGCCGACGAGATCCGCTTGCGGCTCGATTCCGAAACGGAAGCGGCCCTCGATGAGGAATCCCCCGTGAATCCCGACGTCTACGAGGCCTATCTGCGAGGAATGCACCTCCTCAACAACCCGCGTTCGCCTATGGACTTAGGCGCGGCCATCCAGCTTCTCGAGACGGCCGTGGAGCAGAACCCGACGGACGCCCGGGCGCACGCCGGCCTGGCGCTCGGCTGGGCTACCATCGGCCACGGCCCCGCTCCGCCCCCCATCGCCTGGCCGAGGGCGAAGGAGGCAGCAGAGCGCGCCATCCGTCTCGATTCTACCCTGGCCGAAGGATGGCAGGCGCTGGGCGACTACAAGTCGTACTCCGAGCGCGATTGGGACGGCGCCAGACGAGCGTTCGAGAGGGCCAACGAGCTGAATCCGAGCCTGTCCATGAACCACTACCACTACGCGTGGTGGCTCGTGATGTTCGGACATGTGGAGGAGGCGGTCCGGGAGCACGAGCTGGCCAAACAGCTGGATCCACTGACGCCCCTGCACACCGTCTGGCTCCCCGCCCTGTACTGGTTTTCTCAAGACTACGATACGGCGCTGGAAGAGGCCCTTGCCGTGGTGGCGCAGATTCCCAATGGAGGCGTGGCCAACTACGTACTCGGGGAGACCTATGCGAGGCTGGGACGGTGGGACGAGGCCATTGCCGCGCAAGAGAAGATGGTCGCGGCCTTCCCACCCTTCGTGATGTTCCTGGGCTACACGTACCTCCGCGCCGGCAGGATGGACGAAGGCCTGACGATCCTGGAGCAGCTCGAGTCGCAGCCTCCCTCCCCCTTCAACGCGCTGGGCCTCGCGATAATGTACGCCGCCCTGGGGAATCGCGAGGAGGCGCTCACGTGGCTCGAATACGAGCCGGAACACGCCTGGACGCCGGGTGACCCCCGCTACCAGGCCGTCCTGCGCCGCTGGAACCTCCGGATCGAGCCGGGAGACCTGGTCCCGACAGCGCTACCGCCGCTCCCGGCGGACAGTGCCGGGGCGGAGGTGGAAGCAGCCGATTGACCGTGGAAAGGGGATCTGCGATGCAAAACGTCGAACGTCTGACTTCTGCGCTCTCCGACACCTACGCGATCGAGCGCGAGGTGGGCCGCGGCGGGATGGCGACGGTGTATCTCGCCCGCGACCTGAAGCACGATCGTGACGTCGCGATAAAGGTGCTCCACCCCGAGCTGGCGGCCGGCCTCGGCGCAGAGCGGTTCGTCCGCGAGATCGAGATTTCAGCCAGCCTGTCGCACCCGCGCATCCTGCCGCTGTTCGACTCGGGAGAGGCCGATGGCTTCCTCTACTATGTCATGCCCTACGTGGAGGGTGAGTCTCTGGAGGATCGCCTGGGACGGGAAGGACAGCTTCCGCTGGACGACGCGCTGCGGTTGACGGACCAGATCTCTTCGGCACTCACCTACGCGCATGAGAAGGGAATAGTCCACCGGGACATAAAGCCGGCGAACATCCTGCTGACGGGCGACCAGGCAGTGATTGCGGACTTCGGAATCGCGCGAGCGCTGGAGGCGGCGAGTACCGAAGGTCTCACGATGACCGGCATGGCCGTCGGAACGCCGGCGTACATGAGCCCCGAGCAAGCCATGGGTGAGAGGGACGTGGACGCCCGGACGGATGTGTACGCCCTGGGCTGCGTGGTCTACGAGATGGTGAGCGGCGGGCTGCCGACCGCATGGACGGGCCCGCGGGCGGCGGTGGCCAAAGTGGTGGACACGGCTCCCAGCCTCCGGAGCACCGACTCGGACATCCCGGTCTACCTGGACCGGGCGGTGGCCAAGGCCATGGCCACGGATCCCGGGCAGCGGTTCGGGACGGCCACCGAATTCACGGACGCGATCACCACCGGAACCATCGTCCCACGGGTGACGACGCCGCAGGGGCGCCGGACTCGCCGCCGCGCCGGCCTGGCCGGGGCCGCCGTGGTGGTGTTGGCCGGGCTCGCCTGGTGGCTCACCTCGATGGTTCCGGGTGACGGGCTGCGCATGGAGCGGCTGGCCGTGCTCCCGCTCGACGATCTCACGGACGACCCCGAGCAGGCGTTCCTGGTGGCCGGTGTACACGAGGCCCTGATCGCGGAGCTCGGGCAGCTGGGGCTGTCCGTCACCGCTCGCAGGACGACGAGCCAATACCAGGACACGGAGAGTAGCATCGCAGAGATTGCCGCCGAGCTGGACGTGGATGGCGTGATCGCAGGATCGGTGTTCCGGGCCGGCGACAGCCTCGAGATCGCGACCCGCCTGTACGACCGGGACGAACGGGAGCTGTGGGCAGGCACCTTCGACGGCGTGCTAACCAACGTCGTAACCCTGTACCGCGGCTTCGCGCGGGCGATCGCGGACAGGATCCAACTCAGCCTGCTGCCCGAGGAGGAAGACCATCTGGCTTCCGCCACTTCCGTGAATCCGGACGTCTACGAGGCATACCTCCGCGGGATGCAGATCCTCAACGATGCGACCACGAATATTCTGCTTGGCACTCCCGGCGATCCGATGGTGGAGTTTCGCGAGGCCATCGGGTACTTCGAGCAGGCGGTGGAGCGAAACCCGGCGGATCCGCTGGCCCACGCGGGCCTGGCCCTGGCGTGGGCGACCATCGGGCATAGCCCCAACCCTCCCCCGGAGGCCTGGCCCAGCGCCCGGTCAGCCGCCGAGCGAGCCATTCGCCTGGACTCTACGCTGGCGGAGGGGTGGGCGGCCCTGGCCGATTACCGGACCTATGCGGGCCACGACTGGGAGGGAGCCGAGCAGGCGTTCCGCCGCGCGAACGAGTTGAACCCCAGCCTGGCCATGAACCACTACCACTATGCCTGGTACCTGGCCCTGTTCGGGCGCGTCGAGGAGGCTGTCAGGGAGCACACTCTGGCCAAGGATCTGGATCCGCTCACCCCTCTGCACACGGTGTGGCTCCCCGGTCTGCACATATTCTCGCGAGACTACGAACGGGCGCTGAACGAGGCGCGACTGCTCACGGAGCAGTACCCGGACAATGCCATCATCTGGTACGTCGTGGCCGCCAGCGCCCTGGAGCTGGGCCTGTTCGATGAAGCCGTGGCTGCCAACGAGCGCGCCGCGGCGCTGGACCCGAGCTGGACGCCGTACCTGGCACAGACGTACGCAGTGGCCGGCCGCACGGAGGAGGCCCAGGCCATCCTCCGGCAGCTGGAGTCGCTCCCGCCGATGTCCGGAGTGGCCCTTGGGCTGTCCTTCATTCACGCGGCGCTCGGTAACCGGGAAGAAACACTCCGCTGGCTGGACTACGAACCGCCGCACGCCTGGGTCGCCTGGTTTCTCAGCGTGCCCGTTATGGAGCCATACCGGGAGGACCCGCGCTTCCAGGCGCTGGCACGGCGGTTCAACCTGGAGATCGGCCCCGGAGACGTGGTACCGACCCCGCTGCCGATGGTGCCCGCGGACAGCGTCCCGGGCGAAGAGGCAGCTTCGGGCGACGCTTCGTAGCGAAAGGGACACAGGCCAGTGACCGTCCGGGAGCAGATCGACAGGCTCGAGCGCTGCGTAGAGGCCTTCACGGCCTCGGCTGCGGAGCTCGACGAGAGTCTCTTCCTGCGCAGGATCAACGGCTGGACGCCGCGCGACATCGCGGCGCACCTGATCGGGTGGAACCGTCACATCATGCGGGGCGCGAAGCAGATTCTGGTTGGCGAACTCCCCTTCTACGACGTCGATCCCGGTCCCGACTACTCGAAGGTGAACGCCGCACTGGTCCGCCAGTATGCGGATACGGATCGTACGGCGCTGCTCGCGGAGCTCGCCGAGTCGAGCGCTGAGTTGACCGCCTTCCTGGGATCGATGGACCCCGGGGATTGGAGTCGTGATTTCGGTGTCCGGCATGCAGGCGAGGAACTGACGGTTGACAGCACCGCGGGAGAGCTGGTCACGGTGAAGGGAACCGTGGACGACCTGATCGCCGACTACGAGCACCATCGAGTGCAGCTCGAGGAGCTTCGGGCGCGCGCCGGCTAGCGGGGCCGGTACCGATGTCTCAAGCTGCCGCTGCCGCCCCTACCACCACTCCGTCCCCGGCTCGCCCTTGAACGGGCCCACCAGGTTTGGAGTGATCCAGCCGCCATAGAACCGACCCGGCTGCGGCTTGACCCGGTCTTCTCCCACCCAACACGCGTCCACGCGCCCCGGGTAGAAGGCCAGGTGGTCCCGCAGCGCCGCGAAGGCCGACGTGGGATCCGGGTAGCTCCAGGCGGCCTGCTCGGAAACCGCGTCGTGGACGCGGAGGCTCCAGTAGCCGGCCACGCCCTTCCACTCGCACACCGACCGGCCGGGGGCCGGCTCCAGGAGCTCGGTTCGCACGTCCCCGGGGGGCAAGTAGTAGCAGGGGGGGCTGGCGGTTTCGCAGACGCGAAGCGCGGCCCCGGACTCGGCCACGACCTCGCCGCCGAACTCGACGCGGACGATGTGCTCCACCCGCTCCAGCGCCGGCGGACGCGGGTAGTCCCACACGGACTCCTGACCCGGACCGACGGGCTCCGGGATCGGGCGTCTCATCGCCAAGCCGCCCGCAGTGCCACGCGGTCCGTCAGCTCCAACCCCGAGCTCCCGTGACGCCCTAGTTCCCGCCGCCTTTCGCCTGGTTCAGCGCACGCTGGAAGAAGTTGTTCTCCGGGTCCAGCTCGACCGCGCGCTCCATGCTCCGAATCCCCGCTTCGCGGTCTCCCTTCGCGACCAGGATCTGGCCCTCCAGGAAGTGGGCACGTGCAGACTCGGGAAAAAACTCGAGGTTGAGCCGGGCGATCGTCAGCGCCCCGTCCAGGTCTTGCCGGCCCTGGGCCAGCGTCTGCGCCACGTTGGCCAGCGTCCCAATACCGAAATCGTATGCGGCAGAGCCGTAGTACCGATCCCGAAGCTGGCGGTACTCAGCCACCGCGGCATCCGCACCACCCTCGTCATACGCGGCGCTCAGGGCGTCCTGGAGCGTTTGCGGTTTCGCTATGCCGTGGTGACAGGTAATGCACTTCACCTCAAGTGGATTATCACGTCCTGTGGTGGGGATCAGCGAGCCGTTGATCTCCTTCACCATCTGCATCATCGCGCGCGCCACCCGCTTGGTCTCCAGCTCGTCCGTGGCGAAGTCCACGCCCTCGAGCGAGCCGGGCGTGTCCCCCAAGTGGCAGTGCGTGCACCGCACGCCGAGCGCGCCGGCGAAGCCGCGCATGACGCCGACCAGCTCCCGCTGTCCGATATCGTCCGGCAGAACCTCGAGGTTGGTGAACTCGTCGGGAATCTGGGCCTGCGCCGCCGCGGCGGAGAACAGCAGCGCGGCAACCGCCAGGACGGCCAGTCCGGGTACAACGGCGGCGCGAACCAGGGTGGCACGAGCAAGCGGACGGCGGCGACCCGACATGAATCCCTCCAGTGTGGTGTGTTGGCGTCCTGCGTGCGGCCGGGGGTACACGCGTCTCAGCCCCAGGTTGCAGCACGTACTCTCCGCTACAGCACCAACACCCGGAAGGGATGGAAGGTTTCAGAAGCATGATTTGTGGGGCCACGCCTTCGGCCTGCTCCGGCGGCGGAGCGCAGGCGGGGCGGGTACGCTCCCGAGTGCGTCTCTAAAAGTGGGAAATGCCCACAAACTCAGACGGTATCTTAGAGACACACCCTTCCACGACCTACTCATTTCGTCTCACCCAGAGCACGTTGCCTCCTCCAAATCCTGGCGGATTAACCCAGAATCTTGCGATGTGTCAGCGCATCCAACCGGGGATTTCCCCCGGGGTCATGACCCCGGAGCCCAAACCGACTAACTTGTGGGACTCGTGAGGGGTGGGGTGGGGAGGTGACGCAGCGAAACCCCTGTCACGGAGCCATCACATGTCCATGTCCCACCGCCGCCTCGAGCGCGAGGCAACCCGCACCCTGGAACACCGGCGCATTCCACACCAGCCGTTCGTCTCCAGGGACGCCATAGTGGAATCACGACGTGCCGCACGCAGCGGTTTCTTCTTCCTCGTTTTCGTAGCCGTGCTGACCGTGCTCGCGATCGCCTCATGCGGCGGCGAGACGGCGACGATGGAGAGGGTACCCATTCCGGGCGAAGGCGTGGCCCTCGTCGAGTTCGGCGCGCCACCCCCGTCCGACATCGCGGACGACGTCGATGAGCTGCACGGCGAAGTGGTGCCCGATCCGTACCGCTGGCTCGAGGACCAGGAGTCGCCCGAGACTCGCGCGTGGATCGATGAGCAGAACGAATACACGGACGCCGTGTTCGCCCAGCTCCCCGGCCGTCAGCAGTTGACCGAGCTCGCGACGGCACTCCTGGAAGTCGATCAGATGGGGACGCCGAACGAGGAAGGTGGCCGCTACTTCTACAGCGCCCGCAAGGCGGACGAGGATCTGTCCGTTCTGTACTACCGCGACGGGTACGCGGGCGAGGACCACGTGGTCCTCGATCCGCATGGGATGAGCGAGGACCTCACCACTTCCGTCGGATACCGTGATATCTCGAAGGATGGGAAGCTGATGCTCTACGCCATCCGCGAGGGTGGCGTGGACGAGACGTCGATGCGGATCAAGAACATCGACACCGGGGAGGACCTGCCCGATGTCTTCCCGACGGCGCGCTACGGGAGTGCGCAGTTCACGCCCGACGCGACCGCGATGTACTACGGGATCTTCGGCGGCGACGACCCGCGGATCTACTACCACGTGCTCGGGACCGACCTCGCGGACGATCCGGAGATCTACGGCGAAGGCCTCGGCATGAAGGACATCCCGTTTGCCCAGCTGTCGGACGACGGGAAGTGGATGATCATGACGGTTGTGGACGGCTCATCCGGTCCGACCTCACTGTCACTGGCCGAGGTGGGCGCTGACGGTATGCCGGGCGAGTTCCTCGAGATGATCAACGACGGCGTGAGCCACAACAGCGCCTCGTGGGCGGGCGACCGGATTCTCCTCACCACGGACCGGGATGCCCCCAACAGCCGCGTAATGCTGGTCGATCCGGCCAATCCCGGCATGGACGACTGGGTCGAGTTCATTCCCGAACGCGACGACGTGGTGATCCAGGGAGCCAGCGGCGTAGGCGGCTACTACTTCGTCCGCTACCTGAAGGACGTGCGGCCCAGCGTGGCGCAGTACCAGCCCGACGGAACCCTGGTCCGCGAGTTGGACTTCGGGGCCATCGGCTCCGTGTACGGACCGAGTGGCGAGTGGGACAAGAAGGAAGGCTTCGTCACGTTCACCTCGTTCCACGTGCCATCCACCAGCTACCGGATCGACGTGGACACCGGCGAGCGCGAGGTGTGGTTCCAGAACGAGATCCCGATCGACACGAACGCGATGGACGTCAGGCAGGTGTGGTACACGTCCAAGGACGGCACCCGGATCCCGATGTTCATCATCCACCAGAAGGGCCTGGAGCTGAACGGCGACAACCCGACCTACCTGACCGGCTACGGCGGGTTCAACGTCAATCGGACGCCCGGCTTCAACCCGGCAACCGCCG
Source organism: Gemmatimonadota bacterium (assembly GCA_039587395.1). Taxonomy (GTDB): domain Bacteria; phylum Gemmatimonadota; class Gemmatimonadetes; order Palauibacterales; family Palauibacteraceae; genus JBDHIQ01. The sequence continues at coordinate 24,017 of JBDHIQ010000065.1, forward strand.
CCTGGGTGGACATGGGCGGCGTGTACGCCATCCCGAACCTCCGCGGTGGCGGCGAGTTCGGTGAGGAGTGGCACGAGGCCGGAATGCTGGGCAACAAGCAGAACGTGTTCGACGACTTCATCGCCGCGGCCGAGTACCTGATCGCCGAGGGGTATACCAGGAAAGAGCGCCTGGCGATAGCCGGCGGTTCGAACGGCGGTCTGCTGGTGGGCGCCGCCATGACCCAGCGCCCGGACCTGTTCGGTGCGGTGGTGTGCACCTACCCGCTGCTGGACATGGTGCGCTACCACAAGTTCATGGTCGCCTCGTTCTGGGTACCCGAATACGGGTCCTCCGAAGACCCGGAGCAGTTCGAGTACATCAAGGCGTACTCACCCTACCACAACGTGGTGGAGGGGACGTCGTATCCCGCCACGCTGTTCATCACCGGGGACGGTGACACGCGCGTGGCGCCACTCCACGCCCGCAAGATGGCGGCGCTGGTGCAGGCTGCGAACGGCGGCGAGGACCCGATCCTGCTCCGCTATCACACCAAGGCCGGCCACTCGGGCGGCATGCCCAAGAGCCAGCAGATTGAGCAGCTGGTGGACAC
>JBDHIQ010000263.1:0-4946 GCA_039587395.1 Gemmatimonadota bacterium
GCGGGGGCCGCGGGCCGAGCTGGCGCGGGAGATCACGCGGATCCTCCAGCGCGACGTCCCGAACTTCAACCTGGTCCCGCATCCGGTGAAGTGGATCGTCAACGACCGCATCCGTGGACTCGAGAGTCCGTGGCGGGCCGACCCGATCCGCTACCTCGACGAGCTGTGGCTCGAGGGAGGACCGGATGACTGAGGCTCGACGGACTCGACCGAGGAGCCGGACCTATGTCCCGACTCTCGCGCTCCTCGCCCTCGGAGCGTCGACGCTCGCCGGGCAGGCGGAGGATTCATCTCGGGCGGCGTACCGCGCGGACCACCTCGCCATGTACGAGCGATACCGGGAGCTGCCGACCTCCGTTGGCCGGATCGCCGTGCGGCAGAACGGCGGGCACACGGTCATCCCAAACTGGCTGCCCGACGGAAGCCGGTTCTGGTACGCGGATACCCGGTTCTCGGGCAGAACTCCCGCGCACACCACCATCTACTTGGTGGATCCGGCCGCGAACCGGGTGACCGAGCTTTTCGACCCGGAACGGCTCCGCGACGCGATTCAAGAGGCGACCGGTGAGAAGCCCGCGGCGGGCGGAATCCCGCTCCGTTCGTTCGAGTTCGTCGGGCCTGGAGAGAGGCTCGTCCGATTCGAGCTCGACGACCGGGCGTTCGAGCTGGATCTGGACACCTATGCCATCCGCGCCCTGGAGCCGGAGGCGACCAGTACGCAGGTGGCGCGTCCCGACTGCGACGCCCGATCGCCCTCACCCGACGGTCGGTGGATTGCCTGCGCGCGGGACCACGAGGTCTGGCTGCTCTCGACTGACACGGACGCCGCAATCCGCGTGACGACCGACGGGTCCCAGGCATATGGCTGGCGGATCGCCGCCCCGGACGGGCCGTCGGGCAGCGCCTGGTCTCCGGACGGCTCACACCTGGCCGTTCACCGGGAGGACCGCCGCGAGATGCCGAGCATCCCGCTGGTACGCTGGCTGGCGGATCCTCTCGAGGTGGAGTGGATCCACGACGAGCCTCCGGCCCAGCCCATGTTCGAGCTCCACTTGTACGAGACTGACGGTGGCAGCCTCATTCCGGTGGATCCCGACGCGTCACCGCCCGCCTGGTGGATCGGGATCATCGGCTGGCGCCCGGACGGGTCAGAGCTTCTCTACCTGTGGGCAACGGACGGGGGCCTGCGGGAGGACATCCGGGCCGTCGATCCGGAAACCGGAGCGTTTCGGATCCTGCACTCCGAGGCAGCGGCGACCCCCGTCTACCCTGGACGCGAGTGGTACAGCTGGATGGACGGGAGCGAGCTTCTGCTGCCCGGAGACCGGCTCCTGTTCCTGTCCGAACAGTCCGGCTCGCTGCAGCTGTACCTGAAGTCGCTGGATGGCGGAGAGGCCCGGCAACTCACGCGCGGACCTGGTGAGGTCGCGCGGATCGCAGGCGTCGACGAAGAGCGTGGCTGGGTCTACTACACGGCGTTCGGCGACTCAGAGCGGCCGTACGACGTGCACTTCTTCCGGGTCGCGCTGGACGGGTCGGGGCCGGCCCGCCTGACCCCGGCCCGCGCCAGCCACGAGCCCGCCGGAATGCTCGTCAACTGGTTTCGCCGGCTCCGGATTCACCTCTCGCCGTCCAAGGGCTACTTCGTGGCGCGGCATTCCACGATGGGCCGCCTGCCGGTTACGGAGCTCAGAACGACCGATGGCACCCTGGTGCGCGTCCTCTCGGAGGCGCGCCTCGGCCCGGCCGCCGAGGAATACCGCTGGCAAGCTCCAGAGGAGTTCGTCGTCAAGGCAGCCGACGCCGTGACGGACTTGTGGGGGGTGATGTGGAAGCCCTACGACTTCGACCCGTCTCGCCGGTACCCGCTCATCGAGGTGTTCTACAGCGGAGTGGTCCCCCGAACGTTCGATGCCCCCGGTCCGTATGCGGTCTACGCCGAGAAGCTCGCGCAGCTCGGGTTCGTGACCGTGATGCTGGAGGGACGCGGATCGGAGGGACGGGGCCGCGGGTTCCGAGACGCCTTTGCGGGGCGGCCGGGCGGTTTCGTGGAGGACCACGCCGCCGCCCTCCGCCAACTCGTGGCAGAGCGACCCTACCTGGACGGGTCACGCATCGGCGCCTACGGCTATTCGGCGGGGGGCGAGGAGGCCCTGTGGGCGGCCGTGGGCGCTCCCGATACGTATCGGGCGTCGGTCTCCGTCGCCCCCACCGAGCCCGCGTCCCCGGATGCGCGCGAGTCGCTGCTGGACGGGGCGTCGAACCTCGACAGACCCCTTCTCCTGGTGCATGGGACAGCGGACAAGGCCGCGCCGGTGCGCTTCACCATGCGATTTCTTGACGCGTCCCTTCAGGCCGGAAAGCCTATAGATGTTCTGCTCGTACCGGACGGAAGCCACGGTCTCGGATCCGCCTGGAACTACGCCCACGACCGGGTGCGGGACTTCTTCCTGGAGCAGCTGGATCCGTGACACATGCCTCGAGACCTGGAGACACCGAATGATGCGCAGCGGAAAAAGCGGCCTGGTGCTGCGCGTTCGATTCCGCGATCCGTCCCGCAGCCTTCACGATCATGGGAGTGTTCTGGATTTTGTTCTGGCACAGGACGAAGAAGGCGAGAAAGGAGGGAGACGAGTGACGGCGTTCCGGCAGATCCACGCGTTCGCCCAGATCGGCCTGGCCGTCGCGCTCGTTTCGTCCTGTTCTCCTAGGACAGACGATGAACCGGGTGGCGACCCGTCGGCCCGCTCGGAAGCAGGGCCCGCTACCATTACGGTCCTGGCGCCGTGGGGGTTCAACCCGGCCAACCCGCGCGATCTGCCCGAACTTCTCTTCGACGCGCTGTTTGGCTGGTTCGGGCAACCCACGCTGGTGACCGGGGAAGAGCGGCTGGAGGACGGCCCTACCTTCCGCTACCGGCTCCGGCCGGGGGTGCGCTGGCACGACGGGGTCCCGTTCACGACCCGCGACATCGAGTTCACCCGTCGCTTCAAGCAACATCCGGACGTTGCCCTGGACGATGCGGCCTCGCAGACGCTTACGGTCCTGGACGACAGCACCTTCACGATCACCTACAACCGGGGAAGGCAGGGCCCCCTCAACTGGGAGGTCTACTACCCGGCGCATCTCCTGGCCGATCTGGACCCGGCGGACTGGCAGAACTGGGAGTATTGGCGCCAGCCGGTCGGTTACGGGCCCTACCGCTTCCTGCGTCGCTCGCAGGAGTACTTCGAGCTGGAAGCCAACCCGAACTACTACCTGGGCAAGCCCCGAATCGACCGCGTGGTCTACAAGCTGGGCGGAAATCCCTTCACCGAGCTCAAGTCCGGCGGCGTGGACATGGCCATCGTGGCCAACAATCACCAGGCCGAGTTGCTGGCCGAGGACCCACGCTTCAACGCCTACTGGTACGTCAGCGCCAAGCTGCACCACCTGTATTGGAACCATCGCCATCTGATCCTCGGGGACGTGCGCGTACGCAGGGCCCTTTCCCTGGCCATTGACCGGCTGGAGCTGCTGGAAGCGCTCGACTTTCCAGGCCGCGATGAATCGACCGGAGGCCTGAAAGCGAAGGTCTGGACCCGCCCGTGGGACGTGTGGGCCAGCCAGGACCAGATCGAGCGAGGCGAAACGCCGGACCCGCTCCCGCACGACACGGACAGTGCAAGAAAGCTCCTGGCCGAGGCCGGCTGGGAAGACGAGGACGGCGACGGGTTCAGGGAACGCGACGGCGAGCCTCTGGAGTTCTACCTGCTGACGGATCCCGGGCGAGAGTCGCTGGCGGTCCTCCTCCAGGCTCAGTTCCAGGCCGTTGGAGCCCGGGTGATGATCGACATGAAAGAGGGCAGCATCGCGCTCGAGCGGTTCCGTTCCGGCGAGTTCGAGGCGATGCTGGCATCGGCGAACGGCGATCTCAGAGAGAAGGCGCTCACCGGCCGCGGGACGGAATCGGGTGAATCGTACACCGGGTACCGGAATCCCGAGTTCAACCGGATTCGATGGGCTCTCGACTCCACCTGGACGGAAGCGGAGCGCGAGGATCTCGGGAGCGAGCTGTGGCGGATCCTTCGCGCAGACATTCCGGTGACGCTGCTCACTCCCACGTTCGCCAACCGTACGGTTGCGCACCGGCGCATCAAGGGTCTCGAGAGCCCCCTGTGGGCCCCGACCGCTCGCATCCCCTGGCTGTGGATCGAGGAGGAGGAGAAGCGATGAAGACTGCACGCTCCGCCTGGATCCTGCTGGCTTCGGGCCTCCTGTCGGCCTGCTCGCCCGCCGACCGGCTGGAAACTGACCGCGACGCGACACTCAAGCTCTACTATCCGCACAACGAGACGGTGTTCAGCCCCGCGGACTGGGTGTCGTTTCGCCAGCTCGTGTTCGTCACCCTGCTTCGCCGCGGCCCGGACGGTCCGGAGGGCTGGCTGGTGGACGAGTGGTCGCTCTCCGAGGACGGTCACACGTCCACCTATCACCTCCGGGAGAACGCGTTCTGGCATGATGGTGTGCCCGTAACCACCGACGACATCGAGTACAGCCTGGACCTCATCTACAACCCGCCGGTGCGGGCGGCAGGTCGCAGGCGGTTTGATCTCCAGGTGCTGGATGACAAGACGTTCCGGATCCGCTACGACGACGTCAGAACCAGGCGGTCCTTCGAATACGACGTGATCTGCTTCCCCAAGCACCAGCTCGAGGTGCTGGATCGGGAGGGCTTCTGGTACTGGGATTTCTGGAAGCGGCCGATCGGCAACGGTCCGTTTCGCTACGTTCACCACATCCCTGAGGTCATGACCAAGCTCGCGGCCGACCCACAGTACTTCCTGCCGGGTCCGGCGGTTGACACGGTGATGATCCGGTACGGTGGCGTGGTCATGATGGAACTGCTGGCAGGCAACGTGGACGTGCACGTGTGGGCCTCCGCTGACGAGCTTCCGAAGTTCCGC
>JBDHIQ010000264.1:0-2803 GCA_039587395.1 Gemmatimonadota bacterium
CCGCCGCCGCCGATCTGACCCTTCATGCTCTGCGGTCCGAATCTGCCCTTCACGGTCAGCGGGAAGTCCGTGATGAGGTCCCCGTTTACCGTGGACGCTTCCACGTCGGCCGCCGCACCAGCCGGCAGGCTGACGGTGATGTCGCCGTTCACATTCTGGAAGCTGATCTCGCCGTCCCAATCGGTGCTTCCCAGCTCCGCCTGGATGTCCCCGTTCACCGTGTGAGCGGTAGCAAGCCCTGACGTGGCGACATGGACGTCTCCGTTGACCGTCGCCGCCTTGATCCAGCCCGCAAGCTCCGTGGCCGTGACGTTCCCATTGACCGTATTGCCGTGGAAGTCAACGCCGGCCGGCACACGGACGGTGAAGTGTACCTCGACGTCGTTCTTGTTCACGCTCATGCGGTGATCGTCTCCTCGCCCGCACTGGTTGGGCTTCTTGCCCTCCGCGTGCGGGTACACGGCGCAAATGAGCACGCCTTCCGAATCTTCGATCACCTCGATGCGGACGGAGTTCACATCGCTCTTCTCCGACTCTTTCCTGGCGGTGATCTCGACCTGTCCCCCGGAAGCGGGCATGGCGACGATGTCACCGTTGATGCCCTTGATCTCCACCGCATCGCCCCGATCCACCCCACCCGACCAGCTCCAGGACTCCTGCCCCTGGAGAGGGCTGGCGTGGAGCAGGGTAACCAGCGCCGCGCCGATCAATATGAACTTCGTTCCTGTGCGCATCGTGTACATCTCCTCCGCTGAACTGTACGCAGCCAGAATGGCCTGTTCGCGTCTGCCTTACTCCCAATCCTCCGGGATTGCCTCGCCCGGCCGGATCAGGTGGATCTCACCGTCGAACGCTTCCAGCGCGAGCCGTGCGGAGCCGCTGCCCAGCGTGAACTCAAACCGCTTGTCCACGCGTCCCTGGAGAGAGATCGGGAAGCTGGCGCGGAAGTCGCCGTCGTACGTGGCCACCGCCACGGTGACGTTTGCTCCCTCGGGTATTGTGCAAACCAGTTCGCCGTCGTGCGTGGCCAGCCGGTATTGCCCTCCGTCCCGTATCGTCCCGTCGTACGTGACGTTGCCGTCCACGGAGGTAGCATGGACGTCCGCCGACTCGATGCGCAGCATGCCGATGTCCCCGTCGATCGCTTCCACTGCGATGGTGCCCCGAATGCTTCCCAGCGTGACGTCTCCGGCGGACGAGTGAACGGCGACGGTGCCGCTCGCACCCTCGATCGTCACGTCGCCCTCGACGACATGGACCGCCACGGTCGTGCCCCCGAGTATTGTCACATCTCCTTCCACGACACTTACGGCGACCACCCCACGGCTGCCCTGAACGTCTACATCGCTGAATGGCCCCTGGATTTCGAGGCTGAGCGTCGCCGGCATGGTGATCTCCATGTCGACGTCCTCTTCACCCGGCGGCGTGCCCGGGCGGATCTTGATGCCGTCTCCGCTCCGGCTGATCTCCACGCGACCGTCTTCGCTGTCGTCCGCCATCACCTGGATTTCGTTCCTATCCCAGGTGCGCACGATGATCGTTCCCTCGTGATTTTCGATCCTGAGCTTGCTCACGCCCTGGGCGGAGATGGTGGTATCGGCCGGCTGTGTGAGCATCAGTGCTCCGATGGTCCCGGCAATCAGATTTGTGAGCATGTTCCCGTCCTATTCTTGCTAGCCGTGTGTATCAGCTTCGTGCTGCCGCTGTCTCATGGGTCTATGTGCGCGCCACCTGCAGCGACACCGCTTGCCGCAGGAATCGCACTTTCTTCCGCTGTGCCTCGGCCAGGTGCTGCCTGACGTACGGGTCGGCGGCATCCTCCTGTAGCACTCGCTGCGCGTCCGCGATGGCTCGATCGATGGTGAGCAGACTGTGCTTGAGCTTCGCGACCGTGACCGAGTCCAGGGCTCCTTCGCCGTGGAACAGCGCCGTCTGCAGATCTTCTATCGCCTTACCGTAGCCCGATGTGCCCTCGGTCCCGGGATCTGCTGCCGTGAAGGCGGCTGCCGATGGCGGCGCGTCTGCCGCCAGGGGAGATCCGGAATGGCCGCTGCTCCCTACGAGCCATGCGCTGCCCGCAGACAGCCCGATCAGGGCGACGGCCGCGGCCGCCAGCTGTGGGATGGAGAGCGTGAAGCGACGTTCTCGCAGCCGCAGCCTGAGTGGCTTCTCTTCTGCGAGAGCCGGGGTCGCGATCGCCGCCGCGATGCCGGGCCACAGGTCCTCCGGCGGGAGCTTTGGCTCCAGCGCCCTGGCTCGGGTCACCACTGCCTGCAGATCGTCGAGCGTGGCCCGGCAGTTCTGGCACTCGGCCAGATGCCGCTCCATCAGAGTCACCTCTTCCGGCTCGAGCTGGCCGTCCAGGTACTCCGAAAGTCGAGTATGGAAACGATCGGTCATGCTGTCCCTCTCGTCATTCCTCGTGTCACCGTCACGGGGGACACGGTCAGCGGTCCAGGTGCTCGCGCAGGATCATCCGCGCCCGGTGCAGCTGCGACTTGGACGTCCCCTGCGTGATCTCGAGCATGTCCGCTATCTCCCGGTGCTTGTAGCCAAGCACTCGATTGCGGTCTCGAAGTCCATCGCCAGCTCCACGGTCCGTTCCTTTGACGAAGCGCGGGCCAGCGGAATCTCATTGCTCACAAACCGGTCGCGCCGCGTCGACAACGTTCGCTGGCGGCCGTACACAACGTTGATCGCCAGACGGTAGAGCCAGGAACCGAACGCTGCCTCACCGCGGAACGTGTGGAGCTTCTGCCAGGCCCGGACAAACACGTCCTGCGTGACCTCGGCGGAGTGCTCC
>JBDHIQ010000265.1:0-2543 GCA_039587395.1 Gemmatimonadota bacterium
GCCGACCACTGGAAGATTGACGCGCCCGAGATGACGGCCGGGGCCGTAGACGGAAACGGGAGTCTCCTGGATGTCCGCGAAGGGGTGCAGGACTATCTCGATCTCAGCCCTCCCCACGAACAGGCAGCGCAGCTCATGGATGTTCTCAACCTGTTCGTAGAGGCCGATGAGGAGGTTACTCGCGAGGAAGAGCTGGTTCTCGAGGAGATCTCGGGCATGATCAGTCAGTATGTCAGCGAGGACACCCTGGAGCGGCCCATGTACGAAGTCGTGATCGTGCCACAGAGCGAAGCCCAGGTCGAGGCTGTGCGCGAGTTGATTCCCGGTACGGAAATGAAGACGGAGCGCGGAGGCAAGGTGTTCTCCGTCGGCCATTTCTACTCTGAGAGCTACGCGGAAGTCGTGGGCGAGAAGTATGTGGCGCTCGGTCTGTTCACCACGCACGTCGTGACGTGAACCACGTGGCGACGCATCGGCAAGACGGTGATCGACTGATACGAGGAAGCAGGAGGGAACCATGAGTCTGCGACTCGCTCCTCCCATTCTGGATCTCTACGATGCGGTTCGTCTGACCGTAGCCGAGGCCGACGCGGCGGCATACACGGCCCTCTTTGCCGCCGACGGAGCCCTGATGCCGCCCGAGGCCCTGCCGATCAGGGGCACCGCCGCGATCCAGCGCTGGATGGTAGCGTTCTTCGCGGCCTGGCAGCCCGAGATAGACGAAATCTCGTTCGATGCCCAGGGAATCTCCGTGGACGTAGCCTTCACGAGATACACCGCGCGCGGGAGCTATCACTCGAAGACCGGTGGCCCCGACTTCGCGTTCGACCTCAAGTATGTTGACACGTTTGTGCGTGATGCCGACGGCTCCTGGCGGTTCGTTACCCACATGTGGAGTCCCAATCACCCCGGCCCGAACGTCTGGCTGGGCTACGAGGCGGGTTGACGTTCCGAAGGGCGCGAGGCCCGAATCCGGATCCAGGACCGTGGCGTTTCAAGGCCACAGACCACCTCGCGCTGGCGCTGGCTGCCCTGCTGGCAGTCGGAGCGCTCGCCTGCGTCCCCAGCTCCGTTTCCACGAAGCCGCTGGCAGCCCAGACAGGAACATCCGCCGACGGGCCGAGGCTTCGCGTACTCACCTACAACATCCATCACGGTGAGGGCACGGACGGTCGTTTCGACTACCAGCGTCTGGCGTCCATCATCCACGATCTGCAGCCCGATATCGTCGCCTTGCAGGAAGTTGACCGTTGGACAGAGCGCGCGGACAGCGTCGATCAGGTCAGCGTACTCGCTGAATTGACCGGGATGCATTGGGCGTACGGAGTGGCCTTGTACTACCAGGGTGGAGAGTACGGGGAAGCCCTGTTGTCCCGATTTCCGCTGGAGGACGTTCGGGCGCATCACCTCCCGTTTCGCCCCCGGCAGGAGCCCAGGACGGCACTGCGCGCCCGTCTGGCTCCCGACAACGGACTGCCCGAGTTGATCTTTGTCGGCACGCACCTGTGTCACGAAAGCGAAGAGACCCGCACGGAGCAGGTGAGAAGACTGGATCTGGTCCTACCGGTTGACGGGCCGCCCGTCATTTTGGCCGGTGATCTGAATGCGCGTGCGGGCAGCGCTCCCATGAACATTCTTCTGGATGGACGATGGCTGGACGCCACGGCGCCCGACTCGGAGATCGACTACGTTCTGGTTCGCCGCGATGACCCGTGGCGGGTGGTCGAGGTTCGGGTATTGGACCAGCCTCTGGCCTCGGACCACGATCCCGTGCTCGTGATTCTCGAGTGGCTGGATAAGGCGCACGGAGACTCAAAGGGGAAGGAACCGGAGCAGCGATGAGCGACAATCAGGAGTCGGGAGAGCGGCGGAACCTGACGCGCAGAGGCTTTGTGGGAGCTTCCGGGGTCGCTCTGGCGGGTCTGGCGGCCGATGCTGCACTGCCGTCGACTCTACCTGCCGCAGAGAGCCGGCCCGAGGGGCAACCTGGCAGTCGTGACATGCCGGCCGACCAGGAGCTGCCTCCGTCCATCGCCGCACTGGAGTCCGTCGCCGACAGGGCCCGGCCGATTACGAATGAGGAGCGAGCCGCCCGGGTGGAGAGAGCGCGCAAGCTCATGGCCAGCTCCGGGATGGACGCGCTCCTGCTCACCGGAGGTACATCGCTGCGGTACTTCTCGAATATCGGATGGGGTCTCAGTGAGCGGCTGTTTGCCCTTGTGGTCCCAACGAGTGGCAATGCGTTCGTGGTTTGCCCGGCGTTCGAGGAAGACAGGGCTCGCGAGCAGCTGTTACGGGGGCCATTCGGAGACGGCACGGAAGTTCTCACGTGGGAAGAGCACGAGAGCCCGTATGCGCTGGTGGCCAGCGGCCTGCGAGCGGAGGGGGTGGCGACGGGCCGGTTGGGGGTCGAGGAAACGGTTCGCTTCGTGTACAGCGACGGCGTGGCCCAGGCGGCTCCGGCGCTCGACCTGACCAGTGGAACCGTCGTGACCGCCGGCTGCCGGGGGGTCAAGGACGACCATGAGCTGGAACTCATGCAA
>JBDHIQ010000266.1:0-3536 GCA_039587395.1 Gemmatimonadota bacterium
CCGGATAGGTGGCCAGCGCTGTACGGGCAGGAGTCGCCCCACCCTCACCGGCCGGGTAGATTCTCACCTTTGAATAGAGGCCGCAGCAGAGTTGTATCCCCAACAGGCAGGTTAGCCATGTCAGCCCGAAGTACCTGGAGCAAGCGCTTCATCCAATCGTTCGCCGCACTAATGGTTACCGCGGCGGTCCACGCCCCCGTCATCGCCCAGGACCTCCCGGAAGGGATCACCCGGGGCGCTTCGGTAGAGGGCATTACCGAGTACACGCTCGACAACGGGCTCCGAGTGCTCCTGTTCCCCGACCAGAGCCGGCAGCGCACGACGGTCAACATCACGTACCTGGTCGGTTCGCGGCACGAAGCGTACGGCGAGACCGGGATGGCCCACCTTCTCGAGCACCTGGTGTTCAAGGGGACACCCGGGCACCCGGACATCCCGCAGGAGCTGACGGAACGCGGCGCCTTCCCGAACGGGACCACGTGGCTGGACCGCACCAACTACTTCGAGACGTTCCCATCCACGGAGGAAAACCTCGCGTGGGCCCTGGATCTCGAGGCGGACCGGATGGTGAACTCGTTCATTTCGGCGGAGGACCTCGAATCCGAGATGACGGTGGTCCGCAACGAGTGGGAAATGGGAGAGAACAGCCCGCAGAGCGTCCTGATGAAGCGGACCATGTCGGCCGCCTTCCAGTGGCACAATTACGGCAACTCGACCATCGGCGCGCGTGCGGATATCGAGAACGTGCCGATCGAGCGCCTGCAGGGCTTCTATCGCAAGTACTACCAGCCGGACAACGCGGTGCTCGTGGTAGCCGGCCGGTTTGACGAGGCCACGGCTCTCAACCTGATTGCCGAGAAGTTCGGCGCCATTCCACGGCCGGAACGAACCGGAGCCAACAAGCTTTGGGGCACGTACACGGCGGAGCCGGACCAGGACGGCGAGCGTACGGTCACGCTCCGCAGGGTGGGCGATGTACAGGTGGTCATGGCCATCTATCACATGCCGCCGGGCTCCCACGGTCAGTTTGCCGCGGTGGACATCTTGAGCCACATCCTGGGGAATCAACCCTCGGGTCGTCTCTACAAGGCGCTCGTTGAGCCCGGACTGGCAGCGAACACGAGCGCATTCGGCTTCCAGCTCAAGGAGCCCGGCGCACTGATCACTGCCGCCCAGGTGCGGACGGAAGACTCCCTGGACGAAGCGTCGGAGGCGATGTTCGCGGCGCTGGGCGGCTTCCCCGACAACCCACCGACGGAAGAGGAAGTCGAACGAGCCAGGACCGACCTGCTCAAGGACATCGACCTCTCCTTCCGGAACACGCAGTCCATTGCCCTGCAGCTCAGCGAGTGGGCCGCGATGGGCGATTGGCGACTATTCTTCATTCACCGGGACCGCCTGAAGAGCGTGTCCACGGAGGAAGTGGCCCGGGTGGCGGAGGCTTACCTGCGTCCGTCCAATCGCACCGTCGGCTTCTTCCACCCGGTTCCGGAAACACCGCTTCGCGCGGAGATCCCGTCCCCTCCGGACGTGGAAGCACTCGTAGCCGGCTACGCAGGCGGCGAGGCGGTAGCGGAGGGTGAGGTCTTCGACCCCACTCCGGCCAATATCGAGGGACGCGCGGATCGTTTCGAGCTGGCCAGCGGGTTCGAAGTCGCGTTTCTGCCCAAGCGAAACCGCGGAGAGACGGTGGTCGCCACGATCCAGCTCCGGCACGGGACCGAAGAGACCCTGATGGGGCAGGCGACGGCCGGATCGCTGGCCGGCAGCATGCTGCGCCGCGGCACGATGAGCCGGTCGCGGCAGGAAATTGAAGACGAGCTTGACAGGCTCAATGCACGGGTGGGCATTGGCGGGAGCGCGACGATCGCAACCGCATCGATTTCCACCACCCGCGAGAACCTCCCCGCCGTCCTCAGCCTGGTGGGCGAGATGCTGCACGAGCCGTCGTTCGATGCGGCGGAGTTCGACCTGCTCAGGCAACAGCAGCTGGCCGGCCTGGAGAACCAGCGGTCGGAGCCGATTCCGCAGGCCGTTCTGGCCTTCCAGCGCTATACCAGCTCGTGGCCCGAGGACCACCCGATGTACACGCCTACGTTCGACGAGTCGATCGAGAGATTGCAGGCCGCGACGGTAGAGCAGGCCCGCGAGTTCTGGGCCACCTTCTTCGGCGCGGATGGAGGCACCATGTCCGTTGTCGGCGATTTCGAGCCTGCGGAGATCCGGCCGGTCATCGAAGAGATCTTCGGCGACTGGACGGCACAGGTACGGTATGAGCGGTTCGGCCGGCCGTACGAAGATGTGGAGCCAACCGAGATCGATCTCGAGACTCCGGACAAAGCGAACGCGGTGATGATTGCCGGCTTCGCCATGCCGCTGCGCGACGACCACCCGGACTACGCGGCGCTGGTGCTGGGCAACTACATCCTGGGCGGGGGCTTCCTCAACTCACGCCTTGCCACCCGCATCCGTCAGGAGGAAGGACTGTCGTACAGCGTGGGCTCGCAGTTCTCGTCCCACCCGATCGATGAGGTGGCCAACCGCTCGAGACCGGCTTCACGACGGAGGAAGTGGAAGCGGCTATCAACGGCTACCTGGAGGCGGAGCAGAACGGGCGCGGCTCGGACAACAGCCTCGCCTCGCAGCTGGCCGCCGGACTGTTCTTCAATCGCACCATGGAGTGGACGGCTGATCTGGAACGCCGGATGTCGGAGCTCACGCCGGAGCAGATCAACGAGGCCGTCAAGCGCCACTTCGATCTTTCCAGAGTCATCATCATCCGGGCCGGCGACTTCGAGGGAGCGAAGGCGGCGTCCTGACAGACCGCATATCCTGACGAACCCCAGGCCTGAGCTGACGCCCCCGGAGCGAATATCCGCCCCGGGGGCGTCGTGCATCCGACCTGTTCCCAACTGGCCTTTCAGGCGTTACATCTCCACAGCGGCAGCAACGCGCCAACCTCTACCTACTTACTTCCATGCGAGTCTTCATAACGGGCGGTACCGGGTACATCGGGCGTCTGCGGGTCACGAGGTGACGGCGCTCAGCCGCTCTCCCGACAAGTCCGCTCACCTGGAACGGCTGAGCGCGACTCCGATCGAAGGCGACATAAGCGACCCATCCACGTACCAAGCCACCGCGGCCGGGCACGACGCCGTGGTTCACGCTGCGATGGACTACATGGGTGATCCCGCCGACATGGTGAAGGGTGACGCAATAGCCATCGACGCCTTGCTGGGCGCCGCGGCCGAAGGGCAGTTAGCCAGCCTGGTGTACACGTCCGGTTGCTGGGTCATGGGGGACACGGCGGGCCAGACGGTGGACGAGGACAGTCCGGTCAACCCGCCCGAGATTGTTGCCTGGAGACCATCTCACGAGGAGAAGGTGCTCACCGCCGATACAGGCCGGTTTGCCACTTCCGTCATTCGGCCGGGGATGGTCTACGGTGGAACCGGCTCGCTCACCGCCAGTTTCTTCACGACGGCGGAAGAGGAAGGGGCAGCCGCCTTTGTGGGCGATGGGGAGAATCACTGGTC
>JBDHIQ010000267.1:0-3948 GCA_039587395.1 Gemmatimonadota bacterium
GGCGGGATCTCGTGTCCAGTGGGGACAACCGGTCGGTAAGCATGAGGCCGTTGCCCACCTGATCACGGACATCGCCGCGAACGCCTTCGCGATGGCCGCCATCGCGGACCTGTCAGCCATGATGGCCGACCGGGAGGGATACGACATCCGGTTGGAGGCAGCGATCGCCAAGCTGTGGAATACGGAGGTCGCCTGGCGATTGATAGACGACGCCGTCCAAATCCGCGGTGGCCGGGGTTACGAGAAGGCCGACTCCCTCAAGGAGCGTGGGGAGCTGCCGATTCCGCTGGAGCGGATGCTCCGCGATTCGCGGATCAACCGGATCTTCGAAGGCTCGAGCGAGATCATGCGCCTGTTCATCGCTCGGGAAGCGCTGGACCGGCACCTCCAGGTCGCGGGGGATCTGGTCGAGGACGACATCTCGGCGTGGGACAAGGTCAAAACCCTGCCGGGGGCCGGCGCGTACTACGCCAAGTGGTATCCCTCCCAGTGGCTGGGCGCCGGAGGCCGCTATTCCGAGTTCGATGAGCTGGCCACCCACCTGCGGTTCATCGACCGCAACTCCCGCAAGCTGGCCCGCTCCCTGTTCCACAAGATGGTGAAGCACGGGCCGGGTCTGCAGCACCGGCAAGGGCTGTTATTCCGCGCGGTAGACATTGGCGCGGAGTTGGCGGAATAAGGATGCGGCCGGGGCGGACCAGGCCGTTCAGCTGGCCGATCTGTTCTGCCGGGGCGCTCGCCGGCGTGTGCAGCTCCTGTTCGAGGGTATGGCTTCGAACTCGGACCGGGACAGCTACGGCATAGCGCAGGGTGTGCTGGGAGGAGAGTACCTGTGGCTGGAGGACACGGTGGTCGGCCTGCAGGCCGCGGCGCTGGAGGGGCTCAGCCCCGGCTGAAGCGCTCGATGAACATCCTCTCCCGCGGCGTCAGGGAGCCGACACCCTCCGCCTGGATTTTGGCCGCCAGCCGCTCGTACTGCTCCCGGTTGACCTCGTGCAGGTCTTCAGGCCGGATGCGCGACCATTGTGCCATGATCTGCCGATCTCCCATCCGTGGACCGGGGCCTTCCACCTGTCTTTTGAACTTCTTCGCTTCGGGTCTTCGCTCGATCCACTTGATGTAGAGAAAGCCCCCCAGAAACCCACCAAGGTGCGCAAAATGGGCCACGTTAGCCCCCGCTCCGGACCCGGGAAGCCCCGAGTACAGGGAGAACAGAGTGAGAATCACCACCAGCCACCGGGCCTCGATGGGCAGGATGCCCCAGATGTAGATCCGGTCGCGCGGCCAGTAGTAGGCGAAGCCCAGCAGGACGCCGAACACGGCGCCGGAGGCACCGATGATCGCCGCGTACGGCTGCACCAGCGCCGACAGGACGGCTCCCGTGATCCCGCTGACGAAGTACAGCCACAGGAATCTCTTCGCCCCCAGCCTGGCCTCCAGTCGAGGACCGAAGAAGAAGAGCGCGATCATGTTGAACAGGATGTGCATCATCCCGCCGTGGAGGAACATGTAGGT
Source organism: Gemmatimonadota bacterium (assembly GCA_039587395.1). Taxonomy (GTDB): domain Bacteria; phylum Gemmatimonadota; class Gemmatimonadetes; order Palauibacterales; family Palauibacteraceae; genus JBDHIQ01. The sequence continues at coordinate 1,516 of JBDHIQ010000267.1, forward strand.
GATCAGCGTCCACGGACGCTCGGCACGAATGCAAGCAACGATGGCAGCCTCGGGAAGGCGATCGACGCGATGAACATCAGGACGTTGGCGAAGATCAGCCGGCCGACCCACAGGTTCATCATCCGGCGTCGCTCCCGGCCTCGAGCTCCAGCAGACGGGCGGCCAGGCCGGCCCCGATGCCCTCCCCTTCATGTTTGAAGAACACGTAGGCCTCGCTCCAATCGTGGGCCTTCATCTTCTCCAGCCATTCGACCAGCTGGTCTTCCGTGTAGTCGGCCTTGCGCAGACGCAGATACCCCCACGGGGCCGTTTCCACCAGCGGCGGATCCTCCAGGTCGTCGGTCTCGGCGATGCAGAGCGCGCTTCCGTGCTCGCCCAGCAGCTGGAACACATCGTCCTCGAACCACGACAGGTGCCGGAATTCGAACGCAGAGCGCCCGGGATTGGGCAGCTGTTCCAGGAATCGGGCCAGCCGCTCGCGATCGAGCTTGAAATTCGGTGGCAGCTGGTAGAGAATGACCCCGGCGCGGCTGCCGAGGGCGGACGCGGTGCTGACCAGGTAGTCGGTCTCCTCCTGCGTATCGTTCAGTCTCTTGAAATGCGTGATCTTGCGGGACGCCTTGAGCGCGAACCGGAATCCGTCCGGGACCTTCTCGGCCCAGCCTTCCAGCACGCTGCTGCGCGGCATACGGTAGAAGGTGTTGTTGATCTCCACGGCGGAGAGCTTCTCACCGTAGTAGCGTAGCATGTCGTCGGCCGGGAGATCCTCGGGATAGAAGCTCCCTTTCCACTCCTTATATGCATAGCCGCTGGTGCCAGCCCAGATCTTCATAGCGGTTCGATTCGTGTCTCTGTCACGCCTTGAGCCGTGCTCTTTCTCCTCGCCGTGCGGCCGCGCCGCACGGCCGCGCCCGAAACTACGGCAAGTCCGACTCGATTACGAGACACCGGCGGAGTTATTGTCGTTCTATGAATCCAGCTGTCTCCGGCCTGCTGGCCGACCTGGTCATGGTAGTACACCTGGGCTTCGTGATCTTCGTGGTCGCCGGCGGACTCCTTGTGGTATGGCGTCCGCGGGCAGCCTGGCTGCACCTCCCCTGTGCCCTGTACGGAGCCGCGATCGAGCTGTTCGGTTGGGTGTGCCCCCTTACGCCATGGGAGCAAAGCCTGCGGCGCGCCGCCGGGCAGGCCGGCTACGTGGGCGGATTCATCGAGCACTACGTGGGGCGTATCCTGTACCCCGGCAACTGGGGTGACATCCACGTCATGCTGGGGGTGGGCGTGCTCGCTCTGAACGTTGCTTTGTATGGGTGGCTCCTGTGGCGCAGAGGAAGGCGCAAGAATGGGAGGAGGGTCTAGCCGGCCGCTCCGCTTCCCCTACTGCGCTTCCGGCTCCGCTTCCAGGCAGCGCTCGATCTGTGCAAGGTGGACCAGATCGTGCCCGGCCTGGATGCGCTCCATCAGGTCCAGCGACAGCTCCGCATCGGCCCCCGTGTGCAGACCCTTGCGATCCAGGTCATCCTGCGTCAGCTCGCGGTAGAAGTCCACCGTGAAAGCCCGCAGCACGCCGAACCTGCCGACGGTGTCCAGGACGCTACGCCGGTTCCAGCGCTGGCGAGCCACCCACAGATCCTGATCCACTCCGGGAAAGGTCGGCTCGGCATCACACAGAATGGTGCGCAGCCGGAATCCGAAGATCCACTCGGTGTCAAGCAGGTGGCCCATGACCTCGGCGGCGCTCCACCCACCCTCCGCGGGTCGACGCCGGAGATCCTCTTCCGAGTGCTGGCCGAGGATGCGTAGCAGTTCGTCCGGCGTCTCGGCCAGGACGCGCATGGGCTCCCGATCGCCCAGCGCTTCGATCTGTCGCCCCCAGAAGTCGTATCCGCCCGGGGACGGAGGTTGCGTGGTCCCGCTCATGAGTCCTCGTCGCCTTGTTCCGGTATCGCGGCTCCGCCCGACAGCTGCCTGGCTTGCTCCAGACGCTCTAGTGTGCCGATGTCGACCCACCATGCGTCACGGATGTCGAAAGCCGCCAGTCGATATCCATCGCCGATGAGCCGCATATACGTATCGATGATGGAGAAAGTGCCGCGCTCGCTCACCAGCTCCAGCAGTACTGGCGAGATCACGTGCAGGCCGCAGAAGCATAGCTCGCGCACTTCCGAGACAGGGTCGCGTGGCTGCCGGGTCCACCCCGTGTGCCGGTTTGCCACGCCACACACACCTTCCCGGTCCACCAGCAGCGGTCGAGACGTTGCACGTTCACTCGTCGCAAGCGTTGCCAGCGCCTCTGGACTCGATTCGACGTGCGCCGCGTACAGAGCGGCCAGGTCGATATCCGAGACGACGTCCACGTTGTGCAGGATAAACGGCTCTCCCGATGAGAAGTGCCCGGCCGCTGCCAGCAGTCCGCCGCCCGTGTCGAGCGGA
>JBDHIQ010000268.1:0-2531 GCA_039587395.1 Gemmatimonadota bacterium
TGAGAGATCCCAGCCGCTGTCTTCCGTCATGTGGCCTCAGTTTGGTGTCGGTCAGTTCGGTGTTCGCTGGCCACGGTGCAGGTTCCGCGCCCGCGAGAACCGCCCGCCGGGCGCGGCAGACCGGCCTTTATGGCACCCTTCCGCCGTCGCGGCCCCGCCGGTTCGGTCAGTACGGCATACTCGGAGTGCCGGGCGGCCATTCCGGCTCGCCGGGCGCGGCAGCATTTTCAGTAGCCGGGGTACGTCCTACCCCGCGGCAGCTGGTTCGGTACCGTCATCGGCTGCCGCGCAATCGAGCGGGGCCGGGAGACTGAAAGCGACGATGACCGACATGATGCGGAAACTGGGAGTCCTCTGCCTTGCCGCAGCCGGACCAGCCGCGGGCCTGCAAGGCTGCAAGGTGCCGGTCGGAGATCCCATGGCCATCGGATCTTCGTTGGCACCGTTCGAGCGCGTACCGTATGTGCAGGCTGTCGATACCACCAGCGCCACCCTGGTGTGGCTGGCTGCCGCCTCTGCCCGCGACAGCGTCCAGTACAGGGAGTCGGGCAGCCCTGTTTGGCGCCCCGCCAGGGTGTCGCGCGACTCCGTATTCGTGAACGGCAGCAACGGACGGCTTCTCACGCGACGGGCGCACCTGGCGGGATTGTCGCCCGGCGCAGAGGTCCAGTACGAAGTGTGGGGAGACGACCGAAAGTTGGGGCCACGGATCTTCCGAACGGCACCGCGGGCTTCCACGCGGATTGGTGGAGACTCCGTCGTCGTGCTGGCCTTCGGAGACTCCGGGTGGGGTTCATCCGCCCAGGTTCAGCTGGCGGCGCTCATGGAGGAGACGGATTGGGATCTGGCCGTTCACGTGGGAGATCTAGCCTACAACGATGGTTCCGATCGGGATTTCACGCTTCGCCATTTCCACATCTACCAGGGTCTCCTGACCCGGACGCCGCTGTTTCCGGCTCCTGGCAATCACGACCTTCGGGCGGACGGGCTGGAACCGTATAGACGAGCCTTCGTCTGGCCTGCCCCTTCGCCTGGCGCTCTGTATTACACGTTCCGGTGGGGAGACATCCAGTTCATCGTACTGGACACGACGAACGAATCCGGAGCCGGACGGCAACTGAGAAACGGCAGCGGGCCGCAGATAGAATGGCTGGAGCAGACGCTGGCTGCCGCCCGCCGGGATCCTTCCGTCCGCTGGCTCGTCACCACCATGCACCACCCGCTGTACAGCCACGCCACCGGGTTCAGCGGGCACGGTTCCGATGAACAGCTGCAGGCCGCTGTGGGGCCGCTGCTGGACCGCTACGGGGTGGATCTGGTGCTTGCCGGCCACGATCACCACTACGAACGGAGTCACCCTGTTCGCGCCGGGGAGCCGGTCGAGCCGGGCTGCGGTCCAGTGTACGTTCTGACGGGAGGCGGTGGCGCGTCTCGCTTCGCGCGTTCGGTGCAGCGTTCGAAGCTCACGGTCTCCACCTCCACCAGCCACCAATTCGTGCGACTGGTCGTTCGCCGGGCCGTGATCCAGGGAATCGCGCTGGGCACGCAGGGTGAGGTCATCGACCAATTCGCCGTCCGCGCATACGAGGGTCCCGATGCGGGCGATCCCCGGTGCGGGCCCAGCGCAGCAGACGGGCCGTAGCGTTGGACAACCTGCCCTGCCTCCTCTAGCGTTAGGCGCATGACCTCGAACTCGAACATCCGGTCGCAGGCAGACCAGGACACGTACTTTCGGCGCGGCTTTGGCCTGAAGGAGGAGATCCAGCCGGTCCTGGCGTCCGAGTACGGCAGCTCGGTCGTGCGGCTGGTGCGCGAGAACGGCTACCGGCTGCAGGTGGGTCGTCTGGACTTCAGGCTGGCGCGCAGCTTCGGCTTCTGCTACGGGGTGGATCGCGCGGTGGAGTACGCGTACGAGGCGCGACGCAAATTCCCTGAACGTCGCATCTACCTGGTCGGCGAGATCATCCACAATCCCCATGTGAACCGGCAACTCGAAGAGATGGGGATCGAGTTTCTGTACCCGGATGATCAGGGCGCCTTCGACTTCTCTCCCGTCCGCCGGGAACACGTCGTCATCATCCCGGCATTCGGGGTTACGCTCGGGGATTTCGAGACCTTGCGCGCCCTGGACTGCATCCTGGTCGACACCACCTGCGGTTCCGTGCTCAACGTCTGGAAGAGAGTCGAGAGTTACGGTCGCGAAGGCTTCACAGCCATCATCCATGGCAAGTACTGGCACGAAGAGACACGGGCCACAAGCTCGCAGATTGGCAAGTACGCGGGTGGCAAGTACGTGATCGTGCGCGACATGGACGAGACGGAGAAGCTCTGCGAATACATGGCGGGGCGCCTGGATCGAGAGACGTTCCTCACCCTGTTCGGCCACTGCTCCTCCGAGGGGTTCGACCCGGATGCCGACCTGTTGCGTGTGGGCGTCGCCAATCAGACCACGATGCTGGCCTCGGAATCACTGGCCATCGCGGACCGGATCAAGCGAGCAGTCCAGGAGCGGTACGGCACGGCTGAGCTGG
>JBDHIQ010000066.1:0-11508 GCA_039587395.1 Gemmatimonadota bacterium
GTGGGGGACAGTCGTGTTGTAGGCCCGGGCAAGGCGAGTGATGGAGTCGAGGAGGATGACGACGTCCTTCTGGTACTCCACGAGCCGCTTGGCCTTTTCGAGCACCATCTCTGCTACCTGCGTGTGACGATCGGCCGGCTCATCGAACGTGGACGAGATGATCTCGGCTGCCACGTTCTCCTCCATGTCCGTCACCTCCTCCGGCCGCTCGTCGATCAACAGCACGATGACCTTGACGTCGGACTGATTGGCCAGGATGGCATTGGCGATCTTCTGGAGGATGATTGTCTTTCCGGCCTTGGGAGGAGACACGATCAGGCTCCGCTGGCCCTTCCCGATCGGGGCGATGAGGTCGAGGATGCGCGTCGAGATGTCGCCATCCTCGCGCTCCAGCTGAAGCCGCTCCTCGGGATAGCGAGGACGAAGATTGTCGAATCCGATGCGGTGTTTTGCCTTCTCGGGATCCTCGCCGTTGATCTCCTCTACCTTGAGCAGGGCCAGGTAACGTTCACCTTCCTTGGGCGGGCGGACCTGGCCGAGAACCGTGTCGCCGGTCCGCATGTCGAACCGCTTGATCTGCGACGGCGACACGTAGATGTCGTCGGGTCCGTAGAGGTAGTTCCAATCCTGGCTGCGCAGGAAGCCGTACCCCTCGGGCAGGATCTCGAGCACTCCTTCGCCACGCAGGACGACGTCTGAGTCGAGAAGGTTCTGCTCGATACGGAAGATGAGATCCTGTTTCCGCATTCCAGAAAAGTTGGCGATCTTAAGATCTTCCGCCATCTCGTGAAGTTCACCGATCGACTTCGATTTCAGCTCGGCGATGTCCACCTGTGCTTCTCCCATTGGTTCTTCGGACTGGTTGGCTTTACGGACCTGGATGTATTCGACTCGTTCCGTCGCTGGCGTCGCTCTCGGGCTCGAACCGGTTCGCTCCGATAGCGACCAAGGGACGCCCGAGATCGCCGGATCATCCGGAGTACCGGAACTCGTGTCGACGGTTAGATTCGATGCGTCGGGGTAGCGATCTCGACCAACTTGGGGTGCTTGATGTAGGTTGGCTGCCGCAGGATAATCGGTCCGCGAAGCCCGGTCAAGGAGAACGAATGGCCCGCCACAACAGAGAGGGACGAGGCATTGATCAGCACGGAGATCTGTGGCTGATCAGCTACCAACCCGATTGGCTGAAACGGATCAAGATATCGCGGGAGTTGCCCGACGGGCGTCGTCGCTCCAGCCTGACGCTGTTTCGCAACCCGGCGCGGCATGCAGAGGATGGTCCGGGCAAGCTGATCCGCACCCGGATCAGCGCGGCCGACGGCTCAGTGGATTTCCAGGTGTCGCTGGAGGATTGGGAGGCCGACCTGGATGAGGTCGTCGTGGGAGTCTGGAAGAAACGCGGCCGCCGCCGGGAGCGCGTGAAGTTCATCATCCAGGGAGGAATGCCACCCCCGCCGGCCCCGCGCCGGGTGGCCCGCCGCGTCAGAAAAGCCTGATTCGCAGCCACAGCCCCGGCGCCGCCATCAGCTCCGTCAGCGTGCTATCGATCCGGGCCCGCAGCAGCGCGGCCTGCTGGTGAATCGCCTCGTCGTACAGGGCTCGGCCCGCGGTTCCCTCCGCCGATGACAGCCGGGTCTCCAGCACCTCCAGCCGGCTCCGAACCGACCGGAACGAGGCCACCGCGTCCGCCAGGCTGACGCCACCCGACTCGCGCAGCGAGTCCCGAAGGATGCCGAATCGGGCAAACCGGACCCGCAGACTATCCACCGAACCGCGCAGAACCGTGTCGCGCATGAGCCTTCCCAGGGTCCCCTGCGGCTTTCCGCCCGGCAGCACCCGGCCCAGACGCTGTCGATTCTCCCGGAGCACCTGCTGAAGCGTCGTATCCCTGCTCAGCAGGGCCGCAGTGCCCGGACCCTCGCGTACGGCACGACGGAGCGCGTCCGCGTCCGGTCGCTGAGCCGCCAGCTGAACCCGAAGCGATTCCAGGTCTGCCAGCACCCGATCCTGGTCGAGCACCGCGGTGGCGGCTCGCAGCGTGTCGGAGAACTCGAAGGCGGGCGCCAGACCACTCCCCGGGTCCACCGCCAGGACTACCGGCTCCAGCAGATCGGAAGGCTCGATGCTGGCTCGGGCGTCTGCCCGGATCACACCGACGACGGTCCGGTGAAGCACGGCGTCGATGACCACGTTGCCGCCTCCGGACTCGCCCGGCCCGCGGAACGCGACCGCAAGCACGCGACCGGCCGGACGACCGGCCACCCATACCGCCGACCCGGGCACCAACCCGGGAGCTGCCGCCGTGGTGATGACCAGGCGGGGTCCCTCCTCTATCCCGCGCAGGATCGTGTCCATGAAGAACACGGCGATGCTCACGAAAGCGACGGAGCCGGCAATCAGCAGACCCGGCCTGACGTCCTTCCACGATCGGGCAGAGAGACGGGAGCGCATGATGCCAAACTCGACTGGTGCGCCCGCCAAGTCCAGAGAAGTGTCACAAGAAGCATCCCGTACCCTCATTCCGGATGGCATCCCTGTGCCGTGGATACCGTCACAGCGTCGCTGAACAACATCATCCAGGAGGCCCAGGCATGTCGAAGTCGATGAACCGTGTCACGCTCATTGGGAACGTCGGATCCGATCCTGAAGCGCGAGACACGGGCAGCGGGACAAGAGTGGCTCACGTGTCGCTTGCCACGAACCGCGTGTTCAATCGCAACGGTGAGTCCGAGGAGCGCACGGATTGGCACCGCCTCACGTTCTGGGGCCGATCTGCTGAGATCGCTGAGGACTACGTTCGGAAGGGAAACCGGCTGTTCGTGGAAGGCCGCATCGAGTATGGCTCCTACGAGCGCGACGGAGTCTCGATCCCGACCGTCGACGTCGTGGTTCGCGATTTCGTGATGCTGGGGTCCAGGGACGCCTCATCCCTCCGGGACACGGGCCCGCACGAGCCTGCCGAAGCGTGACAGCGGCTGGTCTGACCCTGGCGAATGCGCAGCCGGGTCAGCCGGTACGTTGCGGTGGACGGCTCCGGGTTCCCAAACTAGGAGCCTGGCATAGCCTGGCTCGTGTTGATGAAACCGTGAGGTAGCATGTCGCAAAGCCCCGGGTCTCCTTTCGATAGCCAGAGCTCGTGGAGTCACCTGGACACGGAAGGCGGGCTCGCGACCGCGACGGCCGAAGATCCGCTCTTACAGGCCGTGGCGCCACCCCGGAGCGTGCTCGTGACAGGGGCAACGGGCTTCGTCGGAGGACATCTGGTCGCCCGGCTGCTGGCGCAGGGACACCGGGTACGCGGTCTTGCACGCCGGCCGGCCAGGGCTGCGTCCGCGCTTCCAGTCGAATGGTGGGAGGGAGACGTGACCCGGCCCGACACGATACTCGGGGCTGCCGAAGGCTGCGACGTGGTGGTTCACCTGGTAGGGGTGGCTGACGAGCGTCAGAACCGGGGGTTTCACACGGTGCATGTGAAGGGAACCCGGAACGTGATCGCCGAGGCGAAGCGAGCCGGCTGCGGGCGTTTCATCTATGCCAGCGTGGCGGGCGCTCGCGTGGGCGGGGGAGGCTTCTTCCAGACCAAGTTCGAGGCCGAGGCCGAGGTGCGAGCGTCGGAGATCGAGTTCGTGATCTTCCGCCCGTCCGTCATCTACGGTCCCGGCGACAAGTTCACGACGGTCCTGGCCATGCTCCTCCGCCGTCTCCCGGTGTATCCCATCATCGGAGTCGGTTCGCTCCGGCTCCAACCGGTGTCGATCGAGGACGTGGCGGACGCAATGGGTCAGGCCCTCACGCGGGGGGATCTTGCGAATCAGGGGTTCGAGCTGGCTGGACCGGAGCGGCTGAAGTTTGCCAAGATCGTCCGGCTCGTGGCCCTTGCACTGGGTGTCCGGCGCCCGCTCATTCACCTCCCGCGGCGGCTTTCCGGACCGGCGCTGTGGCTGGTGAAGCGGCTGGGCCTCCCTACGCCGATCACACCGGAGCAAATGGAGCTGTTCAGGGAATCCAGCCTGCTCAGCAGGTCGGACAACGCGCTGCGGACCACTTTCCGCATCGAGCCCCTACCGTTTAGAGTAGCGGTGTCGGATTACCTGTCCTGAGCCACCCAGTCCGAGCGATTCATGAGCACGATGACCGATAATCACGATCCAGGCTTTCTGACGCTGTCGAACCTGCTCTCCCTGAGCCGGATCCCGCTGGGTGTCGCGTTTCTGGCGGTCAACGAGCCGCAATGGCAGGGGTTGATCGTCCTGGCCGCGGCGTTCACGGACGGGCTCGATGGGCTGCTGGCGCGCACGACGCACACCCAATCCCACGTCGGACTGCTGTTGGACCCCCTGTGCGACAAGCTGTTCGTGCTTCTAGCAGTGTCGTCCTTCCTCACCGGAACGCACCTGGGCTGGGCTGCCTTCATCATCCTGGTCCTGAGAGACATCTTCACGGGAGGGTCGTTTCTCATTGGCTTGCTGGCCGGCAGGGAGATCCCGTTCCGACCGAGGTTGGCGGGCAAGCTCACGACTGCGCTCCAGCTGATGACTCTCCTCGCTCTCATCTTCTTCACGGAGTATGTTCCGCTGCTCGTGCTGCTCGTCGGGATCACATCCGTGATCGCGATCATCGACTACGGAACGCTCGCTATCAAAGAGGAACAGCGGCAGGCTCTGGCGGCGTGACATGATTCGGCTCCTTCACCTGGCCGACGTCCACCTCGACGCCCCACTGGGAGGTTTCGGCCGCCACGCGGACGTGCGGCGCAGTCAGCTGCTGGATGCGTTCCGGCGCCTGCCCGAGACCGCTGCCGAGACGGGCGCGCACGCCGTGTTGATTGCCGGCGATCTGTTCGATGGCCCGCGGCCTTCCGAGGTCGTGACCGCCGCCGTCCACGAGACTGTTCGTCGCCTGGTAGACTCGGGGATTCACGTCTTCGCCGTTCCCGGAAATCACGACGCCGTCTCTCTGAACCCGTCGCTCTACCGCGACAATCTGCCCGGAGCAACGGTCTTTGAATCACCGCTCTTCGAATCTCCCGGGTCTGTCGCGATCGGCGACGAGCTCCTGCACGTGTACGGCGTGGCGCACGATCCGGCGGAGGAGCCGGATCCGCTGGCTACGTTCCAGCGAGCGGATCAGCCGGGGCTGCACGTCGCTCTGTTGCACGGATCGGTTCCGGGCGCACCTCACTGGGAGGCCGGATCAGCGCTACAGCTCCCGGCGGACCGGCTGGCCAGGCTCACGGTGGATTACATAGCGCTGGGCGACTACCACAGGTTCCGACCGCCCGACGAATTCCCGGAACGGACTCCCGCCTGCTACAGTGGCTCGCTGGCCGCCGTTGACATCAGCGAGATCGGCCCGAAAGGGTTGGCCATCGTCGATCTGGAAGCCGGTGCCGCACCTCGAGTCCGGCTTCACCAGACGGAGGTGGCGCAGGTGGTCCGCCTGGATGAATTCGATGTTACCGCACACACGGATGAGGGCTCGATGGCTGACGCCATCGGTGAGGCGCTTCCGGACCGCTGTATTCCCGTGGTGCGGCTAGCGGGAGAACCCGCAGTCCCGCTGGATGCAGACAGAGTTCGGACCCTGCTCGAGGAGCGGTTCGGACACGCCACGGTTCTTGACGACACCCGCTTCTACGATTCGGCCCGGGTTCGCGACCTGGCTCTGGAGAAGACGGTGGCCGGCCACGTGGCTCGACTGGGCCTGGAGCGAGTCAACAGGGCGGAAGATGATGCCGGACGGCGCATTGCAGAGCGTGGTCTGCGCCTCGCTTTGCGAGTCATGAAGGTGCGCTGATGTCATCCGTCCGATTTTCGTTCCTCGAACTCCGCTACGGCTGTCACCGGCAGCGCTTCGAATTTCCCGACGACGATGGACCCTTCGTCATTTCGGGGCCAAACGGCTCGGGCAAGTCGACCATTGTGGAGGGCCTGGTCAGGACGCTGTACGGTTTCCGGCGCCAGCGAAAGGACGACAAGAAGATCTACGAGCAGCGCAGGCCGTGGGTGGACACGGAATACCGCGCGACGGTGGGCCTGCACGGGCCGGCCGGCCAGGTGGTGGTGGAGCGAGACTTCGAGTCGGATCAGGTCGTCGTGCGCAGTGACACCGCAGCTGGTCCCAGCTTCGAGGGTGAGGCGAATCCGGCCGGCAGCGGGGATGCCGTGCGTGAGTACCGCCAGGTTCTGTCGGACTGCTTCGGCCTCTCCGATCTGGACGCCTACGAGCGCACCGCGTGCGTGCAACAGGGAGGTCTGCTGCAGACCAACCTCAGCGAGGACCTCCTGCGCATTGCAGCTGGAGGGCATGCGGATGTAGACACGGCGCGCGACGAGCTGCGCAAAGCGTATCAGCCGCTCACGATAGAGCCGATTACGGAAGGCGACGGCAGACGGAGAAAACCCGGCATGCTGGAGATCGCGCGCCGGACCTGCGAGGAGTTGCGTTCCAGGCGAGATGAGGCCAGGGCGGCAGAGCAACGTCGGGCCCCGCTGGCGGCCCAGCGCGAATCCGTCCGCACCGCCGCCGCAGAGGCGGCCTCCGAGATAGAGGTTCTGGAGCGGGCGCTTGAGGCCCTGGCGCAGACGGAGACCTTCGAGGCGCGCAAGAAAGCCTGCCGTGAACGCCTTGGCTATCTGGAACATCGGGCGCAAGAGCTGGATGAAGCGATCGGTCGTGTGGAGCTGATGGAGGCCGCTCCGGCGGATGCTCCCGAGCGACAATATCCCGTCGACTTTCCGGAGCGCGTGGCCGCGCTGGAGGAAGGTCTGTGGCCCCGCGAGCGGAAGCTGATGGCTGACATCGAGGCACATCGGGCCCGGCTCCGGCAGCTCGCTGCAGCGCCCGCGCTGCGTTCGGCACCGGTATGGATCGCCGGCTTGGCGCTCGCGGCGGGTGGCGCAGCCACGGCCGCAATCGGATCAGGAGTTGTCGGGGCCACGGCCGGCTTGATCGGCGCAGCGTTGATTGCCGTGGCGCTGTGGTGGCGGCGTGGCGAAACGGAACGGGCGCGCTGCGAGCGTGGCCTCCTCGCGACCGAGTCCGACCTGGACGACGTGCGGAACCGCATCAGTGCCAGGGTGGACGGGGTGCCGGATGCGGAATCTCTCACGGTGGAGACGCTTCCGGACCGGCGGCGCGAATATGACCGCCAGAAAGACGAGCGCGACAGCCGGACCGCGGTGAGAAACGAGCTTCGCCGCGTAGTGGACGAGGCTCGCCGGGCTCTGGCTCGAGCCGCGGCCGCTGGAGCCAGCGACGAGCCCCCGGACGACACGGTCCGGGAGGCGGACCCGGCACGAGCCGTGCCCAGAGACGAGACGCTGCTCGAGCGCGCTCACGAGATTCGGAAGGAGTTGCATGAAGCCGCGTCCAAGGAGCGAAACCGCCTGTCCACGATCGACCTCCAGCTGCGGGAGGTTTCAAGATCTCAGTTCGAACTCCCTGACGGGGTCAGGCCGGAGACTGCGGCGGTGCGTCACCGGCTGGTCGAAAGGCGCGCGGACAGCACCGGTCTTGGTGACGAGCTCAACCGTCTGGAACGCCGGATAGCGTACGACGGGCGTCCTGACGAGAGCTCCGTGGCCATTGAATCTCAGCTGCGGGTGGCGGAGACCCGGCTTGCCGAACTGGAAGCCCGGTCCGCCGCGTACCGGCATGCGTTTGGTTTGGTGACGGATGCGTACGAGGATTTTCGCCAGACGGACCAGGATCGATTGCTGGCGGCCATATCCGGACACCTCCGGGACGCCACGGATGGCGACCTGGGGCCCATCGCTGCTGAGGAGGGACTGGAGACCGCTCGTGTCTGGCTGCGGGGCCACAAGGTGCCGATGGACAGCCCGCCTTTGAGCTATGGCCAACTCCACACCGCCCTGTTTGCCGTGCGGTTGGGAGCGGCCGACTTCCTGGCAGGGCTGGGGGTCCGCGTCCCGCTCCTGGTGGACGATCCATTCGTACATCTGGACGAGCAGCGCGCAGGGGAGCTGTGGGATGTCCTTACTCGTCTGTCCACCGATCGGCAGGTGATCCTGGCCACGCAGGACAGGCTGGTTCTGGACCACCTCAGGATCCGCCCGCACCTGTCTCTGGAATCGGAATCCCGACCTGAGAGCCCCGTGGCAGCTTCCGAGCCGGAGGCGCGCGTCGCGGAGCAGGCACCGGCACCGGTAGACCAGGCACCGGCGCCCCCGGCCGAATCGGAGACCCCCGAACCCGAACCGGAGACTCCAGACCTGTGGTCGCACCTCTAGCTCTGGCGGCCCCGGTCTATCCCGGCCCGGCCTCGAGGAAGCTCGCGAGCCGCGGCCACTGACGCTCCGCATCCTTCCAGCCCAACTCGCCCAGCTCTGTGATGTACGCGCTCTCGAACAGCAGGTAGCTGAGTAGATCGGCGCTGCGGGTCCCCGGCGTTCCCAGGCCCCTCACCAGGAAACGGAGCATGCGTGGCAGGCGGCTCTCGTACTGCGCCGCCACACAACCGAGGTCCTTCGACGGGCGGAGAATGAGCAACTCGACGTGCCTCAGGCGCTCATCTGCGAGAGTGCTCTCCGGGAGCCGGGCCAGCAGCCTGTTGATCCGGCGGAGGTGAGCCGCGTCCCAGTCCAGCGTGTCGAGGAACGCCGAATTGAGCAGAAGTCCGATGATACGGGCCGGGGGAGGATAGCCGACGCTGTCCGGCCGCCTCATGTCCTCCGCCGATCGCGGATAGCGGGCGGACACGGCCAGAATGCGGTCCGCGCCCAGCTGAATGGCGGGCGCAAACGGGGCCGCGTGGCGGAAGCTTCCGTCTCCGTAGTGCTGCTGCCCGAGCTTCACCGCCGGGAACAGCAGCGGGATGGCCGCCGACGCCATGATATGATCGATGGTGATCCGGGCTCGCACGGCCCGGTGATGAATACTGTCGGGTTTCAGCCTGATCGGTGCGTTTCCCTGGACGAACGTGACCGTGCACCCCGTCCGGTACGACATGGCGGACAGCGCCAGCGCCAGCAGCCTGCCCGACTCGAGGTTGTCTGAGATGCCGGTCGGATCGACCGCCCGGTGGAGGAAGTCTCGCAGCGGGAATGTGTCAACCAGGCCGCGGGCCGTAGGCGCCAGTCGGGAACCGCCGGAGATCAGCGAGGCGCCCCACCTGGCGCCGATCTTCGCCAGCGACACCGCGTCACCGCGAAACACTTCTTCGGTGGTCAGCGATGCCCAGCGTCTTTTCAAGCCGGCCGTTGCGGACCGGAGATTGCCCCGGTGCGCGCCCAGGTAGCCGGCGTTGATCGCGCCGGCCGATACTCCCGTCAGAATGGGTACCTGGAGCTCTGGCGCCTGCTGACCGATGAACGCCAGGGCGCCCACCTGATAGGCAGCCCGGGCGCCTCCGCCCGACAGCATGAAGGCCAGGCGCGAGGCCGGTGGAGGTGTCGACCCGGTCGTCCGTCCGGCGTCCGGGTCGGACCCGCCCTCAGGCATCTGCCGACAGAGTCTCCCGGGTCTTGCCCGCGGCGCCGGAAGCCGCGCCCCCGGCGTCGGTCACGGCCCGCGCCAGCAGCTGGGAATGCCACGAATCGCGAGCTGGAAGCTCGAACCGTCCGGTCCGCAGCTCGCCGAGCGTGCGCAGCGTGTGATCGAAGAAGATCGTGTCTGTCGACACCCGTCCGTCGGCTGCCAGCCGCTTGAGCTCCGGGCGGCTCACGCAATGGATCGCGCCGTCCCGGTCCCGATGCCAGACGCGTGTGCCGTCCAGCCAGGTTGCCTTCGTTTCCTCCTCCAGCGCCCGGATCTCCCTGGTCAGTGCGTCGATCGAACAGCCGGAGGCCAGGGCGAGGGCTTCATCTACCGCCACGACCAGAAACCTGTCCAGCCAGAGCGCGTAGCCGGATGCCAGCCTGGCGCTGTGTGCGGTCCACTGCGCGATGAAGGGTCTCATGCGCCGGTGGAGGGCAGCGGTCTGGACATCAGTGAGTGCACGATCCGCGCCGAATATCCAGACGCGTGCGTGATCCGGAAGCGTATCAAAGTCAACGATGCTCACGCGCTCAAGTCCTCCATTTGAAAACGCCGCCGAGTGTGAGTTCGGCGACGTCGTGTTCGATCACAGGCGGAGCCCGGCGAGTCCCGGACAGACTGTGTCTAATTGGCGCTACTCGTAGCGGAGCGCGGCGATAGGATCCAGGCTTGCCGCCCGCCGGGCCGGCCACATCCCGAAGAACACACCCACGATCCCTGAGAACGCGACGGCCAGGACCACCGCTTCGGGGGAGACGGCCGTGTTCCAGTTCGCCATGCTGCTCAGCATCTTGGAAGCCGCGAAGCCGAAGCCGATCCCCAGCAGACCGCCGAAGAAGCACAGGGTCGTGGCCTCGAGCAGGAACTGGAGCAGGACAGCCCTCCTGGTGGCGCCCAGCGCTTTGCGAACGCCAATCTCGCGGGTCCGCTCCGTGACCGACACGAGCATGATGTTCATGATGCCTATGCCGCCCACCAGCAGGCTCACCGCCGCGATGCTGGCCAACAGCATGGTGAACGTGCGGGTCGTTTCCTGGAAGGTACCCAGCAGCTCCGTGCTGTCGGAGATCCAGAAGTCGTTCTCCTTCCCGAGGGCCAGTTTGTGCTCTCGCCGCAGCGTTTCCTCGATCTGGATCATGGCTATGGAAATCGAGGCACGGTCGGCTACCATCACGTTGATCGAGTTGATGCGGTCCGTTCCCATGAGCCGGAACTGAGCCGTGTTGAGCGGAACGAAGATCTGCTCATCCTGATTGAACCACCCCGATCCGCCTTTTTCCTCCAGCACACCGACCACTTCGAACGTGATATTGCGGATCGAGATGTGCTTGCCGACCAGCTCTTCGGGGCTCACCGCCAGCACCTCGGGAACCGCGCTGCCCAGAACCGCTACACGACGGCGCCCGGAATCCTCGGCCTCCGTGAAGAAACGCCCCAGGGCCACCGAGTAGTTCATGATCTCCGGGAAGCCACTGGTCGTGCCCGTGATGCGGACGTTCGCGTTGGTCCGTCCGAACTCCACCTGTAGGCTGCTGCTGATCTCCGGCGCCATCTGGATGATGGCCGGGGCGTTCTGATCCAGGGCCCGCGCATCGTTCACGGTGAGCCTGGCTCCGCCACCGCGAACCCCTCTCATCCACCCCTGACCGGGCCGCACGGTGATCACGTTGGTGCCAAGGCTGGAGATCTGTTCTTCGACTGCGTTCTGGGCGCCCTCGCCCAGCGCGACCATGGTGATCACGGCCCCTACCCCGATCACGATCCCGAGCATGGTGAGCATGGAGCGCAGCTTGTTGGCCCGAATCGCGTCCATCGCGACTCGGACGATCTCGAAGAAGATCATCAGTTGCTCCTCTGCACGCCGGGGATCGAGGAACGGCTTCGGATCCTGTCCAGCAACTGCCGCTGCTGGATGATCGACAGCGGAATCGATACGACCACGTCGCCTTCTTCCACGCCTGCCAGCACCTGGGTGAAGTCGTAGTTGCTGAGCCCGATGGTGATGGGGTG
>JBDHIQ010000269.1:0-4217 GCA_039587395.1 Gemmatimonadota bacterium
GAAGCTGTTCGAGACCGAGACCAACCTGACCCTCGGATTCCGTTATCTCCGCATGCTCCTGGACCGGTACGACAACGATACGCGTCTGGCCCTGCTGGCCTACAACCGGGGACCCGGCAAGGTAGGGGCCCTGCTGGCGCTGGGTAAGGATCCGGCCAACGGGTATGCACGCCGTGTGCTCGGCGAGGTAGCCGCGGCCTACTGATTCGAACAGACAACTGATTGCCGGAGCGCGGCCTGGCCTACCGATGGGGCTTGGCCGCGTTTTCTATTGCGGGTGCCGGCGGGCACCGGAACCGGATAGATCCGGCCTCACGGGTACGGGTCTTGCCGTATCACCGGGCCCGTGCCTTCATAGTGTGGGAACAGCGAATTGGCGGAGGAGGCGAAGTGAGGAACGAGCTGCTGGCGAAGATTCGGTCACGCGAAGCGCGCGTGGGCGTGCTCGGACTGGGCTATGTCGGGTTGCCCGTTGCGGTGGGATTTGCAGAGGCGGGGTTTCCCACACTGGGATTTGACGTGAGCCGGGACGTGGTCGAGCTGGTGGCGCGTGGCGAGTCGCACATCGGAGATGTCGAGGCTTCCCGTGTCGCGGCGCTGGCGGGCCAGGGGAGCCTGAAGACCACCACGGATTTCGGTCTTCTTGCGGAGGTCGACGTGGTGATCATCTGCGTTCCCACACCGCTGTCGAAGACCGGAGATCCGGATGTCTCCTACATCGTCCAATCGACGGAGGCCGTGAGCGACCGCCTGACGCCTGGTCAGCTCGTAATCCTGGAATCGACCACCTACCCGGGCACAACTCGTGAGCTTGTCCAGGATCGACTTGAAGCGACGGGTCTCAAAGTCGGTTCCGATTTCTTCCTGGCCTTCAGTCCGGAGCGAGTGGATCCAGGCAACCCCGACTATCATTTCGAGAATACGCCCAAGGTGGTGGGTGGGCTGACCCCCGCCTGCCATGAGCTTTCGGTTGCGCTTTACAGCCAGGTCATCGATCAGGTAGTCGAGGTATCTTCGCCCGAAGCGGCAGAGCTCACCAAGATTCTGGAGAACACGTTCCGGGCCGTGAACATCGGCCTGGTCAACGAAATGGCGGTGATCGCGGACCGCCTTGGGATCGACATCTGGGAAGTCGTCGATGCCGCCACCACCAAGCCTTATGGCTTCATGCGATTCACCCCTGGGCCCGGCCTGGGCGGCCACTGCATTCCCATCGACCCCCACTACCTGGCCTGGAAGATGAGGACCCTCCAGTACAGGACGCGATTCATCGAGCTGGCAGCCGAGGTGAACGCGGAGATGCCACGCTACGTGGTGGCCAAGGTGGCGGAGGCGGAGATGCCACGCTACGTGGTGGCCAAGGTGGCGGAGGCGCTGAACCTGGCCAGGAAACCCGTAAATGGAAGCCGAGTCCTGCTTCTCGGGGTGTCCTACAAGGCGGATGTAGACGATACGCGCGAAAGCCCGGCTTTGGACATTCTGGAGCTATTGCGGGGCATGGGGGCGGAGGTGATGTACCATGACCCACACGTGGCGACGCTGCAGCTGGATGGGTCACGCTACGAATCGGTCCCACTGACGTCGGAAGTACTGGATTCGGCCGATGCCGTGGTGATCACGACGGATCACACCGACATCGACTACGATCTGATCCTCGCCAGGGCGAAGATCGTTCTCGATCCGCGCAACGCGCTGGCGAGTTTGAGCGGGCCCGCGCTGGTATACCCCATCGCCGGGCCACCTCGGAGCGTCAGCTAGGCCGCTCGAATCCCCTGGCGTTCGATACCGGCGGCGACGGTCCGCGCCTCCGGAAGGGCTTCGATTCCAGATCCCAGCTCGGATACCAGGCTCAGGACCTTGGCCGTCGTGGATGCCACGAAGAACAGCGGATTCGTGACGGCCAATCCCACCGGGCGCGCCAGCGCAAGCGCCTCCCTGAAGTCGTCCGCGGTTTCGTAGGCCGGCATCTCGGTAAACGCTCGCCCGATCTCCTGGGGGAAATGGGCATCCGAGCCGGCGCCCAGAGGTATGTTCCGAGCCATTGCGCGACGGGTGGCACTCCGGTTCCAGGCCGGGATGAACGCGCGCGCGTTGAACCCCTCTACCACATCCGCCACGGTCATCGCCCGGCACGCCCGGGCGATGGGCTTCCACAGGTAGGCATACGGATGTGGTGCGTATACGACGCCACCCTGATCCCGGATGCGCTCCACCACCTCCTCCATCGGCAGCCGCATCGGGATGCGCTCCGAAAGGAACAGACCGATGAGTTCGGTCCGGCAGCGGCAGCGAATCTCCTCACCGATGATCACCAGCTCCGGATCGATCTCCCTGGCCCGCCACGCACCATCAAGGCATCCGTGGTCGGTGACGGCAATGCGGTCCAGGTTCGCCTCCCGGGCCCGTTCCACCAGGTCCCACGGCGTCGTGACCGCGTCCTGCGAGCAGTTGGTGTGCGAGTGGAGATCTACTCGCAGCATGCCGTTGATCGGTTGGTTCAAGCTGCCTCTGAAGTCCGGTTTCCTGTTGGCGTTCGCCCGCTGGCCGTCCACGTTCTTGGACCGTTGCAGGCCGGCTGTGTCACATCGTTCCGCCGGGCCCGTCGCTCGCGCCTCGGGCACCGCGGGATGGTCCTTTGATGCAAGCGGCGGTCCACGACGCCTCGTGCGACCGGCGCGCACGTATCTTCTTACAAATGAGCGGGTTACAGAACAGGAAAGGCTACCGGTTGGCTGCTGCAGTCGCGCGCTGACTACAGGCCAACGCCGCGGCGGCTGGCATTCTGAAGCGGTGCAGCGAAACCGGTGTGGCTACTTCTGAATCGTCAGTCGCTGTCCCGGCCTAATGCTACTGGTCTGGAGGCCGTTCCAGTTCATCAGCTGCGACGTCGTCACGCCGTGCTGTCTGGCCAGAGCCCACAGCGTGTCCCCGCGCTGGACCACGATCTCGTAGGGTCGCTCGAGCGGCCGGCTCGCAGCCCGGGAGGTAGTGTTGCTGGCCACGGTGGCCCGCGCCGTGGGAGAGCGGGGGATGATCAGACGCTGCCCGATCTGCAGGCGCCGGGGGTTGAGGTTGTTGTTCGCCGCCTGAATGGCCTGAACGGAGGTGCCGTAGCGGGCGGCAAGCAGACCCAGAGTCTGTCCCCTGGTGATGGTGTGCATGAGCCAGGTGACCCGCTCGTCTTCCGGGATGCTGGCATAGTTGACCGCGAACTGCTCGCCCGTTCCCACGGGAACCCGCAGGTCGACCGGTCTATCCGGCGGCGTTACGCGGCGCGGGAACTGCGGGTTGAGCCGCTGAATGGTCTCTTCGTCGGTTCCGGCCGCGTCGGCCAGTACATCAAAGCTGGTGGCGTCCGGCACCCGGACCGTCTCGTACTCCCAGGCCGGCTCTTTCTGGACGTCGGTGAAGCCGTAGCTCTCCGGATCCTTGGCGATGATCGCCGCGGCGATCAGCTTCGGAACATAGTTGCGGGTCTCCGAGCGCAGGGCACTTCCCTGCGCCAGTTGCCAGAAATCGTCGGACCCGGTGCTTGCCAGGCCGCGTCGCACCCGGCCGGGACCGCCGTTGTAGGCCGCCGCCGCCAGATACCAGGATCCGAACTCGTCGTACAGGTCCGACAGAAAGCCGATGGCCGCATCGGTAGCCAGGATCGGGTCCCGACGCTCGTCCAGCCACCAGGAGACCTCGAGATCGTACAGGCGCGCCGTCCCGCGGATGAACTGCCACAAGCCGACCGCGCGACAGGTAGATTAGATCCTCGGGGAGCCCGGCGACCCGGAGCTTGCGCCGAATCATGTCCTCGTAGCGGCCCAGGCGCATCAGATAGATGTCAAAGCGCTCGGGAATGGTGTTCTGGAAGTACTCGATCCATCTCTCGACGCGAGAGTTCATCTCAAGCGGAATCTCGTACTTCTCCGCGTTGCCCGGGTTTCGAGCCAGGCCCAGCGGATCGTGTCCGAACAGAGATTCGAACTCTGCCTGTTTTTCCGGCTCGAGTTCTTCGACGCGGCGTTCGGCCTCGTGCTTGCTCTCGACCACCGCCTCCGGATCGAGACCCTGCTCCTCCGCCGCTTCGGCCACGACGAAGTCCGGAAGCGTGTCGGCCAGCGTCGCTTCCGCGGGCGCCATGTCTGCGACCGGCGAAACCGGCTCCGGCTCCCGGCCGCCGGAGGCGCAGGCTGCCGTCAACGCGACGAGCGCGAGCACCGCCGCGC
>JBDHIQ010000270.1:0-2466 GCA_039587395.1 Gemmatimonadota bacterium
GCTAGTTTCTGAGGGTACTTGCCGGAGTGGCGGAATTGGCAGACGCGCCGGACTCAAAATCCGGTTCCCGGAAACGGGAGTGTGGGTTCAAGTCCCACCTCCGGCACTTGTAAGCGACGGCAGGTTGGCGAGTTGGCTGGCCTGCCGCTTTCTTTGGCCCACACAGCAGATCGCACGAGTCTGGCTAGCCCGACACGCCCTGCACGTTGACGAGCCCGGCTGGCATTCCCCCGGTCTCTCCGGCATGATTCGCGAATGACCACGCCCCTGCTGATACAGTTCTTGCTCTGCCCCTTGGTGCTGGTGAGCCTGCTATGGGTGACGGCGCCCTACGGGAGGCATTACAGGAAGGGCTGGGGCCCCAGCTTGTCCAACCGCCTGGCCTGGGTCCTCATGGAGCTGCCGGCCGTGCTGGTGATTGCGGTCCTGGTGTTGAGAAGTCCTTCGGGAGCGCAGCCTGGGGCGCTGATACCGTTGGCATTCTGGGAACTTCACTATCTCTACCGAACTTTCCTGTTCCCGGCGCTGATGCGTCCCTCGGACCGGACGTTTCCTATCCTCCTCGTGCTGCTCGCCATCGCCTTCAACGTCCTCAACGGCTACAACAACGCCGGTGCACTCATTGAGAATGGACAGTCCGGTTCACAGTTATTGACTGTGCACTTCCTGGTGGGAGCCGCCGTGTTCATGACAGGCTTCATCACACACGTCCACGCGGACAGCATCATCCGCAGGCTGCGTAAACCGGGTGAGACGGGCTACCAGATTCCCGAGGGCGGCATGTTCCGGTGGGTCAGCAGCCCGCACTACCTGGGCGAGATCGTCCAGTGGACCGGTTGGGCTATCATGACCTGGTCTCTGGCAGGCCTCGCCTTCGCCCTCTTCACGTTCTGCAACCTCACTCCACGCGCTATCTCGAACCACGCCTGGTATCGCGATCGCTTCCCCGGCTATCCCGGGCAGCGGCGTATTCTGGTACCGGGCATTTTTTGAAACTGACACGCAGTCTCCGTATACCTGGGCTGGCTCGGTAACAGGCAGCGGATCGACCAAAATCAGCCTGAGACCTGACAACAGTTTCGGTCCGCCACCTGTCTATCTTCATGAGTCCGGGTCGTCAACGTCCCTCACGTAGACCGTGAAATGGCCAGTACGAGCGGCGCATCGCTTTCAATCGGCTTTCTGCTCTGTGCGCAACTGGCAGGGTGCTCTCAAGTTGATTCTGGCGCGGAGGGCACCCCACAGGAAGCCGTTTGGCGTCTCTCGGAGCAGCCCGTCCTTGCCGTCGGCTCGGCCGGCGGGGATCCTGATTACGAACTGTACCGCGCGGCCGATGCCTTCCGGCTTCCGGACGGGAGGATTGCGGTTGCCAACGCGGGTAGTGGCCAGATCCGCATCTACGACGATGCCGGCAGCCATCTGTTGAGTGTGGGCCGTGACGGCGAGGGTCCAGGCGAGTTTCGCATGCTCTCGCGCCTGCTCCCGTACCGGGGGGACTCGCTTGCGGCGGCCGATCTCCGGCTGCGGCGCGTATCCGTTCTGGACGGCCAGGGCAGGTTTGCCCGATCCGTCAACATAGGCACGCCTACCGCCGCTTCTCCCCAGCTCGAGGCGGTACTGCCCGACGGATCTTTCCTTGTCAAGCACCACAAGTTCGCCGGCGGTTCGGGCATCACGCGTGATACCGCTCTGTTCGTGCGGGTGAGTCCCGACGGAGCGCTGTTTGACACGGTAGCGGCGGTTGGGGATGTGCGCCGCTTCAGCGTCGCCGATGGGCAAGGAGTGCTCACGGGTGGACAACCGTTTTCTCCGGTCGCCTCGGCCCGGATGGCTGGATACCGGATGATGTACGGAGACGGAGAGGAGTTCGAGGTCAGGATTCGCACTCTGCCAGGGTCGGGGATCGTCGCCGGAAGCCAGAGCGCTGTCGATAGCCCGGTGGCCGGACAGCGCGGGGAAGTGGGGGAAGAGACCGTCCTCCGTGTCGAACGACCGGTCCGGGAATTGACCGATGCGGAGGTGGAGGACTTCAAGGCCCGCCATCTGGCGCGCCGACGGGCTCCTGAACGGCAGAGGCTTCATCAGCGCATGATGGACGTCACGCCGTTCCCCGATCGAATCCCGGCTTTCGAGTCGTTTCACGCGGACGCGGACGGGAATCTCTGGATCACGTCGTACGTGTGGCCGCCGGAGGGCCCTCGCTCCTGGGTCGTCATTGATCCCGAGGGGGGCGAGCTGGGAACGGTCGTCTCGCCATCCGGGCTCCGGGTGACCGACATCGGTTCCGACTACGTGCTTGGTGTGCGGCGGGACGAGCTGGGAGTCGAGCGTGTGGAGCTGTACTCGCTCACCAGGCCTACTCCTCCAGACTCTCCGGATTGAGCCCCTCCAGCTCGGGAACTACAAACCGCCCGTCCTTGCGCACCAGCCGGTCGTCAAAGTAAAGCTCGCCGCCGCCCCACTCCG
>JBDHIQ010000067.1:0-12551 GCA_039587395.1 Gemmatimonadota bacterium
TGTCGACCCCGCGCCCGATCAGGGCGGACATGGCAGCGGGATCGTTGATGGTCCACACGTGCACTTCCTGTCCTCGCCGGTGAGCGGCCCGGATCAGCGACCGCGTGGCCAGACTGGAGTTCACGGCCAGGAAATCGGCGTCGATCCGCGTCAGATTGCCGATGGCGGCGGCGCTCAGAAATCCGACCGTCCACTCGGGGCGCAAGGCTCGGGCTTTCTGAATCGACTCCCGCTTGAGTGACATGATGGCTATTTGTGACTCCATGCCGGTCTTCTCTACGACCTCTATCACCGCCTCCTCCAGCCGGGGCGCGCGGCTGTAGTGCTTGAGCTCGATGTTCACCCGAATGCGATCCTTGCTGGCCAGGAGCTCGTCCTCCAGGGTGGCTCGATGTTCACCCGGATGCGATCCTTGCTGGCCAGGAGCACGTCCTCCAGGGTGGGCAACCGCTCACCTGAGAACTCCGGCGCGAACCAGCTACCGATGTCCAGGCTGCGGAGCTCCTCGTAGGTGGCCTCCCAGATCCTGAGGCGGGACCCTGCGATCTTCCTGAAATCGCTGTCGTGATGAACGACCACGATCCCATCGGCCGTTTCCTGCACGTCTATCTCCACCCAGTCCGCACCGTCCACTATGGCCTGCTCGACGGCCGCCATGGTGTTCTCCGGCGCCAATCCGGAGCTTCCCCGGTGCGCCGTAATCTCGATGCTGTCCCCCACGGGAACGTTCAGGGAGAGAACGGTCGCGTAGATTGCGGCAGCCGCCACCGCAGCGAACCCGATCCAGCGCCACGCCCTGCGCGGAAGACGGATGACCGCGGGCCCGGCCAGTCGCTTCTGCCCATCCAGGGCGCGTCCCATGCTCCCGCGGCCCGTGCTCCGCCGGTACAGCCCGACCACGATCAACCCAAGAAACGCGGTCGACAGGAACGAGATGGCCAGGTTGGCGAGGGCGCTGAGGATCAGCACGGTTCCGACCAGGAACGCCACCACGGGCAGAGTGCCGCCCGTGGTGGGGATCACGGCGCGACCCAACCCGCCGATTGCTGCTGTCGCCATCGCTGACAGGCCAACGCCCAGGAGGATCCACGCAACCAGCCACGCAGTCAGTTCCCGGCGCCTGCCCCGCGTGTCCTCCAGGCTCGTGCGGATGGCCACCCTGGGGCCGACAGCCTCGAAGAGAACGATCGGGAGCGCGAACGCCCAGCCGAGCAGGGCTCGCGCGAGAAGCGTCAGCCAGACAAGACCCAGGGTTCCGGCCAGGATCAGGGCCACCCAGAATCTCGGAGGACGGAAGGTGAGATAGAAATTGATGTCGGAGCCGGTGAGGAGCAGATAATAGACAAGCGCCACCGCGGCCAGAAACGGGACCGTCAGCAGTAGAATCCGCACCAGAAGGCGGGCGCCCAGCCTTACCAGCCGCACGAACCGTCGGTACACGTATCTGAAGGAGTCCAGAACCGCGAACTTGCGGTCCTCCGCGGCCGCGAAACCGATCGTCATGATGATGGCTGACTCGGCGAAGGCAATGGCAAGCGTCAGAGCGCCGACTACGATGAGGGCGGTCAGACCTGCGGGTCTGAGGAAGAAGAACAGGATCTCTTCGTCCGTTAACACGGCGTCGCCGGAGCGGGAGATGAAGAACCGCGCGACCAGGGCCACCAGCGGGGAGAGCAGCAGGTAGATGGCAACCCTGCACAACAGGTCGGCTGCGAGGAGTTGCGGCCACGTGCGCCTGAAATCCCGCACGATCGACCCCAGGGTCGTTCGCCAGTCGTGCTTGCTCATTCCTCTATTGCCACGCTCGGGAAGTCACGGCCTGAACAATCGGTGACGCGGGAGCAGGGAGCAACAGGAGGGTGCAACTCGTCTGACGCGAGAGCTGGTTCGGAAGCGTATACTGGAGCTCATGAACAGCGATGATGCGATCACGATAGACGGCGCCGGCTTCGAGGCGGCATGTGGCGAGGCGGCTGCCAGAATCTCCGGCCACGTGCGGCGAACGCCTGTCGAGTACTCCCACTACCTCAGCGCGGCAAGTGGCGCCCACGTCAGGCTCAAGCTGGAGAACTACCAGCTCACGGGATCGTTCAAGCTTCGGGGCGCACTCAACTGCCTGCTCACCATCAGCGAAGAGCAGCGCTCGCGTGGCATCGTGGCCGCGTCCTCGGGCAATCACGGGATGGCGGTCGCGTGCGGGGCAGCCCGGGCCGGGTGCACGGCCACGGTGTTCGTGCCGGAGTCCGCGGCACCGTCAAAGCTGGCAGTCATTCGGGAATACGGGGCGGAAGTACGCGTGCACGGCCAGGACTGCGTGGAAAGCGAACTGGCCGCCCGGTCCTTTGCGGATGACCGCGACGCCTTCTACCTGTCTCCCTACAATGACGCGCGCGTGGTTGCCGGACAAGGGACGATAGGGCTCGAGCTGGCCGACCAGGTCGGCAACGTGGAGGCCATCTTTGTGGCGCTGGGTGGAGGTGGGTTGATCTCCGGGACGGGAGGGTACCTCAAGGCTGTCGGGGATACGCGGGTCGTTGCGTGCTCGCCGCGAAACTCCCCGGTCATGCACCGCTCGCTGGAAGCCGGTCGGATCCTGGATCTGCCGTCTCTCCCCACCTTGTCCGACGGCTCGGCGGGCGGAGTGGAGCCCGGTTCAATCACCTTCGACTTCTGCCGGCGGATTGTCGACGAGTCCGTGCTGGTCGAGGAGACGCAGATACGCGATGCGATGCGAGGTATCCTGGCTCACCATCACATGTTGATCGAAGGCGCGGCCGGTGTGGCCGTCGCGGGATTCCTGGCGTCCGGTCGCGGGTGGGAGGGTCGCGAGATCGTCATCGTGCTGTGCGGGGCCAACGTGGATCCGGACGTGTTGCGAACGGTTCTGTAGCCGCCGGATCGAGGCTCCTGGCCGCCCGCGCCGAGCCCCGAGGGGACGGCCGAGCGCCCAGCCTTGAGACGCCGGCCCAGCGGCGAAACGATTCGCGGCTAGAACAGGATCGCGGCCAGAAAGCGCCAGCTCGGAATCCCGCCGACCGGCGAGGCGCGCATCTCGAAATTCATGCCCTGGTCCGTGATGATCGGGACCTGGATCCCCGCTACCAGCGAGAAGCCGATGTCCCACTCGTCACCGGCACCGCTCCGGTTCACGTACGCGACCGTTGGCGCCGCTCCGCCATACAGCGCGACCGGGGTGTTCTCGACCAGAAGACGAACCAGGAAGTCGACGTTGAAGTCGATGGTCGTGTCACCGAATCCGATATCGATATTCGGTACGACCCGAAAGATGCTGACGGGTTTGCCAAGCGAATACTGGGCACCGATGACAAACTGGTCCGGATCCAGGCCGAATCCCGCTTTCAGTCCGAACCCCAAACCCGAGGAGGCCTCGCTGGAGGCTTCCTGAGCGTGGGCGCCGGATGCGGCAATTCCAGAGAATAGGCAGAGTAGAATCAGGATCCGCAGGATCCCGGCCGAGGTCTTCATCATCGTCCTCCCGTTAGTCATCACCCCAAACACGACCTCATCGCTCTGGTTATACAGCAACCGGGCAGCGATTGCGAGTGCAGGCAGACCCGCGAGGATCCCGGCGGCGCGCTAGCGCGTCTCCTGAAACCAGGTCAGAACCCCGGTGGAATCGGCAAACGCCGCCATCTGGTCCCTCAGCCTGGCGACGATGTCCGGGTGATCCGTGGCCAGGTTGAACCGCTCGTACGGGTCGTGTGTGAGATCGTAGAGCTCCCACTGCGGCGGTTCTTCCTCGGCAGCGCGGGTGACGCGGAGCTTCCACGTCCCGTCGCGGACGGCTTCCAGATGATCGTTTCGGTGGTAGAAGAGGAGCGCATGGGGTGACGGGGCGCCCGCTGCCAGGAGCGGACCGATGTCCTCTCCGTCGATCCGTCGTTCGGTACGCAGCGCCAGGCCCGCATACGCCAGGAACGTCGGAAACACATCCATTGCCGTCGCCACCGCGGAGCTGGTCCGCCCGGGCGGGATCCGGCCCGGCCACCAGGCCACGAACGGCACGCGCAGACCACCCTCGTAGGTGGAGTGCTTCGTGCCGCGGAACGGCCCCACCGTTCCCGCATCCCACGGCTTGACGATGTCCTCTCCGAACATCCTCTCCGGCATTTCGGACCACGGCCCGTTGTCGCTGGTGAACACCACCAGCGTGCGGTCGGAGAGTCCTTCCTCCTCCAGAACGGCCAGGATCTCGCCTGCACTCCAGTCCAGTTCTTCGATCACGTCCCCGTAGGTGCCAGCGGCCGAGGATCCCCGGAAGCTTTCGGACGCATGCAGCGGAACATGAGGCATCGAATGAGCCAGGTAGAGGAAGAACGGCTCTTCGCCCCACTGGCGGATCAGGGATACGGCTTCTTCCGTGTACCGCTTGGTCAACGTGGTCTGGTCCACCGGGTGCTCGACCGGATCGGTGTCGCGCCATAACTCCAGCGGACGCTCCGTCTGCACCCACGGGGGCATCATATCGTTGCTGTACAGGAGGCCGAAGAATGAATCGAAGCCGTGGTCGGTCGGGAAGAAGCCCGGGGTGCCTCCCAGGTGCCACTTGCCGATGATGGCCGTGTGGTAGCCTGCGGAACCCAGCGCCTCCGCCAGCGTGATCTCCGAGGCCGGCAGGCCGGTCTGGGACTCCGGGCCAAGGACGTGGTGCATGCCGGATCGGCTGGGATACCGGCCGGTCAGCAACGCAGCCCGGGACGGAGTGCAGGCCGGAGAGCCAACGTAGAAAGAGGTGAGACGAACCCCCTGCGCCGCCATCCGGTCCAGATTGGGAGTGCGGATGGTCGGGTGTCCGAACCCGGACAGATCGCCGTAGCCCAGATCATCTACAAAGATCAGGATGAAGTTGGGGGGGCGGCTTTCCCGGGCGTCAGGCAGGGTGTCGAGCGCCAGCCGCGCTTCTTCCATGCGCTGGGGTGCCGCGGGTGCTGGTGTCTCCGCGGCCGGGGGCCTCTCCTGGAGCGCTGCGTCGCCGCACGCGCCCATGGAGGCGATGAGCGGCAGTAGAAACCGCGCCTTCATCGTGATCAGCCTCCCCATGCCAAGCCGACGTTGAAGTTCCAGAAGTTATGCGTGAAGCCGCCCGACTTGAAAGCGTAGTTGTAGCGCACGGACAGAAGGAGCGCGGCCACCGTGCCCATCTTGTATCCGATTCCGGCTTCGGGGGCCACCCCCGGATGCCAGTTCGTCTCGGAGAACTCCGCGGAGCCGATATCGGCGCGATTCTCGATCAGGTAGGCGCCCAGCCCGACACCGACAAACGCGGTCACCCCCATGTAGGAGCCAATGGGGGGATTGCCGAAGTAGTAGTGCGCCGTCGCTAGCAACGGGACCGCGTTTACGTACGTGAGGGGCGCCCCCGTGATCGCGGCCCCCTCCACGGCGACGGTCACCGCGGTATCATGCGAGGCCGCGAAGACGCTCCAGCCCACGGAGACACCCACGGCGAACCGGTCCCCCAGCACGCGCCGCGCATCGACGGCCAGGTTTCTCCAGCTGAGGCCCTCCGCGAAGTCTCTGGTATCGCCGCTGGGGATGGATGCTCCATACGTGATGTCCAGCCACCAGTTGCCCTGGGCCTGTGCCGCGCCGGGCCACCCGCACGCCAGGCACGCCGCCAATGCGCCGACTGCCGCCGTCCTGCCAACTATCGTCCAGAGATGTCGAGCCATGTCGCCCGAGGCCTCCTGTCTATCCTGTCCGCCCTGGCCGCCCTGTTGCGAGGTGCGAGACAACCCGCCTCTGATCGGCAAGAGGCGGTGGAGCACGGCAACCGTCAAGGAGAGGCCTTCAGGCCGCGGGCCACCGCGGCGTCACAGGAAGTAGCTCATTCCGAGACTGAAGACCCAGCGGTCGCCGACTATCTCCCGTCCGAACCGGTAGCCCAGGCTGAACTGGATGTTCTCCGGGATGGCGTTGAGTGGCGAGCCGGCCAGCAGCGCGATCCCCACGTTGCCTCCAAACCGAGCATCCTGATCCGGATACCACGCCCCGGCATAGTCCACGAATCCCGCCAGGCCAAGTCCGAGCAGCTGGAATATGTCGTCCCACACGAACCAGCGGTGCTCCAGTATCACCCGGACCGATCGCGTCCCCGTGAACGAGTGGGCATCCCACAGGCGTGGCGGCCCGGGGAAACCCAGATCGTATTCCCCGCCGGGAGCCGGGTCCTGGCGAACTCCGCCGTGCAAGCTCACCAGCAGGGCATGCTTGCGAGCCGGTTTGACCACGCCACTCAGCTGGAGCGAGACGCGGCCGGAGTCCAGACCAGCACTGTTGTAGACCGCGTTGGCACTCAGGACGCCCTTCAGGATCGCACTCCCGAGCCTCCCACCGGCGCGGAGTTGAACCACCGGTCCAATCCCGTTCTTCTCATATCCCCACGCCGCCGGCGCCAGCTTGAAACCGACGTGCACGACCTCGCTCAGATCCTGGTCCTCCCTGGCAAAGCCATTCACGAATTGCACCACTTCAAAGTCCGCGCGCCTGTACTCTGCGAATCCGCCGATCTGGAAGTAGCTGGAGTCGGGCACGACCGAGACCGTGTCATCCGTTCGCGCGTACGTCTCCTGCCTGTACTCCGCCGTCACTCCAATCCGTAGATATGAGTTGGGCGCCGCCCTGGGAGCGTAGGCTGCAACGGCCCGGTGGATCATCGCCTGGCGATCCCAGAACAGTGTATCCCGGGAAACGGCGTTGTTCGTTCGGTACCGGCGTACCAAGCCGTCGAACACAAGCCCGCTGTACTCGAAAGCCGTCCTGTCCGACAGCGAGTAGAACGGCTTTCCCACACGCCAGTTGCCGCGTTTCTGGTCGGACAGCCCCTGGTACAGTCCGCCCACGAACAGGGGGGTGCCGAACGCCCGGCTGATCGAGGTGCCAACCTCGATGCCGTCGCGGTCAATGAACTTCTGGTAGGCCAGCGTGAAGGGGATCCCGGTCCCGAGGAGATTGAACTCGGTCACGCCGATAGTCCCGGTTGTTCTGCCAGTCGACTGGACCGCCAGGCGGAATCGGGGTCGGGTGCTCCAGGCATCTACCGTTCGCACGCGCAGCGCCAGTCGCCCGTCTGCGGTCCTCGTGGTATCGACGGACACTTCTCGAAACAGTCTCCGCCTGCGAAGATTGCGCTCGGTTTCGGCAGCCAGCGTAGAGTCGTAGGCCTGCCCGGCCGCCAGCAGCAACTCCCGCTGTATCACGTATGGCCGAGTCACGGCGTGAAGCGCGTTCACGGTCCCGTAGAAGAAGTTCCGCCTGGCCTCCTCGGGCGGATAGATGTCATGGCGATCGAGGATCACCGTGTCGATGACGGCGGCGGGCCGGGGCCCGGTCGCCTGGGCAACCGCGCTCATGGGAGCAACGAGAACACCGGCGAGGAGCGGGACGGCGAGGATCCGGCCAACCGGCAGCCGGGCCAGGGTCAGCGGCACACCGGTGGACCGGTCGGACACGCCCGGACCCCTCAGCTGGGCCAGAAGATCGGGATGAAGATCGCGGCCGTGATCAACAGCAGAAGGTTCAGCGGTGCACCAACCTTGAGGAAGTCGCTGAACCGGTAGGCTCCCGGCGTGAAGATCAGCGTGTTGGTCTGATAGCCCACCGGAGTGATGAACGAAGCGGAGGCCCCGAACATTACAGCCACCAGGAGCGCGTAGGGGTTCATCTGGAGGTCAGCGGCCGTGAGCAGAGCTATCGGAGTGAGAACGACCGCGGCAGCGGCGTTCGACATCACGGCCGTCAGAAGCGACGTGACCAGGTAGAAAGCGGCGATCGCGGCGGAGGGGCCGTACGGTGACAGCCAGGCGGCTATTCCCTGCCCCATCCACAGCGCTGCCCCGGACTCGTCCATCGCGAGTCCGAGCGGAATCAGCCCGGCCAGCAGGAACAGGACGCTCCAGTCCAGCTCACGGTAGATCTCCTTCAGCTGAACGCAGCCGCTGAAGATCATCACCAGCACCCCCACCAGGGCAGCCTGCAGAATGGACCACACGCCCACCCCGGTCACCGCGATGACGCCGATCAGGATCGCGATGGCAAACAGGGCCCGCGGACGCGGCGTGGCCGTGCGCTCCACTTCGGCCAGGGGCACGAAGCCGGATTCATCGGCCAGGGCGTCCAGCACCTCCGCGGGGCCGTGCACCAGCAGCAGATCTCCCACCGCCAGGGTGATGTCGGCCAGCTTGGCCGTTTCCACCGCCACGCCATGGTGCTGCACGGCCAGCACGGTCGCCCCGTAGCGCTGCCGGAAACGCAGCTCCTTCAAAGAACGGTTGGCCGCGGCAGAACCCGGCGAAACGAGGATCTCGACCAGCCTCCCCTCCGGATGCTCCAGCTTGAGCGACCGGCGGATCCGCTCCGCCGGCGTGGCCAGTTTGAGGCGGCGTGCCAGGTTCAGGAGACGAGCCGTGTCTCCCTGCACGAACAGCACATCCCCGACTTCCACGCTGCGTTGCGCTCCGGGCGCGGAGATAGCCTTCTTGCCCCGCTGGATCCCCAGAATCGACACGCCATGGCGCGCTCTCCACTCGAGCTCCTGAAGGGTCTTTCCCGCCACCGGAGAACCCTCTCCCACCTCGAGCTCGGTGACGTAGCGGCGCACCTCGTACTTCTGCGACAGGTCGGGCGGTCCCAGCCGACGCGGAATCAGCCACTGGCCAACCGTGAACAGGTAGGCCAGGCCGACCGCCAGGTAGATCACTCCGAGGGGCGCGATGGAGAAGAGGTGAAGCTCCGTTAGTCCCCGTTCCTCGGCCAGTCCCCACACGACCAGGTTCGTGGAGGTACCGATCAACGTGACGGTCCCACCCAGGATGGCGGCAAACGACAGCGGCATCAGGTAGCGCGAGGGCGGTTCCTGTGCCTGCTGCGCGAGCCCGAGGAACACAGGAATGAAGACGACCACAACCGCCGTGTTGTTGAGAAACGGGGACACTGCCCCGACTACCAGGCAGAGAATCAGCAGGCGCAGCGTCGGACCGCCCAGGGGGGCAGTCCGGGCCCACTGACCAAGGATGGCGACGGCCCCCGTCTTCACCAGTCCCAGACCGATGATCAGCATGGCGGCCACGGTCACCGTTGCCGGGCTGCTCAGTCCCGATACGGCCTGTTCGGCGGTGAGGACGCCGCCGACCAGGAGGACCACCGGGATGGCGATCGCGACCTGGTCCACGCGGTAGCGCTCCGTGATGAACATCCAGAGTGCTACCCCGAGGACTGCAAAGACGAAGGCAACCTCGAAGTTCATTAGGCTACGGCACCAGCTCCTGGACCTTGCGCGGCATCATCTCATCGCGCATGGCCAGCTGATAGGCGGTAGCAGCGACCACTACTGCAGCCTGCATCAGATCGTCGATCAGAAGGTGATCGTACGTGTCCACGAACGTGTGGTGCGTCCGGGTGCCGTATTCGATTGGGTCCTGGACGAAGTTGAAGCCGGGGATTCCGGCCCCGTCGAACGACAGGTGGTCGGTGCCACCGGTGTTGCGATCCCACACGCCCACTACGCCCAGATCCTTGAACGGCCACAGGATCTGCTCGAAGATCGGGATGGCCGCCTTGTTGCTCTGGCTGTACACACCGCGAAGCTTGCCCGTACCGTTGTCCACATTGAGGTACGCGGAGATCCGGTCGTGGAGCTCGGGGTGGTTCTCCACCCAGTTGCGCGAGCCGAGCAGTCCTTGCTCTTCCCCACTCCACAAGGCGATACGAATCGTGCGGCGTGGCTCCACTCCAATCGCCCGCAGAATCCGCATGGCCTCCATCATGACCAGCGACCCGGCCGCGTTGTCCGTGGCACCGGTTCCCATGTACCAGGAATCCCAGTGCCCGCCGATCATGACGTACTCTTCGGCCTTATCGCCGCCGGGAATCTCGCCGAGCACGTTGTAGGCGTTCAGGTCCTCGCTGAAGAACCGGTTTTGGACGTTGACCTCTACTTGCACCCGGACATCGTGCTCCAGATTCCGGTATATCTGCGAATACTGCTCCATGGCTACGACCAGCTGTGGCAACGGCTCCGGCTGGGTGGGATCCATGCCCGCCCGGTTGGAGGTGCTCCGCAGGATGCCGTAGTTGCGGGACGACGGTGAGAGGATCCCGGCTGCCCCCTCCTCGCGCATGAACTCGGCGCGGGCCGCGGCCATCTCGCGCATGCGCATGTACCGCGCCATCCTCTGAGCCCGCCGTTCCTCCGAGAACTCGCCCTGGCCCGCGCTGGGAGCCGGCGGATCCAGGATGACCTCGGGCTCGAACCGCCGGTCGGGTTGGTCGAACTCGGGCTCGACGTCGCGCGGTGAGTCCATGACGATCCAGGCGTTCGCCAGCTTGCCGCGGTAGGCCTCCAGATCCGCGATGCTGTCGGCCTTCACCAGCACGACCGGCCCGGTAACCGTGCCGTCCGTGCTGCCGGTCCAGCCGGCCGGCTGGGCCTGGAGAGGCTGCACGAACGGCGTGAGGATGCGGCCGCTGAACGACACACGCTCCCAGCCACGTCCGAACTCTCCCCACGGCTCGATGACGACGTTCTCGAGTCCCCACGCCTTCATCTTGTCGGCCGCCCACTTGTTGGCTCGGCGCGCTCCGGGCGACGCCGTGAGGCGGGGTCCCAGAACGTCATTGGCGTAGCGTGCCATGGCATCCATCTGCGAGCGTTCCAGACCCTCCTCGCGAATTCTCTGGATGATTTCCAGATCCACGCGCTCGCTGGCCACCATCGACGTGGACTCCGCGCGAGTCTGGGCCAGTGCCGGGAAGGGCCCCAGCAGCAGGCCTGTTGCAGCCAGGGCCAGCCATCCTGCGCGGTTCGGCGATTGGTCCTTCGATATGCCGGGCATGCGTCCCTCCTTGTCGTGGATATGCCGCCTCAACCTACGCCTTGGTCAACAGGCCGGTAAAGTCGATGGACGGTTCATGGACGGTTTGCGGATGGCCTCGACCGGCCTACTGTACCAAATTGAAACTCCTTCGCCTGCCGGCCAACATGGAGCGCACAATGTCAGACCTGATCTCGCAACCGGAAGTCCGCCTCTGGCCCCGCCGAAGCGTGCTCAAAGCCCTATCCGCCGCCGGGATAGGCGCAGGCGTGTTCGGAAGAGCGCTGGAGGCGCTCGCCCAGGAGGCTCCCGAGGTCACCGCCGACATGGTCCGCCAGGCAGAGTGGATAGCCGGCGTGGAGTACACGGACCAGGAGAGAGAGCGGATGCTCCGGGCTCTCAACCGGCAGGCAAGCAGCTGGGAGTCGCTGCGCGCTGTGCCCCTGGAGAACTCGGTTGCGCCGGCGCTCCACTTCATGCCGGCCGGAACCGGCGTGGAGGATGCGCGAGGCGAGTCGGTCCGTGCAGGCTCGGGCGAGCCACTTCGGGCAACACGTGTCGAGGCAGCTGACCGGACTGCCGGGCCGGAGTCGATGGCGCGTCCTGCCCACACCACGGACCTGGCCTTCCTGTCGGTTCGGCAGTTGTCCTCACTCCTGCGGGCGCGGGAAGTATCGTCCACGGAGCTGACGCAGCTCTACCTGGATCGGCTGCAGGAGGAGATGGCAGCGGGCAATTGGCGAGGACCGCTGCACGGGATCCCGTGGGGCGCGAAGGATCTGTTGGCGGTTCCAAGCTATCCCACCACATGGGGAGCGGAGCCCTACAGGACGCAACAGTTCGATGAGCCTGCCACGGTGGTCTCCCGACTGGAGAAGGCCGGCGCCGTCCTGGTTGCCAAGCTGAGCTCCGGTGCCCTGGCGTGGAACAACGTGTGGTTTGGAGGCGAGACAAAGAACCCGTGGAAGCCGGACCAGGGTTCGAGCGGCTCCTCGGCCGGTCCTGGCTCTGCCACCGCCGCGGGCCTGGTCGGGTTCTCGATCGGAACAGAGACGCTGGGCAGCATCGTCTCGCCGAGCGTCCGCTGCGGGGTGAGCGGACTCAGGCCGACGTTTGGCCGGGTGAGCCGGCATGGCGCGATGGCGCTGTCGTGGAGCATGGACAAGATCGGCCCGATGGCCCGAACGGTGGCCGACTGTGGGCTCGTGCTGCAGGCGATCCACGGCCCGGACGGACAGGACCCGACGGTGGTCGAGCGCCCGTACCGCTGGCCCTCGCTCATCGATCCCCGGAAGCTTCGCATCGGCTATGTCCCTGCCTGGTTCGAGGCACTGGAACCGGAGAGCCCGCCGGAGGGAGAGCAGGCCGTCGCCCGCCGCGCCCGCTATGAGGAGGAGATGGGATTCCACCGGCGCTCGCTGGCCGTGCTGCGGGATGCGGGTCTGCAGCTGGTCGAGATGGATCTGTCATTCGACGTCCCGGTCAGGGCGCTGACGGCCATCCTCAACGCTGAAGCGGCGGCGGCATTCGATGACCTCTTCCGGACGGAGGATATTCATCGGTTGCCACAGGGCCAGTCGGCCGACTGGGCGAACTCATTCCGGCAGGCCCAACTGATGCCGGCGGTCACCTATATTCGGGCTAACCGGATTCGCACGCTGTTGATGCGGGAGATGGAGAAGCGGATGGAGGGAGTCGATCTGTTTGTCGCGCCGCCGT
>JBDHIQ010000068.1:0-11228 GCA_039587395.1 Gemmatimonadota bacterium
GACACGGCATGGGCCACCCTCAACGATGCTCTCCTGCCCGCCGATGACAAGGCTGCGGAGGAGTCCGAGTACGTGGGCCGGGACGTGTTCTACTGGTTCGGCCTCCCCTACAAGCTGCGAGACCCGGGCGTGAACCGTAGCGCTCGAGAGCTGCCCGAGGGTGGCTGGGAAGTCCGGGTCACGTTTGGCGACGACGTCGGGGTCCACCCGGGGGATCAGTACTTCTACTACTTCCTGGACGACGACCCGTATCCGGAGGAGGTCCACTACATCGAACAGGACCGGACGGAGGCCGCTCGCAACCGCACCGAATGGTCCGAGTTTCGGCAGGCCGCTCCCATCACGTACGTGGGCACCCGGTTGTGGCGTGACTCGCTCGGTATGCCTACCAAGGCCCTGCGCATCCACGATGTATGGATCAATCCAGAACTGCCGGAGGGAGTGTTCCAGGCGCCCGGCCGTTGATTGCTCCACTCTGACCAGTTCCATAGGTTAGCCGACCGAATCACGGCGGTCCGCGGCACCAGGTGAGCGGTCCGATTTCACCCCAACCACAGCTATCATCCGCCATGGATGCAAGACTAAGAGACCTTCTTTCCCGTCTACTCGATGCGCGTGCCCCATCGGGCTACGAGACCCCGGCCGCTGCCGTCTGGCGCGAGGAGGCGGAGCAATTCGCTGATCGGGTGTGGGGCGACGTGCAGGGAAACGCGTTCGCCGAGGTCACAGGCGACGCCGGACCGACGGTCATGCTTGCCGGTCACCTGGATGAGATCGGGCTGATCGTCAACCACATCGATGAGCAGGGCTTTCTCTGGGTCAAGCCAATTGGGGGATGGGATCCGAACGTCCTCGTGGGACAGAGAATCGATGTGCTGACGCGCGGGGGACGCGTTCTGGGCGTGGTGGGTCGACGCGCGATCCATCTTCTGGAGCGCGAGGAGCGCGACAAGGCAGTCAAGATCAAGCACCTGTGGATCGACATCGGGGCCCGGGACGGCGAGGAGGCCAAGAGATTCGTGCGCATCGGAGATGCCGCCGTGATCCGTTCCGATACCATCGAGTTGGGCGATGAGATCGTGGCCGCGCGCTCCATCGATGACAGAATCGGCGCTCTCGTGGCGCTGGAGGCGCTGCGGAGGTCGCGTGACAGAGGGTGCGAAGCCCGGGTCGTGGCTGTCGGAACGACGCAGGAGGAGATCAGCTACCGGTCGGGCGGCGGTGCCAGCACCAGCAGCTACGATGTCAGGCCCGATGCCGCGATCGTCATAGATGTGACCCACGCCTCCGACCACCCGCAAACGGATCCCAAGGAGCAGGGAGAAGTCAAGCTAGGGCTCGGACCGGTGCTCGCCCGCGGAGCCGCCATCAACGACGCTGTGCTGGATGGACTGGTGGAGACAGCCGAGGCGGCGGAGATCCCTTACCAGCTACAGGCGATCCCTTCGTCCACGGGCACGGATGCGGACAACATCTACACGACGCGAGCCGGCGTCGCCGCGGCGGTGGTCTCCATCCCGAACCGGTACATGCACAGCCCGAACCAGCTCGTCAACGTCCGCGACGTGGAGAACGCAGCCGAGCTCATCGCCGCGTGGGCGGCCTCGCTCACAGCGGACAGCTCGTTCCTGCCGGGCTGACCGGGATGGCGGCACGGGTCGAGAGATCGAGATGAGCCGAGGCGGACGGCGACGCCGCGATCCCGCAGAACCAAG
Organism: Gemmatimonadota bacterium; assembly: GCA_039587395.1. Classification (GTDB taxonomy): domain Bacteria; phylum Gemmatimonadota; class Gemmatimonadetes; order Palauibacterales; family Palauibacteraceae; genus JBDHIQ01. Next base: position 1,716 of record JBDHIQ010000068.1, read on the forward strand.
GATCAGAAGTCATGCCGTGGAGGACTACCTGAAGGCCATTTACAAGCTTCAGCAGACATCGCCCTCCGTGTCGACCACCGCGCTGGCGGACGAGCTCCAGCGTTCGGCGGCCTCGGTGACCAACATGATCAAGGGGTTGGCGGAACGCGGCCTGCTCGAGCACGAGCCGTATCACGGTGTCCGGCTTACCCCGTCGGGCGAGCTCTCCGCCCTGCGGATCATCCGCCGTCATCGTGTGCTCGAGCTGTTTCTGATCGAGCGCCTGGGCTACTCCTGGGACAACATCCACGAGGAAGCGGAGCGGTTGGAGCATGCAGCCAGCGACGACCTGATAGACCGTATGGCGCGCGCCCTGGGAGAGCCGAGCTTCGATCCGCACGGATCTCCCATCCCCACCCGCGAGGGGCAGATCGCCGAACGGGACTTCAGCCGGCTGTCGGATCTCCCGGCGGGTACGGCGGCAGTCGTGCGCGAGGTTTCTGATGAGAGCGCGGAGGGCTTGCGGCGGCTCGCGACCCTGGGGCTGTATCCGGGTACTCAGGTCCGGGTGCTGCGGATGCGAATGCCCGAAGGCGACCTGGAGCTGGACGTGGAAGGGAACTCCGGGCGACTGGAAGTTGCACTGGCTGACACCATTTCGGTGGAGATCGTCTGATGGATAGGAAGATTACGGCGGCCGGGGACACCTGGACGGTACGTCTGGGGAGCGAACCGACCGGACCCGATGTGCAGGTGGTGATGTTCTTCTGCGCGACGACCGGTCAACGGCCGTACCGGGTAGTCGAGGTGCCAAAGGCGGAGCTGGAGGGCGCGGAAGCGTTCGCGAACCTGGGTGAGGCGGATCTGCAGACGCTGTTCGAGGCGTCGCAGTCGATGGGCTTTCCGCCGCAGTTCCCCACCTACTGAGGGTGACGGCACCCGGACTGGTCGACCTGCACGTCCATTCCACAGCCTCGGACGGAACGCGGCCGCCCGCCGAAGTGGTCCGTGCCGCCGCGGCCGCAGGGCTGACGGGGATGGCGCTGACGGATCACGATACGGTCGACGGGCTCGCCGAGGCGGCGGCGGAAGCGCGTCTGCAGGGCCTGGCGCTGCTCACGGGCGCGGAGCTGTCGGCCAACGAGCCGGGCAGCTCCATCCACCTGCTGGCGTACGGTTTCGACATCGAGGACCCGGATCTTCTCGAGTTCATGGAGGTCTACCGCGCCGATCGGATCCGCCGGGCGCGCGAGATGGTACACAGGTTCAACGGGCTCGGTGTATCTCTCGGCTACGATTCCGTGGAGCGGGAGGCGGGCCGCGCCGCCCCGACCCGGGCGCACGTCGCCCGCGCACTGGTTGCCGACTCGTTGATCCCGACCCAACAGGAGGTGTTCGGTCGCTACCTGTCGCGTGGCAAGCCGGCTTTCGTGGAGAAACGCCCCACACCGCCAGGCCTCGTGATCGAGATCGTGCACGCTGCGGGCGGCGTCGTGCTCCTGGCGCACCCGGGTCGCACGCACGGAGTCGCGGACGTTCGCCGCTGGGTTGCCGACGGACTGGACGGGGTGGAGGTGATGCACCCGAACAACGGCCCGACCGTGAGGCAGCGAATGGGCGATCTGGTGCGCGAGCTGAATCTTCTGCGCAGCGGCGGATCGGATTGGCACGGGCCTGCAACGCACCGGGCGGAGCTGGGCTCTGAAGAGGTACCGGCCGCGTGGTTGTTCGAGATTGCGGACCGCTGCCGCGCACCGTTCAGAACAGAACTGGAAGCAGGAAGGGAATGACGGGAATGGATACGCACGATCATGAAATGATCATCATCGGCGCGGGTCCCGCCGGCCTGTGTGCCGCCCTCTACGCAGGGCGCTCGGAGATTGACGCGGTCATGCTGGAGATGGGCATGCCGGGCGGGCAGCTGCTGTTGACCGAGATTGTGGATGACTACCCCGGGCTCGAGAACGTCGGCGGAATGGAGCTTGCCCAGAAGATGGCCGACCACGCAAAACGGTTTGGCGTGGAGGCCACGACCGCGCGGGTCGTAAAGGTGGAGCGGGACGATCAGGGCCGGTTTCTTGCCACCGTTGAGAACGGGACGGTGTACAGGGCACCCACGGTCATCTATACGGCCGGTGGAATCCCCAGGAAACTGGATGTGCCGGGGGAACAGGAGTACATGGGCCGCGGCGTGACGTACTGCGCCATCTGCGACGGGGCGTTCTTCAAAGACGAAGAGATCGCGGTCATCGGTGGCGGAGATGCGGCGGTGGAGGAAGGGGAGTTCCTGACTCGCTACGGCTCGAAGGTGACGCTGATCCACAGACGAGACGAGCTGCGGGCTCAGGCCGCGCTGCAGCGTCGGTTTCTGGAGAACCCGAAGACCGACGTGATCTGGGACACGGTGGTCGAAGAGATTCTGGGCGGTCCGATGGGAGTGACGGGTCTCAGGCTGCGCAACGTGAAGAGCGGCGAGATCTCGGAACTTTCGGTGACAGGGGTGTTTATCTTTGTGGGTTTCACACCGAACGTAGACATTCTGGCCGAGCACGTGGAGCACGATGCAGCCGGCTACCTGGTGACGGACCGCGACATGCGAAGCTCCGTGCCGGGGCTGTTCGTAGCCGGCGATGTGAGGTCGCAGCTGGTGCGGCAGATTACGACTGCGGTCGGCGATGCGACCACGGCGATATTCGCGGCCGAGAAGTATCTGCAGGAGCTCGAGGACCAGCGAGCGGAGGGTGAGAATCCGCGTCCCGCTGCGTCGATGGCCTGAAGAGAGGCAGGAGAATGCCCGACATGATGGAAACTGCTGTCACGACCGAGGAGCCGCTCGTCGTACTGACGGAGCTGGCGGCGGACAAGGTCCGCGAGTACATGGCCGAGGACGGTCTCACGGACGGAGCGCTGCGCGTCAGCGTGCTGCCGGGTGGGTGCTCGGGCTTCGAATATGGTCTGAACCTGGATGACGCCATTCGGGAGGACGACATCGTCTTCTCGTCGCAGGGAGTCAGAATGGTGGTGGATCCGTTTAGCGCCCAGTACCTGGCCGGAGTGCACATCGACTTCACCAGCTCCTTCCAGGGGTCCGGTTTCAAATTCGAGAATCCCAACGCCACCGGCAGTTGTGGCTGCGGGACCTCGTTCGCCGTTTGACCGGCCGTCGGTGCTGATCCGTCGCCTCACGCTGGGACCTCTACAGTCCAACTGCTTCCTGATCGCTACCGCGCGAGGGGGTGAGGCGGTGGTGATCGACCCGGGCGCAGACGCCGACGCCATCGCCACGGCGCTGCAAGAGTGGGATACACGGCCCGTCGCGATCCTGCTCACCCACGCGCACCTGGATCACATCGGTGGCGTGGCCGGTCTCGTGGAGCGCTTCGGCTTGCCCGTGTACCTGCATTCGGACGATCGCCCGCTGTACGACAGAGCGGTGGACCAGGCCGCCGCCTTCGGCCTCCCTCTGGAGCCACCGCCGCCGCCCGACCACGAGCTGACGCACGGCCAGCACTTGAATCTGGCAGGCATCGAGTTCGATGTCCGGTTCGCCCCCGGACATTCACCTGGCGGCGTGGTACTGGTGACCGTTGGTTACGCGTTCGTGGGGGACTGTGTGTTTGCCGGTTCGATCGGGCGCACGGACCTGCCTGGAGGAGACATGGCTACGCTCCTTCACTCCATCCGCGAACAGATTCTCACGCTCCCCGACGACACGGTCCTGTGCTCGGGTCACGGACCGGAGACCACGGTTGCCCGTGAGGCCGCCACGAACCCCTTCCTGACCGGGGCCGTCGATCTGAGCGGCTGGGCCTGATGCCAGGCGAGGTCCGGGCCGAGACGGGACCCCGAGCGACCAGAAGGGCGCGGCAGGAGGCACCCGAAGACCTGGCTCCCTGCCTGAGGTGCGGCCATCCAGTGACACGCCGCCGCTCGGGCTGCAAGGCGGGTCACTGTCCCCACTGCCGCCATCCCTATCCTCATGGAGACTGTTCGGATTGACCGCGGATTCGACTGATCAGGCCGCGCAGCAGGCGGAGCGTTTGGCCGGACTGCTCGACGCCGTGGAAGACGGCGAGCGGGTCCTCATTCTGACGCACGACAACCCGGACCCCGATGCTCTCGCCTCGGCCGCAGCTCTCTCCTTCCTGTTGGAGCGAACGGCGTCGGTCCAGACCACAGTGGCGCTCGGGGGGATCGTGGGCCGGGCCGAGAATCGCAACCTGGTTCTGGAGCTGGGTCTGGAGTACCAGCGGATAGAGCAACTCGACACGCTGCACACCACGCTCATCGCGCTGGTGGACACTCAACCCAGGGCGGGGAACAACTCCCTGCCGGCCGGCCGCATCGCGTCGGTCGTGATAGATCATCATCCGCCCAGACCGGAGACTACCGCGGCCACGTTCGTGGATATCCGGCCGGACTACGGGGCGAGCTGCTCCATGCTGGTCGAGTACCTTCGCATGGCCGACCTGGAACCGGCGCCGGAGCTGGCCACGGCGCTGTTCTACGGCATCCAGTCCGAGACGATGGACCTGGGGCGCGAGGCCTCCGAGGCGGATGTAGCAGCCAGCGTCTGGCTGTATCCGCGCTGCGACCCGGCGGCCGTGGCCCGGATCCGCCATGCCCGGGTGCCCGCCAGCTATTTCCGCTCCATGCACGAGGCGCTGGCCGTAGCACAGCGCTACAACAACGTCGTGACGATCCCCCTGAAGACACTACCGTACCCGGACATGGTCGCCGAGATGGCCGACCTGTTCATGCAGATGGCCGGGGTGGAGTGGACCATTGCGCTGGGTCGCTACCGGGACCAGCTACTGTTCTCGGTTCGAACCTACCAGAGCGATGCGCACGCGGGCTCGCTCGCCCAGCACGCCGTGGGCGAACGCGGCAGCGCCGGCGGTCACGGAAGCCTGGCGGGTGGACAGATGGACGTCCGCAAGATGACCGAAGCCGAAGAGGCGGCCGTCCGGGACGAGCTGCTGCAAGCCCTGCTTGCCCAGTTGGGTGCGGCCAACATCGTGCCGCTGCCTCTGGTCGACAGAGCAGAGGGCGGCGGGGAAGAAGGTCAGGCATGATCCGGATCGGCGTCACGGGCACACTCGGCGCAGGCAAGAGCACGCTGGCCCGCCTGTTCGAATCGTGGGGAGCATGGCGGATCGATGCCGATCAGCTGGCGCGCGACGCGGTCGCGCCGGGGACCCCGGCGCTGGAGCGGATTCAGGCCGAATGGGGAGACGGGGTCGTGGCGAGCGGTGCTCTGGATCGTGCGGCGCTCCGGCGCATCGTGTTCGCCGATCCCGAGGCCCGCAAGCGACTGGAAGCCATCGTACACCCGGAGGTCAGACGGCTGAGGGAGATCCGGCTGGCCGAAGCCAGCCAGGCCGGCGCGGCCGTGGTGGTCGAAGAAGTGCCGCTGCTGTTCGAGGTCGGCATGGCCGCTGCATTCGATGCCATTGTGGTTGTCGATGCGGCCCGGGCCACGCGGCGGTTGCGGGTCCTCGAAGAACGGAGTCTGGCTTCAGCCGAGTTCGACGCGATGGAAGCGGCCCAGATACCGGCCGAGGCCAAGCGGCGGGGCGCTACCTGGGTGATAGACAACGACGGCACACCCCAGGAGTTCGAGACGGCGGCCCGTGCCCTGTGGGAGCAGATCGCAGCGGGGACGCAGGATCGCAGCCCGGGCGCTGGAGCAGCCGAAGCCCCGGAGGGCTGGACCGTGGATCTGCACATGCACACCTGCTTCTCTCAGGACTGTCTGAGTGATCCGGCCGAAGTGATTCGGGCGGCGCAGCGCGCCGGACTGGACCGTATCGCCGTCACGGATCACAACGAGATCGAAGGAGCGTTCGCGGCCCGGGAGATCGCGCCGGACCTGGTCATTGTCGGCGAAGAGGTACGAACGGCGGAGGGACTGGACCTGATCGGGCTCTTCCTGACGGAGCGCATCGAGAAGGGCACGCCATTCGCCGAGACGGCGAATCGAGTTCATGCGCAGGGCGGCGTGGTATACTTGCCGCATCCGTTCGACAAGTACCGGGGAGGCAAGGAAGAGTTCTTCGATGGGCACGTGGGATTGATCGACATGGTCGAGGGGTTCAACGCGCGAGTGCATGACGCCAGGCGAAACGAGCGCGCCGTGCGGTGGGCGGAGCGTCACGGACTGCCTCTCGGCGCCGGGAGCGACGCGCACCTCCTGTCGGAGATCGGGCGCGGACGGCTGGCCCTGGCCCCGTTTGACGGACCGGAGGAGTTCATGAGATCGGCGGCGACGGGCACGATTTCCGGTACGGCCTCCCGGCATTGGGTGCACTTCGGCTCCACCTGGGCCAAGGTGAGCAGGAAGTTTCCCTTCGGGCGGATGGCCAAAAGGTGAGCCGAGTACATGAGGCGGAGGAGTCCAAGTGAGCGGCAGTACACGCGGGCGCGAGCGGTGGGGGACGAGGATCGGCCTGATCCTGGCAATGGCGGGCAACGCCGTCGGGCTGGGCAACTTCCTGCGGTTCCCGGTGCAGGCCGCGCAGAATGGCGGCGGCACCTTCATGATCCCCTACTTCATCTCGTTCCTGCTCCTGGGCGTTCCGCTCATGTGGATCGAGTGGACAATTGGCCGGTACGGCGGAAGCCGGGGGCACGGAACGGTCCCGGGGATGTTCGACGAGCTGGGGGACCGCAAGAAACGGTGGGCCAAGTACCTGGGCGTGCTCGGGATCGTCATGCCGCTCATCGTGTTCATCTACTACACCTACGTGGTCTCCTGGATGCTGGGCTACAGCTTCTTCAGCCTGGCGGGCACCTACTTTGGCCTGGAGGCCTTCGAGCAGGCGTCGCAGTTCCTCTACACGTACCAGGACGTGTTCGACACGTCGGGTCATGGCGGTTGGGTGGCCGTGCTCTTCTTCGTGCTCACCATCTCCTTCCTGGGCTGGGTGCTGTCCAAGGGAATCAGCGGCGGGATCGAGAAGCTGGCGCTCATCGGCATGCCGATCCTGTTCCTGTTCGCGTTCATCCTCATGATCCGCGTGCTGACGCTTCCGCCGGCCGTCGCGAGTCCGGCCGACGGACTGAGCTTCATCTGGAATCCCGAGTGGTCCAGCCTGGGGAATGCCCGTGTGTGGCTGGCGGCGGCGGGCCAGATGTTCTTCACGCTTTCCCTCGGGATCGGGACCATCCATACCTACTCGTCCTTCCTCACGGAGAAGGATGACATCACGCTCACCGGGCTCTCCACCGGCGCGACAAACGAGTTTGCCGAGATCGTGCTGGGCGGCACGATCGCGATTCCGGCCGCAGTGGTCTTCTTCGGTGTGCCCGGCACCGTGGCGATCGCCGAGGGCGGTAGCTACGACCTGGGGATCGTGGCGATGAGCGTGGTATTCCAGGGCCTGCCGGGTCCGGACTTCTGGGGCCGGATCACCGGGTTCTTCTGGTTCTTCCTGTTGTTCATCGCCGGAATCACGTCGGCCGTGGCGCTCTCCAGTCCGGCCATAGCCTTTCTGCAGGAGGAGTTCAGGCAGACGCGGCGCCGGGCGGTGCGGACCGTCATGACCCTGGCACTGGCGCTGGGAGGGCTGCACGTCATCTTCTACCACAAGCAGTTTCTGGATGTATGGGACTATTGGGCCGGCACGTTCGGCCTCGTACTGTTCGCGACCATCGAGATCGTGCTGTTCGCGTACGTGTTTGGAATCGACCGCGGGTGGCACGAGATGCACGTCGGCGCGGATCTCAGAGTGCCCGGGATCTACCGGCCGGTGATGAAGTGGATCACGCCGCTGTTCCTCTTCGTCCTGCTCGGCTGGTGGGGGGTCACGGAGGCCGTCCCCACGTTTCTGATGGCGGATGTGGCGGACGCCGCGATTTCCTATGATCCGGCCACGGTTCCCTACCGCTGGCTCAGTCGCGCGGTGTTGCTGGGACTGGTCGGGCTCGGTCTGTACCTGATCAAGCGCGCCTGGGCGGGAAAACCCGCTCCGGATTCGTCCGGGGCATGAGCAGCCGGCCAGAGATGAGCCGGAGAGGAGACATGCGATGAATGGTTCGTCCCTGACTCCGTTCGCGTTGTTCTTCATGCTGATCAGCATGGGGACGGTCACGTCGCTGACGGCATACTGCTACTATCGCATTCTCTTCGCACCCAACCGGAATCCGCCCGCCGAGGAGAGGCACGAGGGATCCGACTCGACGCAGCCCGTGAAGCTGTAAGGCGGGACCGTCAAACACTCACCTGCCGCCTCGACACCGGACCCGGCGCCCGCGCAGGCCACGGACGCAGCTCCGCACGGCGCTGGGCCGGATCGAGTCCGCGCGCTGACAGCCGTGTGGGAGGTCATCCGATCCTGTCAGCGTGTGGTGCTCACGACGCACATCAACGCCGACGGGGATGGAATCGGCAGCCAGACGGCCCTGGCCCATCGGCTGCAGCGCTTCGGCACCGCACCGGTGATCGTCAACCCGACCCGGCTTCCCGAGCCTTACCTGTTCCTGCTGCAGGGCCTCGAGGCGTTTGCCATATCCCAGAGAGCCGGCCGGGAGGCGCTGGACTCCGCCGACCTGGTGGTGGTGCTCGACACGGCCGAGATGTCGCGGCTCGGCGCCGTCGGCGAGCGCTTGGGAGACAAGCCAGTGGTGGTCGTGGATCACCATCCACCCACCGACCGCTCCCTGGGCGATCCCGCCGTTCGAGATCCCTCCGCCAGTTCCACCGGAGAGCTGGTCTATGAAATGCTTGACCTGGAGGCCGAGCCACTGAGCCGCCAGGAAGCGGACGGCCTCTATGTCGCGATCGCCACTGACACAGGCTCGTTCCGGTTTTCGAACACCTCGGTGCGGGCCCATGAGATCGCCGCCCGGTTGCTCGAGAGCGGCGTGCAGCCAGAAGCGATGTATCCCAGGCTGTATGGACAGCTCACGGCTCGCGGACTGGCGCTGCTGCGAACGGCGCTCGAGAATCTCGAGCAGGATCCCGACTATCGAATCGCCTGGGTGACCATACGGCAGGCGGATGTCGAGCGGCACGGCGCCCGGGCGGCGGATCTGGACGGTGTGGTGGAGTATCCGCGGCGGATGAAAGGCATCGAGGTGGCCTTCGTGCTGCGCGAGCTGGGCCCGGCGCAGACCAAGGTGTCGCTGCGCTCTACCGGCCGCGTCGACGTCAACGCGGTGGCCCGGGAGCTGGGTGGCGGCGGACACGTGCGGGCGGCCGGGGCCGTGTTGAGTCTTCCCGTTGGGGAGGCGGCGGACGCCACGCTGGAGGCTCTGCGGCGAGTCATGGATCCACTGGAGGACTAGGCGGCGCCAACGAGCGTCGAGCGCTTGATTTACACGATCGGATCGCTATCTTCTCCGGGTCCCGCCCATTCGACCAGAAGCCCGGCGCTATGCGTTCGGGGATGGCATCTCTATTGGGGTGATTGACGTTGGGAGGATCGATGGGAGAGAGCGCCAGGGCGGCCGGAGGGGCGTACATCAACGGGAACGGGGCACAGGCGAACGGAACCGCCGCCGACGAGGTGCCCGTGGCCAGCCGTCTGGATG
>JBDHIQ010000069.1:0-16498 GCA_039587395.1 Gemmatimonadota bacterium
CCACGCCATGTGGTGGGACCCGACGGATCCGGATCACTTCATCGTAGGGAACGACGGCGGGATCGGGGTCACCTGGGATAAGGGCGGATCCTATCAGTTCGTGAACACCTTCCCACTCGGCCAGTTCTACGCGGTCAGCTACAACATGGACGTTCCCTATCGCGTGTGCGGCGGGCTGCAGGACAACGGCACCTGGTGCGGGCCTAGCCGTCGCGAAGGTGGCGCGATCAGCAATCACATGTGGTACACGGTGAACGGCGGCGACGGCTTCTACGCGGAGCAGGACCCGACCAATCCCGACATCATGTACGCGGAGTCACAGGGCGGGAACATGACCCGGGTCAACGTCGCGACGGGCGACAATTCCTTCCTTTCCAAGCCCAACTGGAGGGAGAAGACCAAGGATATGCGGGACTCGCTGATCGTCCTCGAGGAGGACGAGGAGCGCGCGTCCACGGAAGCGGGTATGGCCCGGATCGAGGAGCTGAAGGCGGCCATCTCGGCCGACTCGGCGCTCTACGATCTCCGCTACAACTGGAACACCCCGATGGTCCTGTCCCCGCACGACGCCAGCGTCCTGTACGCAGGCGCCAACCGGGTCCTCAAGTCCACCAAGCGTGGAGATGACTTCGAGGTGATCTCTCCGGACCTGACAACCGGTGACACCATGAAGGCCCGGTTCAGCAACCGGGAAACGGGCGGGATCACAACCGATGCGACAGGGGCCGAGAACTACGTGACGATCGTAGCCCTGGCCGAGTCGCCTCTGGAGCAGGGGACGCTGTTCGTCGGCACCGACGACGGCAACGTGTGGGTGACGCGCCCCCGGCGTGCCGCCGCAGACGTACGTGAGCCGGATCGAGCCCTCCAGTCACGACGCGAGCACTTTCTACGTGACGTTCGACGGCCACCGGAGCGGTGACTACACGCCGTACGTCTACATGACGACGGATGGCGGCGAGACCTTCCAGTCCATCAGCAACAACCTGCCGACCGGCAAGCCGGACTTCGTGCACGTGATCCGGGAGGATCCGGTCAACCCGAACCTCCTCTTCGTCGGAACCGATCTTGGCGTGTACGTGTCAAGCGACCGCGGCGGCAGCTGGAACAAGTTCATGAACGGCCTCCCGACCGTTCCGGTCCACGACCTGAAGATCCATCCGCGGGATCGCGAGCTGATAGCCGGGACGCACGGTCGTTCGGTGTGGATCGTGGACATCGCGCCGCTGCAGGATCTGCCGAACGGCGAGTTGGCCGATGAGATTGTGGTGTTCAGCTCGACACCCGGATTGCAGTTCGGAGACGCACCGGTAGGAGGCGAGTCGACCGGGCACCAGGTGTTCCGCGGCCAGAGCCGTTCCTCCGGCGCCCGGATTGCCTACTACGTGCCGGAGTCGGTCTCCGAGGAGCTCAAGGAGGCGTCGCGGGCCGAAATGAGAGAGCGTATGCAAGCGGCCCGTGCCGCCCGCGACGCTGAGGAAGAAGAGGCAGATGAGGCCGCGGACGAAGGCGCAGCGGCCGAGCGTCCGGCCCGCAGGTCCGGGGCGCCGTCCGCGCGGGAGATGATGCAGGCCCGCAACGAAGGCCAGGCGAAGATCACCATCTTCGGCCCCGAAGGGGATACGATCCAGACTCTGACGGGTCAGACGGACGTGGGCCTCAACACGGTCAGCTGGAACATGCGTTCTCGGGGCGAACCACAGGTGCTGTCGCCGTCCGAGCGCCGGGACAGCATCAACAACTCCAAGTTGCTGCGCGAGGTGGCCGACTCACTGGCCGCGGAGGGAACGGACAAGGCGACGCTGGACCGGATCATTCAGATGACGGAGAGCGGCAATCGCCAGCAGCTGTTCCGCGCCTTCGGTGGTGGTGGCGGTGGTGGTGGTGGACAGCAGGGAGCCGCGGCCGAGCGTCCAGGTGGCCAGGCCGGTGGCGCCGCTGCGGGTGGCTCGGAGATGCGGGACGTGATGAGACAGCTGTTCCGTGCCATGCGCGCCCGCGGCCAGGGCGGCGGGTTTGGCAGAGGCGGTGGTGGCGGCGCTGGTGACCTGGTCGAGCCCGGCGAGTACAGGGCTGTCGTCACCATCGGCGACTACACGAAGGAGACCTGGGTCTCCGTGGTGCGTGCGGATGGGTACGTTGTCGAGGAAGACGACGACGACGACTTCGACAGCTGGCTGGAGCGCCTTCTCAAGGACTAGTCGGACGGAGGTGTGCCGGTCGCCCCGGGGTGACCGGCCAGTTGAACGACAGGGACGGGGTGTCGCGAGGGTGCGGCGCCCCGTCGTCGCGCCCGGCCCCGACGTGACTTTGGGGCAGAAGCCTCCTCGGGGTCGGAGGTGACGGCCGCCTGGCGACCTGCAGAGGTGGCACTGTCGATGGGCGCCACCGGAGACCTGGGGAGACACCGCGGATACTCGTAGTGCCACGGCCGGGCGGCCGAGTCCGGCAGAAACGCCTCCAGCACCTCGAACACATCGTCCGTCCAGTCCCGCGGAGAGGGGTCCAGGGCAAAGAACCGCCGGCTGACCACTTCCACCGACCAGATGGCGGGACCCGCGCTGTCAACGAACACGGCCACCCGCTCACCGGCGTTGGAGTCCATGGCCATGTCCTTCGGGTCTTCCGCACGGGGCTCAGGCGCGCTGCGCGCGATCACGGTCCGGTGCAGCGTGTCGGCCTCCAGCAAGAGCAGGCCGTTCCGCACGATCGATTGCTCCACCGCCCCCCAGATGAGTTCGAACTCACCCTTGTAGCATCGGAGCTCACCGGACCCCCGCGACTGGCGCAGACGCTCCGTGGACACGCATGCGGTCACGATCAAAAGTGATGCGACCGGCAGTACGCGACGCATTCACGCGCACTTCAACGGGAGGTTCCCCCGATGAGCGAGTCCAGCTCCAGACAGGAACGATTCCAGACCGCCTTCCTCCTCCTCCTCGTAGCCGCGATCTCGCTGCTGTTCTTCGCCATGGTGCGGTCCTTCGTAGTCACGCTTCTGCTGGCAGCGATCTTCAGCGGCATGTCGTATCCGCTGTATCGAAGGCTGGTAAGATGGTTCAGGGGGCGCAAGGCGCTGGCGGCAGCGACGACCATTATCATGTTCCTGCTGATCCTGGTGATCCCGCTGTCCTTGTTCTTCGGGATTGTGGCCGGGGAAGCCATCGAGGTCAGCCAGAGCGTGGGCCCATGGCTGGAAGATCACGCGTCCGAAACCGATGAGATCGACAGGTTGCTGGAGGGCCTACCGTTCTACAGCACGATCGAGCCGTATCAGGATCAGATCACGACCAAGATCGGGGAGCTGGCGAGCCGGGTTGGAGGGTTTGTGGTCGCGCGTCTTGCCAACGCCACCCGCGGAACTGTCGTGTTCCTGTTCATGCTGTTCGTCATGCTGTACTCCATGTTCTTCTTCCTGCGCGACGGCAAGCGCATGCTGCACAAGATCCTGTACTACATGCCCCTGCAGCCGAAAGAGGAAGAACTGCTGGTCTCCCGCTTCGTGTCCGTGGCCCGCGCCACCATCAAGGGCACGCTGATCATCGGTGTGGTCCAGGGCGGCCTGGCCGGACTGGGATTCCTGGTCGTGGGGATACCCGGCGTGGCCTTCTGGAGCCTGATCATGGCCGTGCTGTCCATCATCCCGGGGATCGGCACGGGACTGGTGTGGGTGCCGGCGGCCATCTACCTGGCCGCCATCGGCAAGCTCGGCGCAGCCATAGGGCTCACCATCTGGTGCGCGGCGGTCGTCGGGAGCGTCGATAACGTGTTGCGGCCGTGGCTGGTTGGTAAGGACACGCAGATGTCGGATCTGCTGATCCTCCTGGGGACACTGGGTGGATTGCTGCTGTTCGGCGCTGTCGGGATCATCATCGGACCGATCGTGGCCGCCCTTTTCGTCACCGTGTGGGAGATCTATGGAGAGACGTTCAAGGGTGTCCTCCCCGAACCGAGCGCGATCACCGACCTGGATCTGGAATTCAATCCCGCGGAAGGCGAATGACCGCGCTTGTCGGGTAGCGGTTGGCGTGGGATTATGCAGAGAACGCCGACTGGAGTGGCCGGTGTACGGACTACTCTGACCGAGAAAGAGCGATGAGCAGAGAGATTCCACTGGAAGCCGATGTGCTTTGTCCGGACGGCCCTGCCGGCAAGTCCACGTACGTGATCTTCAACCCGCTGACCGGGATAATCACCCACGTGGTAGTGTACGACGGAGACTTCCCGGAAGAGACGGAACGGGTTGTTTCCGTGGATCGGATCGCGGATACCACGTACGACAGCATTCGGCTGGACTGCAGCCTCCACGAGCTGCGGGATATGGAACCGTTCCGCCAGGTCCACTTCCTGCCGCGCGAAGGGGAGCCGGAGTACGTCGGCACGGCTCTGGCCTGGCCGTGGGCTCGCCCGGAAGGGCGGTTGCTCCCGCTGGAGACCGAGAGCATTCCGGTAGGAGAGCTTGCCTTGCACCGGGGTGCGCACGTGGAGGCCACCGACGGTCGCGTCGGCCAGGTGGAGGAGTTCCTGGTGGCCGATGACGGGCATGCTACCCACCTTGTCCTGGAGAAGGGCCACCTGCTCGGCCGCCGCCGGATTGCCGTGCCGCTCTCCGCCGTCGCCCACACGGAGGAAGATGTGGTGTATCTGAAAGTCGACCAGGCGACGGTCGACGCGATGCCGAACCACACGCCCGATTCTGACGATAGCTAGGCTTATGCAAGAACCACCTTCGATCTTGAGAGGAGAAGTATGAAGCGACGCATTCTGGTCTCGACAGCCGCGTTCCTGCTGATCGCCGGCTCGCTGGACGCGCACGACATGTTTCTGAAGCTGCAGACGTTCTTTCTGGAGCCGAACAGCCCCGCCTCCATTGCGCTGATCAACGGCACCTTCGAGGGCAGCGAAAATACCATAGACCGCGCGCGTATGTCCGATGTGTCCATCGTAGGCCCCAACGACGAGGCAACGCACCCCGGCGCCGAGCAGTGGCGGGACGTGGAGCTCACATCGTGGCTGGACTTCCAGACGGGCGACGCGGGCACGTACGTGATAGGGGTCTCCACGGCGCCGAACATGATTGACCTGTCTGCCGAGGACTTCAACACGTACCTGGAGCATGACGGTGTCCTGGACGTGCTCGACGCCCGCAAGACGGACGGCACGGCGGGCGATGCAGCGTCGGAGAAGTACTCAAAACACGTCAAGGCCATCGTGCAGGTCGGCGACTCGCCCAGCGGAGGATTCACGTCGCGACTGGGCTATCCGGTGGAGCTCGTGCCGCTCCAGAATCCGTACCAGTTGCATGTGGGTGACGCGCTGGATGTGCTGTTCCTGAAAGACGGAGCGCCGGTGGGGGATCACCTCATCTACGCCAGCCACGAGGGATACCACGGTCACGATGATGCGGGCGGCCACGTCGAGGCCATCAAGGCCCGGACGGATGCTTTCGGCATTGTGAGGATCAGACTCAGCCACGCAGGCCAGTGGTACGTGCGACTGATTCACATGGTCCCGAGTGATGAGGACGGCGTCGACTACGAATCCAACTGGGCCACGCTCACCTTCGAGATCCGCTAAGCGGACCAGGGCGGTCAGCATGGAGGAGAAAGCGTTCGAGTTCGAACTCGAGCTCGAGGACGGGTATCGCTTCCTGACGCGTTTCGACTTGGAGGGAATCCCCGACCTGATAACGGACGAGCCGCCACCGATTGGTGAGGGCACCGGGCCCAATCCGTCGCGTCTGCTGGCACTCTCCAGCGCCAACTGTCTGGCGGCCAGCCTCCTGTTCTGTTTCAAGAAAGCGCGCGTTGACGTGACCGGCCTGAAGGCTCGTGTGCGTGCCGAGCTGGGGAGAAACGAGAAGGGCCGGCTGCGAATCCTCCAACTCAAGGTCCTGCTGCAACCAGGCATCCAGGCCGGGGACCGCGATAGAATCAACCGCTGCCTCAGCCTGTACGAGGACTTCTGCCTGGTCACCGAGAGCCTGCGCAGTGGGATCCAGGTGGACGTGGAGGTAGATCCCATCGTCCAGGAGACGGACCCCAAGTGCTGACGCGTCCAGCCACTCCGGCTTTTCTGGCAGTCTGTGCATGCACCCTCTGGTCGTTGTCATTCATGACTCAAGAGGTGGCAGCCCAGGAGGGGCGTGCCCCACCGCCCACTCTGGCCGACCTGTCAAACGCCTTCGAACAGCTGGCTGTCGAGGTGAGCCCCGCCGTAGTGCAGGTGATGGTGAGCGGGTTGGGCGTGTCGCGGGCGGCTCTGGCCAGAGGGGAAGCGGTGGTCGAGTCGCAGCAAGCGGCCGGCTCCGGTGTGATAGTGGATCCCAGCGGCTACATCATCACCAACGCGCACGTGATTGCAGGCGCGACCGATATCCGCATCATGCTGAACGAACCCGTCATCGGCGCCGCGGGCGAGTCAGCGTTGAAACCGATCGGACAGATTCACCGGGCGACCGTGGTTGGGGTGGACCGGGAAACGGACATCGCGGTGCTCAAGATTGAACGCTCCGAGCTGCCGTACCTGGAATTGGGTGACTCGGAGGCGTTGAAGCCCGGACAGATCGTGTTCGCCTTCGGAAGTCCGCTCGGGTTGGAGAACTCGGTCTCCGTGGGCGTGGTCAGCTCCGTCGCCCGGCAACTCAGGCCGGACGATCCGATGATCTACATCCAGACCGATGCCGCGGTGAATCCGGGCAACAGCGGCGGACCGCTGGTGGATTCCAGCGGTCACATCGTCGGGATCAACACGTTGATCCTGTCGATGTCCGGGGGCAGTGACGGCCTGAGCTTCGCAGCTCCAAGCCACATCGTGGACACCATCTACCGGCAGTTGCGCCGCTACGGACACGTCCGGCGCGGCGTGATCGGCGTACGCGCTCAGACAATCACGCCGATGATGGCGGCAGGACTGCGCCTGGCCCGCAACTTTGGCGTGATCATCAGCGACGTTTCGCCAGGCAGTCCGGCGGCTTCCGTGGGTCTGCAGGCGGGAGATATCGTTCTTGCCCTGGACGACAAGCCGATGGAGAACGGCCGTCAGTTTGACGTCAACGTCTACGGCAAGCAGGCGGGAGAGGTGGTGAAACTGCAGATCCTGCGCGGGACGGAGATCCTGGAGATGTTCGCCCAGGTTGTAGAGCGCCAGGAGTACGGCGACCCGTTCGCACGACGTATCGTCGCAGATGAGAGCCTGGTCCGGGAGCTGGGAGTGTTTGCCGTGAACCTCGTGGACGTTGCCTCGGTGATGCCCCAGGCTCGGTGGAGCACCGGTGTGGTCGTCGCAGCACAGGCCGCCGGAAACGGCCGTCTGGGAGGTAATTTCGAGCCAGGTGATATCGTCTACTCGATTAACCGCCAGCGTATCAACAATCTGACGGAGTTGCGGGCGGCTCTGGCCGGGCTGACGGACGGCGCACCGATGGTGCTCCACATCGAGCGCCGCCGCGAGCTGCGCTACCTGGAACTCACAGCGGATTGGTAGCCCTCACTCCCGGCAGCCTTCACTCCACCGCAGCCCCGGAGGATTCCATGACTACAGCTCCACCGCGCCCGTCGCGCACGCGGCATGTCAAGAATCTGACGCTGGGCTGTCTGCTGCTCGCCGCTCGGGTTCCCGCCCAGGCACAGTCTCCCCTGGAAGGGCTGGATGCGTACGTCCGCCAGGCGGTGACGGACTGGGGCGTGCCGGGGCTGGCTGTAGCCGTGGTCAAGGATGGGGAGTTCGTCTTCTCGGCCGGCTATGGCGTACGTGAGGCCGGCAGCGGCGATGCCGTAGACCCTCACACTCTGTTCGCCATCGGGTCCACCACCAAGGCCATGACCGCGGCCGCCATCGGTATGCTGGTTGATGAGGGGAAGCTGGGCTGGGACGATCCGGTCGTCCGGCACCTCCCGGATTTCCGGTTGTCCGATCCGTGGGTGACGAGCCAACTGACTGTCAGGGACCTTCTGACCCACCGCGCGGGAGTGGGGAACGCGGACTTTCTGTGGTATGGGCAGGAGAACGAGACGGATGAGATCCTGTTCCGGCTGCGCTACGCGGACCCCGAGACGTCCATGCGCTCGCACTTCACGTATCAGAACATTATGTACGTGGCCGCCGGCAAAGTGATCGAGAAGGTGAGCGGAATCTCGTGGGCCAGCTTCATTCAGCACCGTGTCTTCGATCCGCTCGGCATGGCCGAGTCCGTGCCCCTCCTCTCCATGGCCGAGACCAGAGACAACGTCGCGTCGCCACACTACCGTTTGGACGGCAAGGTAACGGTGATCGAGAACGCCAGCGTCGATCCCGTGGCCCCCGCCGGTTCCGTCTGGTCCAGCGTGCATGACATGGCAAAGTGGCTCCGGTTTCTCCTTGCCGGTGGAGTGACCGAGGATGGGGAGCGTCTGCTCAGCGA
Organism: Gemmatimonadota bacterium; assembly: GCA_039587395.1. Taxonomy (GTDB): domain Bacteria; phylum Gemmatimonadota; class Gemmatimonadetes; order Palauibacterales; family Palauibacteraceae; genus JBDHIQ01. Next base: position 8,402 of record JBDHIQ010000069.1, read on the forward strand.
AGGAGTACATGCCGAGCTGTTCAGACCGCAGATGCTGGTCGACGCGGGGGGATTCTATCCGACTGCGCGCCTGACTCGGCCTCACTGGACTACGTACGGACTGGGGTGGTTCCAGGCAGACTACCAGGGCCGGGCCACCGACTTCCACACCGGTAGCATAGACGGGATGGTGGCGATTGCAGGACTGATCCGCGACGAAGACCTGGGAGTCTACGTGTTGGGCAACCTGGACCACGCGGAAGTGCGACATGCCATCATGTACCGTGTGTTCGATCTGTACGGGCCGGCGGAACCGAGGGACTGGAGCGCCGAGCTACAGGATCTGTACGGAGCGCTTCGCGCACAGGGAGAGCAGGCGGCCCAGCGGGCCCAGGAAGACCGCATTGCAGACACCTCGCCATCTCTGCCGCTGGAGGCGTACGCGGGAGCGTACATAGACCCGCTCTACGGCACAGTCGAGGTCTCTCTGCAGGATGGTGCGCTCCGGGTCCACTACGGGCCGGGGCTGCAGGGTCCCGCGGATCACTGGCACTTCGACACGTTTGGCGTCAAGTGGGACGCCCGCTGGCGTGGCAGCTCGCTCGTGAGCTTTCGCCTGGACGCGCGCGGGAACGTGGCAGGACTGGAAGTGAACGGGGCCACCTTTGAGCGTATCGGACAGGACAGCTCCCGGTGAACTGGCTTCGCGGCTTCCGACCAGCGGGCTGGGCCCTGATCCTCATCGCCTGTGGCGGGGAGAACGACCTGGAGTCCGGCCAGCAGGCGGAAAACCCGGGGGCGCCGGCGGAGATGCGGGCGGCTCCCGGCGAGCCGGTCGCCGACGCCTCCGGCTCGCCACCTGCTGCCGGACCCCTGTGGTACGCGGATCTGCCACCCGAGCTGCAGACGTCGCTTGGCGAGCCTTGGACGGGTGACCTGGATGGCATGATCCAGCGGCGCACGGTGCGTCTTCTGACCGTGTTCTCCGACGTGTTCTACTTCCTGGACGGTGCGGAGCAGAAGGGCATCACCTACGAGGCCGCCCAGCTGTTCGAGAAGCGGTTGAACGAACGCTTCGGATCGCGAGTCCTCAAGATCCAGGTGCTGATCGTCCCCGTCACCCGGGATCGGCTCATCGCGGAGCTGGTGGAGGGACGCGGAGACGTGGCGGCGGCCAATCTGACCATCACGTCTGAGCGGCAGCGCCTGGTCGACTTCTCCAATCCATTGATGACGGGCGTCAACGAGATTCTGGTCACCGGCCCGACCGCCCCACCGGTTGAATCCCTGGACGATCTGGCCGGAGGCCGGATGCCGGTCCGGCTCTCCACCAGCTACTACCAGAGCCTGTTGCGGCTCAACGACTCTCTGCAGGCAAGAGGCCTGGCGCCGATGGAGTTCATACCCCTGGAGGAGAGCCTGGAGGACGCGGACCTGCTGGAGATGGTGAACGCGGGCATTCTCGACTGGGTGGTGGTGGACACACACATGGCGGAAATGTGGGCGCAGGTGCTGAACCAGCTCACCCTGCGGACCGACCTCGCCCTCAAGGAGGGCGGCGAGATAGCCTGGGCGTTTCGCAAGGACAGTCCGCAGCTTAGCGCGATCATCAACGAGTTCGTGCAGGAATCCCGGGCCGGCACGCTCCTGGGGAACATCCTGATCAAGCGCTACTTCGATAACGCGGAATGGGTGCAGAGCGCGCTGGGCGCAGCAGACGTCGAGAGGTTGGAGACCGTGCTGGATCCCATCCGGCGTTACTCGGCAGAGTTCGGATTCGACTGGCTCATGATAGGGGCGCTCGGCTACCAGGAGTCCCGTCTTGACCAGAACGCAAAGAGCGATCACGGAGCCGTCGGCGTCATGCAGATCATGCCGAGCACGGCGGCGGACGTCGGGATTTCCGACATCCATCTGGTGGACAACAACGTCCACGCGGGTGTGAAATACCTGCGCTACCTGAGAGATCGCTACTTCGCTGATGAGGCGCTCACGCCGCTGGATCAGACGCTCCTGACCTTCGCGTCGTACAACGCCGGCCCGCGCCGCGTGGCCGGTCTGCGCCGCCAGGCGGTCGATCTGGGACTGGATCCCGACGTGTGGTTCAACAACGTGGAAGTGGTGGCTGCCCGGGAGATCGGCCGCGAGACGGTTCGCTACGTGGGGAACATCTACAAGTACTACGTCGCGTACCGCCTTATCATGGACCTGCTGATCGAACGCGGCGAGGTGGAGTAGAGGGCTTAGAAATAGAACCAGGCGATCAGGGCCGAGACTGCAAGACTGACTGTCAGGCCAAGCCACCGCAGTCCTCGGGTGCTCTTCTGGCTGTCCGGCACCTCCTGCGTGCGAACGATGGTCCCGCCCGTCAGGTCGAACCTCCAGGCGAGTGCAACCACGAGCGGAAAGCCCGCGAGCAGGACTCCAACAACCACTCTCAGTGTGGCGTTTGGGTCGACGACTCCGACAAACTCCAGGGCTCTCTCTCCCACATCCAATATCAGCACGATCGTTGCCAGCACATAGCCACCGGCCACCCGCAACACTTTTCGTCGCCGCAGCTCGTAGAAGAACGCGCCCAGCGCCGATTCCGGCCTGGGACCGAGATCGTGCGCGCCACCACCGGCTGCTGCACCAGCTCCCGCCGGCTTCTCATCCAGGGACGCCACCACGTCGGCCGCGGTGGGCCGGTGACCGGGCTGCTTGGCGAGGCACCGATCGACCAGGCTCTCCAGGTCGGCGGGTGCGTCCGCCCTCAGCTCCGTGATCTTGCGCGGCGTCTGTCGAAGGTGCGCGGCCGCGAGCTCGATATCGCTGTTCACGCGATACGGGGACTCCCCCGTCAGCAGCTCGAAGCCCAGGATCCCCAGGCTGTACAGGTCGGCCTGCTCCGTGGCCCGCTCTCCCTGCAACTGCTCGGGGCTCATGTACCGCATCTCGCCCAGGAGCTGCCCCTCCATGGTGAGCCGGGTGACGTCGCTGCCTCCGCTCTCCAGGATGGCCGCAATGCCGAAGTCCGTGAGCACGACGCGCTTCGTCTCGTTCTCGACCAGCACGTTGGCCGGTCTGACATCCCGGTGGATGATCCGCTTGCCGTGCGCGGCCTCCAGGGCTCCCGCCAGATCGCGGATCACCCGGCGGGCGTCTTTGACGGGCAACAGTCCGGTCGCCTTGAGCGCCTCCTCCAGGGTCCGGCCATCGATGTATTCCATCACCAGGTAGGGGACGTCTCCCTCGAGTCGGCCGACGGTGTAGATCTTGGCGACGTTCGGGTGGGAGATCTGGGCGGCGGACTGCGCCTCACGCTCGAATCGTTTGCGCGCCGTCTCGTCGGCCGCGAGCTGCGGCTTGAGCACTTTGATTGCCACCAACCGCTTCAGTGCGGCCTCGCGCGCCAGATACACGCTGGCCTTGGACCCCGTCCCGATCAGTCGCTTGACTTCAAAGTCGGGAGCGAGCTGGGTCTTGAGCTGTTCCTCGAAGTGCGCCTGACCGGTCATTCTCCGCCTCTGGTCGCTCGCTTCTCACATCTCGCCGGCGTGAGCTTCCTCCGAATTCCGAAAGGAAGCTGCGCGAGAGCACACAGCGCAGTCGCATGGAAGGTGGGATTGTCAGGCGGAATCGGGCAAGGGCAAACGTTGCAGGTACGCATGATGCGAAGCGAGCACTCGATGCGAAGAGGGGGCCGAGATCAGCCCCCTCTTCCAGTGCGGTTGTTTGTCAACGGCCGGGTCGCCCGGCGTGGCCGGACGACCGGGTAGCTAATGCGCTAGGGCCAGTCCGGCATCCTGCGGCCGGCTGTCCACGGAACGCCGGCTGCCTCGAGCCGCTCCTCGAGATCGACCAGATCCACCTCGATCAGCTGCTTGAGCTGGCCGTGGACCCGCGTGAAGCCATCCGCTGCGATCCGGTAGCTCTGACGGTGACTCTCGGTCGGGCCGGTTGTCACCGACAGAGTTCCGAACATGGCGTTCTGGACCCGGCTCATGAGTCCGGGCATCCCCGACTCGCTGCGCCGCGGCTTCGTCGGATCACCGCTCAGGACTTCACGGAGATCCATCAGCCGCAGCTCCATATCACGCGCCTCCTGCCGCAGTCCCGGATCGACCGGATAGATCTCTACGGCCCGCTTGATGAGCGCGAGTCGATCCGCGGCGCCGGAAGCCACCTGCGAAGCACCCATCATGGCGCGCTGCAGCTCGCCCACCTGACGCTGAAACTCCAGCGTAGCCTGGCGACTCGCCGCAGGCAGACTGGGTTGACCGAGCGCCACGACCTCGAACGGAGTCGGGGCTACCATCTCGGTTACCACGCCATCCACCATCCTGGAGAGGCTCACCGTGTAGCTGCCCGGCACCGCCAGCGGCCCGCGTCCCCCGTCGCCGTTCGCGCTGACCGGGCTGAAGCCCGGATAGCGGAAGTTCCACGTGGCGCGGTGCATGCCCTTCGAAGTGGACCCCCGCACGTGGCGCACCACGTTGCCGTCCACATCGCGCACGGTGAGGAAGACCACTGGCCTCTCCTCCCGGTCTTCCGCTTTCAGCTCTTCCCAGGTCGGGTACGGCGTGTCTTCGCCCGCCTGAGCCTTCTTCTTCTCGTCCGCCTGCCGCCGCGCCTGGCGTGTCTGGAGCGACTCCTTCAGATAGTACGTGAACGTCGCGCCGAACTCGGGGTTGGGGGCCGTGAACAGGCTGGCGCCACGCGACGCCTTCTCGCCTCCCCCGAGCGGGCTGGTCTGGATGTACAGCCAGGCGTCCTTGATCGGGAAGATCTTCGCGTCCTGTTGGATCATGGCCTCGCTGAGCTCACGCAACGGCGTGTAGTCGTCCAGGATGTAGAAGCTGCGGCCAAACGTCGCGACCGCCAGATCGTTCTCCCGGCGCTGGATCTCCAGCTCACGGGCCGGAATGGTCGGCATCCCGCTCTTGAGCTGAATCCACGCGCCGCCCCCGTCCAGCGTGGTGAACACGCCGAATTCGGTTCCGACGAACAGCAGGTCTTCGACCACGTGATCCTGCACCAGACTGAACGTGGGGCCGCGCTCCGGCAGGTCGCCGGTGATGGAAGTCCAGGTCCGTCCACGATCGCTGCTCTTGTACACGTAGGGCTTGAAGTCGCCGCGCTTGAAGTTGTTCATCACGGCGAATACGGTGTTGGGATCGTGGAGCGACGCCTCGAGGTCGTGGACGTACGACTGCTCCGGAACGCCCGGCACGACGTCGATCCGGCGCCAATTCTGCCCGCCATCCTCCGTCACCTGGATCAAGCCGTCGTCGGTTCCCGCGTAGATCAGGCCTTCCACCAGCGGCGACTCGGCCAGCGATACGATGGAACCGTACAGAGACGTCGAACGGTTCTTGGCGACCGCGTCCACGCTCCAGATGCGGCCCATGACCGGCAGCTGGTTCCGGTCCAGGTCGCGCGACAGGTCGCCGCTGATGGCGCGCCACGAGTCACCGCGGTCGTCGCTTTGGAACAGGATCTGGCGTCCCAATTCCAGCGGAGCGGCGGACCGTCGGCACTTTCTTGCGGGACGATGCCTACGCGCTCGCCCGTGGCGCGGTCGAATCGCACGAGACCGCCATACTGTGACTGCGAGTAAACGATGTTGGGGTTCTCGGGGTCCACGGCCGGGTCGAAGCCGTCTCCGCCGCGGGTGACGAACCAGTCATCGTTGCGGATTCCATGCACGCTGGTGGTGCGCGACGGTCCGCCCTGCGTGTTGTTGTCCTGGGTCCCACCGTACACGTAGTAGAACGGCTGATCGTTCGACAGCGCGATCTTGTAGTACTGGGTGAGGGGTAGGTTCTCGAAGAACCGGTAGTTGGCCCCCCGGTCAAACGTCTCGTAGAGACCCCCGTCGCAGCCGACGATCAGATGGTTGGGATCATCCGGGTCGATGAACAGCGCGTGGTTGTCCACGTGCTTCCACTCCTCGCCAAGCCGCGTGAACGTGCGGCCGGCATCCTCGGACACCATGTCCGGATTCACGGGCGAGATTGTGAGCCCGATCTTCCCCTTGTCGCCGCTTGGCAGACCGCGGTTGATCTTGCGCCAGGTGGCCCCGGCGTCGGTCGACTTCCAGAGACCGGAGTTCGGACCGCCATCCAGCAGCACCCACTGGTGTCGGCGCCGCTGGTAGGCCACCGCGTACAGCACGTCGGGGTTGCGCGGGTCAAAGTAGACCTCGCTCACGCCGGTGTTCTCGTCGATATCCAGGCTGAGCTCCCAGTTCTCCCCGCCGTCCGTGGTCTTGAAGAGACCGCGGTCTCCGCCGGGTGCCCACAGCGGGCCCTGCGCCGCCACATAGACCACATCGGAGTCCCGCGGATCGATCTTGATCATCCCGATATGCTCGGAGTCGCCAAGCCCGACTTTCTTGAACGAGTTGCCGCCGTCGATGGACTTGTAGACGCCGTCGCCGAAACCGACGCTGCGCTGGCTGTTGTTTTCGCCCGTACCGACCCACACTCGAAGATCGGCCGCCACGTCGTGCCGGCGTTCGTGGTCTTCCAGACGTTGCCCGACGCGGCCGCGACGTACCAGGTACTGGAAACCACCGGATCCACCGCGATGTCGATGATGCGCCCCGACATCAGCGCGGGCCCGATGCTTCGCCACTTGAGGCCAGACAGTAGGCCGGAGTCGAGCTTCGGCGCCGCGTCCTCCTGCTCTTCCTCCTCATCCTGTGCCATGGCCGGTGACACGACCGATGGGACGATGGGAAGCGAGGTGGAGACGAGTCCGAAGATCAGAAACGAGTACAGGAATCTTCGCATGGGTTCAGCCCTCCGAGTGTCTGCCTTTCTTTCCCGGCAGTGAGGTTCTCGAGGATCGGTCAATCCGGGTCCGCGGAGCCGCGGCCCGGGGAATAGCGTTTCCACATGGTCTGTAACACCCGGCGCAGCGACGACGTTGGCTGCCGGATCCGGACCGGCCGCCCGCCCCGGAGGCCCAAATGAACGCGGTGACGACACGGGTGTAAGCGGGAACCGAGCAACGGTGCGGGCTGACCGGTTGTTCAACGGTAGAGACCATCTGTGGAGGTGCCACGACATAGCGTCACTCTGACCGGGCGAGTCCGTGTTCGAGTTCCTGTTCAAATACAGACCTCTCGTCTTCGAGAGGGGGGAGCTGATTCTCGCCTTCCCCTGGTGGGCTCTGGCCGCCGGCATCACGGTCCTGGCGCTCCTGGTTCCGACCCTGCTGCGCTACCGCCGGGTCGGGGGAGACGTGACCCGCCTGGATCGCCTCCTCCTGTCGGCTGTCCGCACGGCTGCCCTGGCACTGGTGCTGTTCTGTCTCTTCCAGCCGGTGCTTCTTATCTCGACCGTGGTTCCACAGCGGAACTTCATTGCCGTGCTGCTGGACGACTCGCGGAGCATGCGCGTGACCGACGTGGACGGCCGCGCGCGCGGTGAGCTCATCGGCGACCTGTTCGGCGGCGCTCCGGCAGCGCCGGAAACGGAGGAGCCGCAGGCCGAAGGTGCCATCAGAAAGGCGCTCGAAGAGCGGTTTCGGGTCCGCTACTATCGCTTTTCCTCCGATGCCACCCGGGTAGCCGGCGCCGGCGAGCTGCGGTTTGCCGGTGGCCGTACCGATCTGGCCACCGCGATGGACCGCGCCCAACAGGAACTGGCCGGGCTGCCGCTCTCCGGTCTGGTCGTGGTCAGTGACGGAGCCGACAACTCGGGGCAGTCGATGACCGACGCTCTCCTGGCTCTGCAGGCGGCCGCCGTGCCGGTCTACACCGTGGGCCTGGGAAGCGAGCGCATCAGCCCCGACATCGAGATTCAGCGTGTGGAGGTCCCTCGCTCCGTTCTTGTAGGGACCACGCTGGTTGCCGATGTCATCGTGTCGCACGCGGGATACGCGGGACGTCGCGTGCGGCTGGATGTGGAAGACGCCGGCCGGATCCTCGGATCCGAGGAGTTTGATCTCCCGGCTGATGGCGAGCTGCCGGTCCGCGTGCAATTCCAGACGGAAGAAAGCGGCCCGCGGCGCGTGGCGTTCCGGGTGCGGCCGGAAGAGGGAGAGGCCGTAACGGCCAACAACGTCCGGCAGGCGCTCATCGAGGTCAGGGATCAGCGCCAGAAGATCCTCTACTTCGAGGGTGAG
>JBDHIQ010000271.1:0-2403 GCA_039587395.1 Gemmatimonadota bacterium
ACCGACATCGAGAACCAGGCTCGGCCCCCCCATGGTGGGAAACAGAGCGGCAACCGGAGGGCGATACACCCCGGGCAGGGCCCCGAGGATGAACACGGAGGCGGCCATGACCGCCCCGGTCGAGCCGGCGGAGATGAACGCATCCGCTTCCCCGCTCTGCACGGCCCTGAGTCCTACTACGATCGAGCTATCCCGTTTTCGCCTGACCGCGAACACCGGCCGCTCGTTTGGCCCAATCGTCTGGCTGGCCGGGAGAATCTCGAGCCGGTCCCGCGACGTGCAGGTCTTCAGCTCCGCCTCAAGCGCCGCCGGGTCTCCCACAAGCAGTACGCGGAAGTTCTCGTCGGAATCGGCGATCGCCGCCGCCGCCCCGGCTACGGGCGTCTTCGGCGCCCCGTCACCACCCATGGCATCCAGGGCGATTCGGACTTCGCCGGACATGGTCGGATGCCTCCTGGAGGCCGTCGGCCGTCTAGTACTCTTCGACCGCGACGATCTCTCGCCCACCGTAGTGCCCGCAGGTCGGGCATACTCGGTGTGGTCTACGCGGATCTCCGCAGCGCGGGCACGACTGGTTGGCCGTCGCCTTCGCCTTGTAGTGCGTACGTCGCTTCCGCTTGCGCTGCTTGGATGTCCTTCTCTTCGGAACCGCCATCGTATTCTCTAGTCTCGCGTTGTTGGCTTCTGGCGCGCTGTGCCGGGAACCATCCTGACACGGAAAACCCGGACAACTAGTGACGCGAAGCGGCTCCTGTCAAGCTCCGGCACCACCGGCGCGGTCCTCGAGGGCGTTTCCTGCGGCCTTCTGCATGATCAGCCCAGCAGCGACCGGAGCGCATTCCAACGAGGATCGGACTCCTCCGTAGCACACGCACAGTCTACCTCATCCCGCCGTGCGCCGCAGATGGGACACAGCCCGCGGCAGTCCGGGCTACACGCCGGAAACGCCGGCGTGGCGAACGTGAGCTCCTCGAGAATAGCCGGCCCCAGGTCCACCAGTCCGGCTTCGGGAGCCAGAGCCCAGATCCCCTCTTCCTCGCCGGCGACCACACCGGGCCGGAACCACAAATTCAAAGGTACGTCCAGCCTGGCGTCGATCTCCGTCAGACAGCGGCGGCAGCTCTGCCGGATCTCCGCCCGTATCCTCCCCTGAACATGCACGCTGCCATCGGAAGACAGCTCCGCCCGGGCGTGCAGCTCCGCGGCGCCCTGGAACTCTGCGGGCAAATCCGGCCATATTTCACCTGGACGCGGGATCGACTCAGTCCATTCCCTGGATTCTTGCTTCAGGCCTTGCAGATCCAACTCGAACATCGGACTCCATCGCCGCGCGGTGGGCAGGGCCTCGGCGACCGCCGCTTGACCCCGGAAGGTCAACGCCGTCAGGCCACCAGATCGTGAGTACTGAAGAAGAACGCCAGCTCGGTTGTCGCGTTCTCGGGCGAGTCCGAAGCGTGAATAGCGTTCCGCTCCTTGCTCTCCGCATACAGAGCCCGCACGGTACCTTCTTCCGCTTCCGCCGGATCCGTGGCGCCGATCACCGTTCGCAGATGGCCTACTGCGTCCTGGCGCTCCAGTGCCAGTGGCATGCACGGGCCGGACGTCATGAAATCGATCAGCGAGCCGTAGAACGGGCGCTCCCGGTGGACCGCGTAGAACTCGCCCGCGGCCGCGCGACTCAGGTGCGTGACGCGCGCAGCCCGCACCACGAACCCCTTCGACTCGAGATGCGCGATGATCTGCCCGGCCTTTCCGGATCCGAACGCGTCGGGTTTGATGATGGCCAGTGTTGTCTGTGTGGATAGTTCGCTCATGTTCTCTCTGCTCTATTCGCGGTCTACTCGCCGCTGTCTTCGTTCTCGCGCGTCATCTCGGTCAGCAACTTCCGCAGAATGTCCCCCCGCGTCAGAATGCCGACAAGGACGCTATCCGCGACCACCGGACAACGCTCCATGTCCTTGTTGATCATCAGGGTGGCCACCTCATGCAACGCCTGGTCTTCGTTCACGCACAGCACCCGACGGTGCATCAGGTCTCCAGCCCGAGTCGACTTCAGGCTGTGCAGCGCCTCCCGGACCGCAGGAGTCTCGAAGCGGACGCCCATCCAGGGCAAACAGCGGTCCATAACCTCCTGGTCCGTGATGAGCCCGATCACTTCCCCGTCCGCGTTGACGACTGGAAGCGCCCTGACGCCGCGGGCGCTCATCAACCCTGCTGCCGTCGCCAGGGATTGGTCCGGCGAGATCTTGAGAACGTCTGCCGTCATCGCATCACGAACCCGGAGTAGATCGCTCACGGTGCCGTTTCCTACAGGCGGTCGCGGACCAGGTCCACGATGTCCACGGGACGCTGGGCAACCGCGATACCATGTTCATCGAGCACCCTCATCTTTTCGGCCGCCGT
>JBDHIQ010000272.1:0-2666 GCA_039587395.1 Gemmatimonadota bacterium
AGGAGGATCAGTGATCACGTTCGTTCGGACCGCAACCGTACACGAAGGCAAGCTGATGGACGCGATGGAATGGGCGGCCGACCTGGCCGCGTACATCAGGGACAACATCGAGGGTGCGAATCTCCAGGCGGCCCGACGCGTCGGTGGCGAGATGTACCAGGTGTGCTGGATTGCCACCTTCGATTCACTGGCAGCTTTCGAACAGGTGATGGGACGCATGGAGGCCGATGACGGGTACCGGGAGCAATTGAGCGAAGCCCGCGGCATGGGACTCTTCGTTTCACAAACGTTGTTCGACGAGATCTACCAGTCGATTGGCTGATCAGGGGCTCCCCAGCTGTCTCCCGGCACCCTGAGGCAGAGTGACAGGTAGCGTGCCTGCTCCCGGTGAGGCTGCGGCCAGTCGTCGTGCCGGCGGGCTGGCGACCGTGGCGATCGTCATGGCGGCGACGCACGGCACGGTGGATGCCTACATGGGTTTCCTGCACCCGCTCCTTCCCCGGATCATGGACAAGCTGGGGTTGTCTATCACCCTGGCGGCCACCCTGGTCGTCGCTCTCTCCATCGCGTCCTCCGTGCTCCAGCCGGCCACCGGGTATCTGGCGGATCGGTACGGCCGCCGGATCTTCATCGCCGCAGGGCCGATCCTTGCCGGCGTGTTCTCCTCGCTGATCGGGCGGGCGCCGACGTTCAGCATTCTTGTTCTCCTCCTGGTCCTTGCCGGCCTGGGCGCGGCGTCGTTCCATCCGCCGGGTGCATCGTCAGCGGCCCGGGCATCCGAGGGAAGAGGCAGCGGCGTCCGCCTCTCGATCTTTTCGTTCGGAGGGGCGGTGGGGTACGCGGTAGGACCGCTGCTGGCGGTGGCGCTAGTTGCAGTGGCCGGATTGGACGGCATGTGGGTGGCGATGGTCCCCGGCGTGCTGATTGGAGTCACGCTGCTGGTGTTCCTTCCCCGGGATCCGCCGCGCCGCGAACGCCAGCTACCTCCCGGTCCGGGTAAGGTGCTGGGACTGCTGCGAGGCCCCCTCGGCATCGCGTTCGGGATCAGTGCCGTGGGAACGCTATTGCAGCGAACGTACCTTACGTTCGAGCCCATCATCGTGGCCGAAGCCGGTGGGAGCGAGGCGACCGGGGCGGCCATGCTCAGTATCTATCTGGGGGCGCAGGCCCTGGGAACGCTGGTTTCTGGCGCGCTGACCGATCGGATAGACCGCCGCCATATTCTGGTCGGGGCTACGATCCTGGGCGTACCCGCCCACATACTGGCCGTGGTGGCAGCACCGGCCGGTCCGGTCGCGATCGGTGCGGCCATCGCCGCCGGCTTTCTGAACATGGCGCTGCTTCCGCCGCTGGTTGTGATGGCGCAGGAGATGATGCCGGAAGGCACTGCCATCGGCTCGGGTATCGTAATGGGTCTGGCCTGGGCAACCGGGTCGGCTGCGGTGCTGGCAGCCGGGGCGCTGGGCGATCAAATAGGCCCGACGGCGGCTGCCGCCTGGACCATGCCCGTGCTGTTGATCGGTACGCTGCTGGCCTTGCACCCGGCTCTCAAACCCTACAGCCGTCCGCATCAGATTCAGAGGCTGCCATGAGCTATTGGGACGATCCCGAGCAGGTCGAGCGATTCGCCGGCCGGGCTCCCGACCACAGGTTGCTCGCGCTGGCCGACACCTACGCGGATCCCGGGGCCACCACAGTCCTGGATTTGGGATGCGCCGGGGGCAGGAACACGGTGCTCCTGGCCGAGCGTGGCTTCGACGTGTTCGCCGTGGACAGCGCGCACGCCATGGTGGCCAGGACTCGAAGCCTGGTGGCAGCCGTACTGGGAGAAGCCGAGTCGCGGAGACGAGTCGTTGTCGGCGCGATGGAGAGCCTGGACGCGTTCGCGGACCAGTTCTTTGATCTGATCGTGGCGTTGGGCGTTTACCACAACGCGACAACAGCCCGGATCTGGCACGGGGCTCTAGGCGAGACAGTCCGCGTACTCAAGCCGGGCGGGCTCCTTCTGGTGTCCAACTTCAGCCCTCGCACACGGCCAAAAGGCATAGTGCTGGATGCCGTTCCGGGTGAAAGGCACCTGTACAGCGGATTCCCTGCAAGCCCGGTGTACCTGGTGGAGGCAGGCGGGCTCGATGCAGACATGAAGGCGCGCGGACTCACTCCCCGGTCCGAGACCGTGACGGTGGAGGTCGAATCGGAGTGGGGGAAACGCGTGTCGGTGAACGGTCTCTACGTGAAGGCCACCACCCGGGCTGGGACCCCGAAGCGATGAGAAGAGAGCCATGAGCGAGTCACAACCACTCGTCATCCTGAAGACCGGGACGACCCACGACGCAATCAAGGCAGAGGCAGGCGACTTCGAGGACTGGACCGTGGCCGGCATCGATCGACCGGATATGGGCCAGACTTCCGAGGCCGAGAGGCTCCCGCGGCCGGAGACCGTTGGAGGCGTGGTCATCGCGGCCTCCCACGACATGGTGACCGACCGGCCGGCATGGCTCGGAGCGATTGTCCCATGGCTGCGCGATGCCGTGGCAGCATCGGTACCCACCCTGGGGATCTGCTACGGGCACCAGCTGCTGGCGCACGCGCTGGGCGGAGAAGTCGGCTACAACCCGCGCGGCAGAGAGATGGGAACCGTCTCCGTCCAGCTCCTGCCGGAGGGC
>JBDHIQ010000273.1:0-2399 GCA_039587395.1 Gemmatimonadota bacterium
GATCGACATGGACGTCGTGATTGCCGGGGCCATTCTGGCCGATGTAGGCAAGCTCCTGGAGTACGAGAAGGTGGACGGCCAGCTGGGCCAGAGTCACCGCGGCCAGGCGCTGCGCCATCCGTTCACGGGCGTGCACCTGGCGATGGCGTGCGGCGTGCCCGATGACGTCTGCCACCTGATCGCGACACATGCTGCGGAGGGTGACCTGGTCACCCGCACCACCGAGGCGTTCATCGTGCACCATGCCGACTTCATGAGCTTCGATCCATTCAAGAATCTGTAGGCCACGTCAGGCACGGGACCGGGCACGGGGCCCGGCCGCCGACAACGGCTTCGAACCCTGCAGGAGGGAGAGAGAAGTGAGCGAGACCATTACGGCCCGCATATCGAAATGGGCCACGGATCTCTCGTACGCGGATCTGAGCGACGACGCCATTCGCGAGGCTAAGCGGTACCTGCTGGATTCCCTGGGCTGCGCCCTGGGCGGCTATCAGCAACACGACGTGAAGATCGCACTCGAGGTACTTGAAGAGCACGGCGGAGCCGGGCCGGCCACAGTCATCGGGACGGGAGCGAAGATGGATCCCGTCTCGGCCTCGTTGCTGAACGCGCTGATGGTCCGCGTGATGGACTACAACGACATCTACTGGCAGCAGGATCCCTCCCACCCATCCGACATCATCCCGGCGGCCATGGCCTGTGGAGAGCGGACGGCCAAGGACGGACGCGAGTTGATTGTCGGAATCGTGCTGGGGCACGAGTTCGAGATGCGACTGTGCGAGGCGGCCATCCCCGGCATCCGGGAGCGCGGATGGCACCACGCCACGCTGACGGCTTTCGTATCGCCTATCGTGGCGGCGCGCATGCTGGACCTGGGGTGGGAAGAGATGCAGCACGCCATCGGGATCTCGGGCTCGCGCATGTGCACACTGGGCGCGGTCACGGCGGGCAAGCTCACGATGATGAAGAACACGGTGGACCCGATGGCCACCCAGAGCGGCGTGCTGGCAGCCCTCCTGGCGGAGAAGGGATACACGGGTCCGGAGCACGTCATAGACGGCAAAGAGGGACTGGCCCACTGCATGGGTCCGGAGTGGAAGCTGGAACTCCTGGAAGATGGGCTGGGCGACGCGTTCCGCATCACCCGCTGTGGCATGAAGGCCTTCCCCACGGAAGCCCTGACCCACGCTCCGATCTCCTGTACTCTGGACCTCATCAAGGACAACGACCTGCAGGCGGATCAAGTGGAAAAGGTCCACATCCGCTCCCTGGCCCGCGCCGCGGATATCCTGGCAGACCCCAGCAAGTACGATCCGCGCACCAAGGAAACGGCAGACCACAGCCTGCCCTACGTGATCGCGGCGGCCGTGGCGGACCGGCAGGTGACGCCGCTCCAGTTCACGGACCAGAAGATCATGGACCCGACCATCCGGGCGCAGCTTCACAAGGTAGAGGTGGTAGCGGATCCGGAGATCGAGGCGCTGTTCCCCGAGCTCCAGCGGGTGATCGTCACCGTCGTGACGACGGACGGCCGGGAATTCACCAAGCAGGTGGACTACCCGAAGGGCGATCCGCGAAATCCGCTCACGGACCAAGAGATCGAGGAGAAGTTCGACGCACTGGCGGCTCCGATCATGTCGGAGCAGGACCGGCAGCGATTGAAGGAAGCGGTCTGGAGTCTGGAAGATGTCGACTCGATCAGCGAGTTGATGGAACTGACGGCGGCGAAGGCACCCGTCTTCGCATAGAGAGGACCCCATGGGACAGACGGTCGTCGAGAAGGTCGCGCAACGACACATGACGGAGGGTCCGGAGGATCGTCCCCTGCGCGCCGGGGACTTCCTGACGGTGCGGCCACGACACGTGCTCACGCACGACAATACCGCGCCGGTGCTGAAGAAATTCCGCGCGATAGGCGCGACGGAAGTTCACGATCCGGGACAGCCCGTATTCGCGCTGGATCACGACATCCAGAACACGTCTGAGGAGAACCTGGCCAAGTACAGGGCTATCGAGGCGTTCGCGCGTGAACAGGGGATTGATTTCTATCCGGCCGGGACGGGCATCGGCCACCAAGTGATGGTCGAGCAGCAATATGCCGTCCCCGGGGCGTTTGTCGTTGCGTCGGATTCGCACGCCAACATGTACGGTGGAGTCGGCGCCCTCGGGACCCCGGTGGTCCGCACCGACGCGGCGGCGATCTGGGCGACGGGGACGTTCTGGTGGCAGATCCCGCGCTCGCTGCGCGTCGTCCTGGAAGGCGAGCTGCCGGAGGGAGCGGCGGGCAAGGACGTGATCCTTGCCCTGTGCGGTCTCTACAACCAGGGCGAAGTGCTGAACGCAGCCGTCGAGTTCTCGGGTCCCGGGGTTGCCACGCTGTCCGTGGAGGAGCGGCTGGC
>JBDHIQ010000070.1:0-11014 GCA_039587395.1 Gemmatimonadota bacterium
GACCCTGTATGAGCGGCGCGGCAGTTTCGAGTTCATCGTCCGGGCATTGGAGGGCAAGGGGCGGGACGGACTGTGGCGGATCGCATTCGAAAAGCTGAAGCAGAAGCTCGGGGATGAAGGACTGCTCGATCCCGCGCGCAAGCGCCGCCTTCCCACCATCCCCGCCCGGGTCGCGGTGGTCACGTCCCTGACCGGTGCCGCCCTCCGGGATGTGATGACTGTGGTACGCCGCCGGGCCCCATGGACACACCTGCTGCTCTGTGACTGCCGGGTCCAGGGGGAGGGGGCGGCCGAACAGATCGGGAGCGCGCTGCGGGCGGTGAGCCGACGCGAGGATGTGGACGTCATCATCCTGACCCGTGGCGGTGGCTCCGTGGAAGATCTGTGGAGCTTCAACGAGGAGGTCGTGGCCCGGGCCATCGCGGCGTGTCCGGTGCCTGTCGTGTCGGCGGTGGGACACGAAGTGGATATCACGATTGCCGATCTCGTGGCGGATGTGCGTGCACCGACGCCATCGGCGGCGGCCGAGCTGGTCGTTCCGGACCGGGACGAGATAGGGTCTCGGATTCGTCGGCTCAAGGACAGGCTGATCGACAGCTTGCGGCGGCGGACCGATCGCGGTGTGGACACCAGTCGCCGTCTGGAGGAGCAACTACTGCGGGCCATGGACGCGCGCCTGGAACGATGGGCCGAGCGAATGGCCAGGCAGGCCGACCGACTGGACGCCCTGAGCCCGCTCGGCACGCTGCGGCGCGGGTATGCGGTTCCGCTGGGCGTGGAGGGCGAAGTCCTGCGGCGCCTGGCCATGTTCCGGACCGGCGGTACGTTTCGCCTGCGCGTGGTTGACGGCGTCGTGCATTGCACGGCAGAGGAAACGGAAGACCTGGAAGCGGAGCTGGAAGAGTGAGCGAAGAAGGCACCACGGACTTCGAGAAAGCGCTTGCCGAGCTTGAACAGATCGTAGGCGCGCTGGAGCGAGATGAGCTGGAGCTTGACGACGCGCTGAAGATGTTCGAGAAGGGGGTCGATAACCTTCGCACGGCGAACCGTTTGCTGGAGAAGGCGCGCGGCGAGATCGAGGAGTTGATCGAGGAGGCCTCCGGGGAGTTGCGGACTATTGGGTTCGAGCCGGGTTCCGAGGAGCCCCAGCCGGGCTGAGATGGAAGGGATCGTGCCGCTGACCGATCCTGACTGGACGGACCAGAACGGAGCCGTCTTGCTGGACGTCGCCCGCGCCGCGGTGGACCGCGCGCTGGTGGATCTCGTGAACGCGCTGGCTGCGGAGTGTCCGGCCACGGCGGAACAACCCATACGTCATGCCGTGCTCGCCCCGGGCAAGCGCATTCGGCCGTTGCTGCTCATGGCGGGGTATCGTGCCGCGGGCGGCGAGGATGCCGGGATCGCTCGCCTGGCGTGCTCCGTGGAGCTCGTACACGCGTACTCGCTGATTCATGACGATCTCCCGTGCATGGACGATGACGTGCTCCGGCGGGGTCGGCCGACGCTGCACGTGGTGTACGGGGTGGAGGCGGCGGTACTTGCAGGGGCTGCGCTCATGCCGATGGCGGTCCGCGCCATCTATTCGGCGGGAGACCAACTGGGGTTGTCGGACAGCTGTCTCCGGGACCTGGTGCTCGAGTTGACGCGCGCCGCCGGGGGTGGCGGCATGGTCGGTGGGCAGTGGCTGGATCTGAAAGCCGAGGGCAGGGCGGTGGCGTGGCCGGAGCTGGAGGACATCCACCGGGGGAAGACGGCACGGCTGATCACGGCCGCGGTGGTCATGGGCGGGCTGGCGGCGGGAGCGGATGACGCCATGCAGCGGCGCCTGCGACGGTTCGGGCTGGAGCTGGGTCTCGCTTTCCAGGTGATCGACGATATCCTTGACGTCACAGGAAGCTCCAGCGAGTTGGGAAAGACACGAGGCCGGGACGTGGCACTGGGAAAGGCGACGACCCCGGCCGTGCTGGGATTGGATGGTGCCGTTCGGCTCGGGGGCGAGCTGGCGGATCACGCACGCGGAGAGCTGGACGGACTGGACAGAGCGGACGCGTTGCTCGCCATCGCCGACCTGGTAATCGAGCGGCGAAGTTAGGAAGACTGCGGCCGATAACGGAGTAGGGTGGAAATGTCGTCGGGACCGGAAAGAACGCCCATCGGGAAACGCATCGGAGTAGTGGCCAATCTCCACTATCCCGGATTGGAGCAGGTGCTCGAGCGACTGTCCGGGGCGGCCGCCCGACTTGGCTACGAGCTGTGGCCGGAGCGGTCCCTGATGGGTCGCTTGGGTGGCTCGCACGAGTCGCTGCAGGACTCCGTGAGCTCCGTGGACTTGGTGCTCACGCTGGGTGGTGATGGCACACTGCTGCGTGGCGCCCACGTGGCCGGCCCGCGTGGACTGCCCGTGCTGGGGTGCAATCTGGGGCGATTGGGTTTTCTTACGATGATTCCCCAGGAGGAGCTCGAGGAGGCGCTGGAGCGTCTGGCGGCCGGCGAGTTCGAGGAGGATCGACGCCAGGCGCTACAGGTACGGGTCCGCCGGAGTGGAAGTGCAAGCCACGAGTCCGGCGACGCGGAGTCCGGGAGCGCGGAGTCTGGTGACGTGGACCGTATGGAGACCGCGCGGCAGGCCGATGGTTCGTTCTACGCTTTGAACGATGCGGTCATCCACAAGAGCGGTTTCGCCCGGATGATCACCCTCCAGCTGTGGGCCGACGACGATGAGATAGGTCACTACAGCGCGGATGGGCTCATCATCGCCACACCGACAGGCTCGACGGCGTACAGCCTGTCCGCTGGCGGGCCTATTCTGGTCCCGGGAATGGACGGAATCCTTGCCACGCCCATCTCGCCACACACCCTGGCCGTGCGGCCCGTCGTACTTCCCGGGAGCACGAAGCTGTCAGTGGAGCTCCTCTCCGAAGAAGGCGAGATAGCCCTGACGGTGGACGGGCAGACCGGGAGCCACCTCGGGACCGGTGATCGTGTCGAGATTGAACGTTCGGGACACTCACTCCGTCTCATCCGCTTCCCGGGAGTCAGCTTCTTCACTGTCATGCGGCGGAAGCTCCGCTGGGGCGACGTGCGTCCGATCGGCCAGGGGTAGAAGCCGTGGCTGTGCTCGAGACCCGTAGCGCGCCGACAGCCCTCCTGCGCGAGCTCCACATCCGCAACTTCGCGGTCATCGACGAGGTTCGCCTGGACTTCGACTCCGGACTCACCGTGTTGAGCGGTGAAACCGGTGCCGGCAAATCGATCATCGTTGGAGCGCTGTCTCTCCTCCTGGGAGAGCGGGCGTCGTCCGACCTGGTACGCCAGGGTGAGTCGCGGGCGCTCATCGAAGGCTGCTTTGACATCAGCGCTCGCCCGGACCTGCTGAAGCGTCTGGAGGAGGCCGGTCTGGAGAGTGAGGACGGCTGGCTGATTCTGCGCCGCGAGCTCCAGAAGGAAGGGCGCAACAGGGCGTGGGTCAACGGATCGCCCGCCACGGCCGGCCTGATCCGCGATCTGGGCTCCGCGCTGGTGGATCTGCACGGCCAGCACGAGCACCAGGCGCTGCTGCGCGGGTCCGCGCAGCGCCGGATCCTGGACGCCTACGGAGAGGCGGGCCACATCGCCGACCGGGTGGCGGAGACACACGCTCGCCTGGCAGAGCTGCATACGCGGATTGCGGAAGTGATGGATCGGGCGGCACGGGCACGGGAGCGGGAGGACTACCTGCAGTACAAGGCCGCGGAGATTGAGAACGCCAGGCTGCAGCCCGGCGAGGATGAGCAGCTGAAGTCCGAGGCTCGACGGCTGGAACACTCCGAGGAGTTGATGGGCCTGGCAACCAGGCTGTATGAGGCCACCTACGGGGGCGAAGACGCCGTGGTGGATCGCCTGGGCGAGGTCCAGCGCTGGTTGAACGAGCTGACCCGGATCGATCCCGACACGGAAGTGCTGACCGAGCTGCAACTGACGGCGCAGCACGCTCTGGAGGAGCTTGGTCGGCGCCTTGGCCAGTACCGGGAGACCGTGGAGCATGATCCGGCCCGCCTGGAGGACATCCGGGTCCGGCTCGATCTGCTGTATCGACTGAAACAGAAGTACGGTCCGGCGCTGGAAGACGTGATCGGCAGCGGCCACGCTGCCCGGGAAGAACTGCGCGATATGGAGTCCTCGGATCTGGAGGTGGCGCGTCTGAAGAAGGAGGCGGCGTCAGTCGGAGAAAGGCTGGTGGAAGAAGCCGGCCAGCTGACAGCGGCGCGCAACGCGGCCGCCCGAAAGCTGGAGAAGGCAATGGACCGGCTGCTGCCCGACCTGGGCATGGCCGGCGGCCAGTTCCGGGTCGCCCTGGAGACGCGGGACGACATTTCGGCGCGTGGCGCCGAACGCATCGAATTCCGGGCCTCTCTCAACCCGGGCTTCGAGCCCGGCCCGCTGGCTCGCGTTGCCTCCGGGGGCGAGATGAGCCGGCTGATGCTGGCGCTCAAGTCCGCGCTCGTGGTAGTCGACGAGGTGCCCTGTCTGGTGTTCGACGAGATCGACGCCGGAGTGGGCGGGGCCGTGGCACAGCGCGTGGCCGCACATCTGGCGAGAGTCTCCGAGGGTCACCAGGTGTTCGTGGTCACCCACCTGGCCCAGATCGCGGCGCATGCAGGAGCTCACCTTTCGGTGTACAAGCGGGAGGTGGACGGCCGGACCTCCACCAGCGTCCACTCGCTGGCGGGACCTGAGCGCGTGGAGGAGCTGGCTCGCATGCTGGGCGGAGATCCCCAAAGCCATGCCTCGCGCCGGCATGCGGAGGAATTGCTCGCCGCCACCGGTCCTTGAAGCTGCGGCGTCCGAGGCTGCGGCGCCGGCAGCGAGCGGCTCAGGCGAGCCGAATCAGAAGATCTGGATGGGAATCCGCATGGTCACGGTGGCCAGCTGCGCGACCGGCGTCTGTCCACCAGATCCACCGATGGCGCTCTGAAACACGAACCCGAACAGCCAGGGAGGTCTCGGGTCTTCCCGGTCCGCGCCTTCCGCCATTCGATAGAACACGCCGAGCCCCAACCGATGGCGGCTCTGTCCGGTCTCAAGCTCGAGAGCGGATGCGTCCGTCAGCCCTCCGACGGTGCTCTCCAGCGTGTAGCTATCAGATCCCTTGTTCCAGAATCCATATTCCAGCCCGATCGAGATCACATCCGTGATACGAAACTGGGGACTCAGGCGGACCGACAGGTAATCGCCCAGATTGCGCTTCACGACCGAGGACGTCGTCGCGTGCGCGTAAGGCTGGTCGGGTGTGTAGACTCTCCGGTCCAGCCTGTCCGGGAGCTGGAGCCCGTAGCGGACCGCGGCCGTGAGCCACCAACGGTTCTTGAACACCACGTCCTGATAGACGGCCAACTCTACGTCCGGCTGCCCGTCCGCTATCGGGATGTCGAAGTAGCTGGTGGGGTCGTTGAGCGGCGGCACGTTGGCCGGCTTGATGGGGATGCGGGCCTTTGCGCCGACGGTCGTCCGGAATCGAAACATCTTCCGCTGCAACGCCGCCAGCCTCGGGTCCGGTACGCGGGTGCTGTCGGGCTCGTCATCGAAGCGGGGGCGGTATGGACTGACCCGGTCGCCGAACTGGTCCAGCAGGAGGAACCGCCCACCGATTTCCACCTCGCCCACGCCCCAGCCACGGACCGTTTCAGCCGGTGCCTGGGCAACGACCGGCTGGGCCTGGAAGAATCCCGTCATGTCGAAGGAAGTGGCCGTATCCGGCACGGTCAGTTCCGGCAGGCCCAGCTGGAAGGCGGCGTACCCAGCGGAAAGCGCCTCGTAGTATGCCCTCATCTGGGCGCCCGCGGCGCTGGTCCCGATGGGCAACACCAGGTTTCCCCCCACCCGCCGCTCGAGGGCGGTCTTGAACAGGCCGGAGCTCTCCAGCAGAGCCATTGCGACCACCGTCTCTTCCGGGGTCAGGCTGCCCGAGTCGATCACTCCCTGGAGACTGCCCAGGGCGGCCTGAAAGTCGCCAAAGAACGCTGCGGGCGACGGCACGACGGACATCCCCGCGAGCATGCTGGACGCGGTGGAGTCGTACACGAAGACCGGGTCCATCGCGGTCTGCGTGAGAGTCGCTCCGGCTTCAATGCTGATCCGTCGGGTGAGTCCGTACTCCAGCCGCAAGTCCAGTTTGCGGGCCTGGGCGTTCATGGTGCTGTAGTCCAGGTTGCCCAGTGCGAAGTCCGCCGGCGCGATAGAGTCGAATCCCAGAGCCCCCGCGTCCCCGTTCAGGTCCGCCAGAATGGGCTCGACACCCGGGTAGTGGCGTCCGGTGATGGGACCCTGGAAATCAATGATCAGGGGTTCCTTTCCGCCGTCCGGGATCTTGGGGTCGGGGCTGTTCAGCGCAAACTGCTGGTGCCAGCTGTGTAGGGACGGAGTGAACTGGAGCCAGAACTGACCTTTGTTCGGGATCCGGCCATCTTGAAAAACGGATTCGTACTGCGCGAGGGCGGTGGAGGGCACCGCCGCGAAAGCGGCCACGGCAACAAGAACCGAGGTGGCCGAACGACGGCGAAACAGACGGATCCAGAGGCGCATTCGGCGAGTATACTCCACGCCGGGAAGGGGGCACAAGGAGCGGTCGGAACGGACCTTTCCCCCGTCAGCCAAATCGATTAGGCTTCTCCCGCGCGTTCCGAGGCGCCGTGGCCGAGCGGCTAGGCAGGGGCCTGCAAAGCCCCCTACTCCGGTTCGAATCCGGACGGCGCCTCCTTTTTTTCCCCCCGGGCTCTTTCATCCTCGGAGGTGACCACGGTGGCTCTTCGGCTGAAACCGGAGAACGCATTGAGCCTCCTCCTCATCTTCATCCCCGTGGCCGTGCTGGCCGAGTGGGCCTTCCACGCCAGTGCCACGGTCGTCTTCATCACGTCCGCCATTGCCATCATCCCGCTGGCCGGACTCATGGGGAGGCAACCCTTTCTCGCCACCGCGCGTCTGTCTACTAGAAACATAGTTGACAGGACGTGGCGGTGGCGGTATGTTCTACTAGCATTATAGTAGCACCGCCCAACAAAGGGTCCGGGGAAGGGACGGGCCGTCGCGTGACGACGGGCATCGGCGCACCGACCGACAGGAGATCGGGATGGAGATCAGTTTCACGAGCCGCGAGTTGGATGTCATGGCCGTGCTGTGGGAGGTGGAATCGGCGACGGTGGCCGAAGTGCGCGAGGCGCTGGATGAGCCGTTTGCGTATACCACCGTTCTGACCGTGTTGCGGACCCTGGAGGAAAAGGGATACGTCGGGCACAGCCAGGAAGGGAAAGCCCACCGATACCATCCGCTGGTGGAGCGAGAGGCGGCCGGTGACAGTGCGCTGGGGCGAGTGGTGAGCAAGATGTTCAGTGGGTCGCCGGAGATGCTCCTCACGCACCTGGTGTCGGACCGGCGACTCTCCGAGGACGAGCTACAGCGTCTGAGAGCCCTGCTCGAGGAGCGCCTGGACGACGAGGAAGGTGCCCGATGATTGCCGCATGGATCGCCTACGGGTCCGTGACGTCGCTGGCGATCGGGCTCGCGGCGCTGGGGCTGGAGCGGGCGTGCCGCCTGAACGGCCGCCAGGCGCGTAGCGTCTGGATCGTAGCCATGGCCAGCTCCGTGGCGCTTCCACTGGCGGCTCGCGTGCTGCCTTCCGTTTCTCCCTCGCGGTGGCTGCCCTCACCGGGGCCGAAGTCCGGCTCGGCGGGAACGTTCGACCTGGCATGGCTGCTTGGGCAGCAGGGCAGTGCGGGTGAGCCGTCTGCGACGGAACGAGTGTTCGGCGCCGTGGCCGCTCTGGACGGTGTACTGGTCGCGCTGTGGGCGGTGCTGGCGGCTCTTCTCCTGCTGAGGGTGGGCGCCTCGTTCGTTCGCCTGCACCGGGAACGGCAGAGCTGGATCAGCCGGGACGTCGAGGGAACTCGCGTGCTCCTGTCGGAGCGGCGCGGTCCCGCGGTCTTGGGCTTCCGGCGGGCTGCCGTAGTGCTGCCGCGCTGGGCGCTCGAGCTGGACCGCGAGATCCAACGGCTGATCTGCATGCACGAAGAGGAGCACCTGCGAGCCGGGGATCAGCGCTGGCTCTTGGCAGGTCTCGTGACCGCCATTGCCGTTCCCTGGAACCTGGCCGTCTGGTGGCAGCTGCGGCGCCTCCGCCTGGCCATTGAAATCGACTGTGACGAGCGAGTGTTGCGGCGCGGCGTGTCGGCCGCCAGCTATGGCTCGCTTCTGCTCGAGGTCGGAGCCCGGGGCAGGTCGGACCGGATTGCCTGGGCCGCCCTGGCAGAGCCCCGATCGTTTCTTGAAAGGAGAGTCCGTTCCATGATTCGCAAACCAAGCAAGCACCGGTCGCTTAAGACCGTGTTCGCCGTCGCTGTGGCAGCCATCCTCATCGGGGCCGCCTGCGAGGCGCCCATGCCCGTAGAGAACGAGCCGCAGATGTCGGCCGCCGTCGACGCCTCTGCCGAAGCAGAGGTGAACGAGTGGACGGAGGGCGAAGAGGTGGCCGTGGGTGCCATGGTCCTCCACAAGCTGAGCGAGCGCATGTCCGGGGAGGGCACCATCGAGTCCATCGAATTGACCCCGGTAGAGGAAGGGTATCTCCTGCGGGCCGATGGAATTCACGTGGACGGTTCGGAAGAGCCGCTCAAGGGGAAGTTCGAGTACAGGCTGCAGGCGACGGAGCTCGAGGAAGGCGAGGCGGACCACCTGAAGGAAGCGAACGAGCTCACGTTCCGACTGAAGAAGGCTGAATTGAATCCCGCCAAGCAGTTCGAGGTGCAGGTGGACGCCGGGGAGCCTCTGGTGATTATTGACGGCATCGTGGCTGACAAAGCCGCGATTGGACGGATCGACAACTCACGGATCGATCACGTCGAGGTCATCAAAGGCAAGGCTGCCGAGGAACTGTATGGGGACAGGGGCGCCAACGGAGTTATCCTGGTGACGACGAAGGACGGCGACGCGAGCTAGCCCGGAGCGCAGGCGCCGAAGCCTGCCAATACTACCACGAAAGGCGGGAACGGATCGACCGTGTCCGCCTTTCTTCATCCGGCCATGCAACGATCCAGCGGGGGTGGCTGTCTTAGTGACCGAAACGGCCTCAAAACCGTCTGGAAAGACGAGGCGCCGGGCGTGCGGCACCCTCCTGTGGCAAGGATCAACGACGGCTTTCTACCGCCGATTACCGCACGCCCCGACGCTTCTTTTTCAAACCACCTCAGCCGGCACCAGGTTCCTCTCCGTCCTTCCTGGGTAACGCCCGTCGCGACACCGAGTCCACCAGGCTCTCCGTGAAGTCCTGGCGCTCTCCCAGCAACTCCAGCTGGCGCTCCGTGCTTTCCAGCGTTCGCGTCAGGGCGTCGATCTGACCCTGCAGCTGAGCCAGCTGGGTATGCTCGAGACGGCCGGCCCGGCGCTCGCGGATGGACTCCTCCATCAGCGCCCCCAGGCGCCGCATGATGGGGAACGAGACGATGAAGCCCCCCACGATGAGCACCATGATGAGCGAGAAGATCATGCCGCCGAGTGTGTAGGGGTCCATTGCTTTCTCTCAGAAACCTGGTGCGTCCACTGGGCCCGTCTGACTCGAGTGGGCCGGGCTGAAGACGGGCCGCTCGACGCAGCCTGTCCCTACCTTCGGAGGCCGAACCTTCATACATCTTGAGAGGCGGGTCAAGGTCGAACGAAGGAGAGCGGGAGCATGAAGGCACTCTGGGGCGGACAGAGCGAAACGAGCCGGATCCGGCGGCTGGGGCTCAAGCACGTCCGCGATGCGTTCCTGAGCGCCGACGCCATCCAGGAACAGTGGCAGACGCTGAACTACGAGGGGCCACCCGACTTCAGACGCGCGCTGGAAGAGTACGACCGGTTGGCCGGTCTGATCTCGGACCTCGGGATCGACATAGAATGGTTGCCTGCCGCCGAGGGAGTGGGCCTGGATTCGCTGTATGTGCGGGATGCGACGGTGGTCTGCGACGCTGGCGTGATCCTCGGCCAAATGGGGAAGCCGGCTCGCGCAGGGGAGCCCGAGGCGAGCCGGGAGTTCTTCGAAGGTCTCGGCGTTCCGGTCGTCGGGGCGATCGAGGGTGACGGGCGGCTGGAGGGCGGCGACGTGGTGTGGCTCCGGCCGGACAGGGTCGCGGTTGGCTACGGCTATCGCACGAACGCGGAGGGGATCCGCCAGCTGGCACGGCTGCTGGGCGAAAAGGTCGAGGTGTCAGTGGTTCCGCTGCCGCACTGGCGCGGGCCGCACGACGTGTTTCACCTGATGTCCATTCTGAGCCCGATCGACCGTGACCTGGCCCTCGTGTACTCACCACTCATGCCGGTGCCGTTTCGCGAGTGGTTGCTGGATCTAGGGTTCGATCTCGCGGAAGTTCCCGATCAGGAGTTCGATTCACTGGGCTGCAACGTCCTCGCCGTCGCGCCGCGGCGTTGCGTGGCGGTGGCCGGTAATCCGGTAACCCGGAGGCGGTTGGAAGCGGCTGGTGCCGAGGTACACGTCTTCCAGGGAACCGAAATCTGCCTGAAAGGAGGAGGTGGACCCACGTGTCTCACCCGACCCGTGTGCCGGGAGACCGAACCGTGAGACGGTCGAGACGGAGTATGGTCCAATCCTCATCGGCATCCCCGACCCTGTCCGCGTCGTGTCGTGGGTGCCGGCGTCCGACGCGCGAGGAGTGCGCCAGCTGCCCGTACTGCCGGATGGCCGACCCGTGCCTGCCCGAGGACCGGGGCTGGAGGAGCATGGTACCCTACGTCATCGGCGTTCCGCTGATCGCCGCCCTGTGGATCTTCGTCTTCCACGGGGTGCAGTACCTGCTGGGAGACTGAGGCGCGGGACAGGGCGGTGTGACGGAGTGGGCCGATCTCTGGGTCGGCGATCGACGTTGCGCACGCCTGTGGCCGGGCTAGTTTCTGAGGGTACTTGCCGGAGTGGCGGAATTGGCAGACGCGCCGGACTCAAAATCCGGTTCCCGGAAACGGGAGTGTGGGTTCAAGTCCCACCTCCGGCACT